>JASHSV010000089.1 GCA_030038535.1 Candidatus Acidiferrales bacterium
CCCGTCGGGGCCGCCGTGAAAGTAGTTTGCCCCGTGATTGTCGTGCTCGCTGCCCCGGTCTGTAGAAAAGCGCTGGCCGGCATTCCGCCCAGCATCAGTGCGTTGCCGGCCGTCGTCGCTGTGTCTGCGTTCCCGGTGATGCTGATTCCCGCCGTGCCCGCACTCAGATTCGCCGGGTTGAGCGCCGTCAGCCCCGCTCCACTGCCCGTGAATCCCGAAGCCGTGATCCCGCCCATAAACACGTTGCTCATCGCTCCCAGTTGCGCAAATCCAGTTGCCGCCACCCCGCCCAGCAGCCCCGCGTTCAGGTTCGGCACCATCGTCGTCGAATTCACTGAGATCGGCGCCATCCCCGTCGCCACCGTCGAAATGAACTGCGTGTCCGTCCGGATCGAGCCTCCCATCACATCCAACTGCTGCCCCGGCGACGTGTTGTTGATCCCCACGAACCCGTTCGCCCCGTTGATCGTCATCCGTTCCGAGGTCGCCGTCCCGTTCCCCGCATAGAAGCTCACCTTCGTGAACAGCACGCCAGGCGCAAATACCGCATTGCTCGCGCCGATCACGCCCATCGCGTTCGAGCCGTTCAGAAACAGCGCGTTCGTGTTGATCGCGTCCGGCGACGTGTTCCGGCTCCCCGTGGCCAGCCCCGTCGACGCGCGAATCCCTCCAATCACGTCCAGCGCCTGCACCGGAAACGTGCCAATCCCGATCGCGCCCCCGCTTTGCTCGATCAGCGAGTTCCCCAGGTCTCCGGTGGTGTCGATGAACATGGGGATGAAGCCCATCGTTTCCGTACCCGCGGTCGCCGGCTTCTTCCCCTTCGTCGTCGTTGGGCTCGCCGGGCTCGCTGCCGTTGACGTGCCGCTCGTCGTTGCCGTCGTCGCGCTCGTCTCCGTCGGCGCCAGCGCGAAGGCCGAAGCCGGCTTCCCGCCCAGCGTGTCCGCATCCGAAGCCTTCAGCGCATACGGCACACTCACCAGCAGCACCCGCGCCTGCTCGACTTCTCCCGGCAACTCCACCCGCACTCCCAGCCAGCGCGGATCGCCCGAGGCGAACAGGTCCAAGGGCACCCCTTCGCTCTGCGTGCTACCCAGCAGCACGGAGTAGCGCCCCTCGGCGTCCAGTTCCACGTTTTGGGTCTCCATCCACAGCGTGGCTCCGCCCTCCTGCTCCTGATAAATGGAAAAGGTGAGGCCGACGGTGCCGGTGCGCGGAGCGCCTGCGGCATCCTTCACCACGCCCGAGAATTTAACGAGGCGCGGCACGGGCAGAGCAGGCACGACCTGCGGCGATGCAGCCAGCGGCTGGCCTCCGGCCTGCGGTTCGGCCTTGGCAGGCGCCTGTGGGGCTGCGACAGCCGGCGCAAGAAGAAACACGACCCAGGCAGCCGCCGCGGCGAATCGCAGCGCGGCGGAGGAGCGCAATGGAGACGAAAACGCGGCTGACTTTTTCATGGCTTCCTCCGATGCAAGCTAGTCTTCCCTGTCGAAAACGTGGCTCGAGAGGCGGCCCGCTTAATGGAGAGAGAGGGCCGGCAAATCGAAAGGCCGTCGCCGACCTCGATGAAATGGACCAGGCCAGTTTCCATCCAGTCGCAGACGGTGCGCGGGCTGACGCCACCGATCTGCGCCGCCTGCTCCAGAGTGACCATCTCGACGTGCCGGCCGCAGGCCGGGCACCACAGGGCGCTGGGGGGAAATTCAGTGTCTGCGCGGATGACAATGCTTTCTTCGGTCTCGATGGTCACTTCCGTCGTCCGTGTGATTCGCTTCCTTTTCAATGGTCCCACTGTCGGAACGGTCCGCCCGGCCGGCGCACACCCAGGGCTTGAACCCGGGGGGCATTCCTTCTAGAATCCACGCATTCCCCCCGGGCAGGACCCGGGGATGCGCCCCGTCGAGCTCTCTTAAATTTTGCGAACCGGGAAGTACTTAGGATGTTCTGAATTTTTTCTGAAGAACGGCTGAAAGCAGCCATGTTCCCGCCAGACAAGGCCATCTACGAGTTCGGGCCCTACCGCCTGGAACCATCTGAACGGCTGCTTCTGCGCATCGACCGTCCGGTAAACGTACCGCCCAAGGCGTTTGAAACACTGCTGCTACTGGTGCGGAACAGCGGCCACGTGCTGAGCAAGGAAGAGCTGATGCAGGAGCTGTGGCCGGATACGTATGTTGAAGAGAACAATCTGACGCAGCAAATCTCGCAACTGCGCCGCGCGCTGGGGGGCGCTGAGGACGGAGGCGACTACATTGAAACGGTGCCCCGGCTGGGATACCGATTTGCAGCGCCGGTGCGGGAAGGAACAGCTTTTCCGAGGCAGGAAATCCGCGTGCAGAGGCGGATGCGGACGCGGATCGTAGTGAAGGAAGAGCACGAGGAGTCCAGCGAAGAAACGGAGACGAATCTAAACATACAGAATGGCGAACTGGAAAATCATGCCGAGGGGCGGAGTTTACGGCGCGAGGCCGCGGCGCGGGCGCTGCGAGTTGCCCTGGCGGTTGTCGCCGCCGGGGGGCTCGCTGCTCTGCTGGTATATAGACCATTGGGGCGACGCGAAGCGGCCGCGCGCAGTGAAGCATTGAAAATGGTGAAATTGACGACCGACGGGAGAGCACAGAGCGCCGCCATATCTTCCGACGGCCGATACGTGGCCTACGTCTCCGGCGATCCCGGGAACCAGAGCCTGTGGGTACGGCAAGTGGCGACGCACAGCGATCTCCGGGTGGTGGCACCGCATGCGGCCACCTTCGGGGGAGTGAACTTTTCCCGCGACAACAATTACCTTTTCTATAGTGAGTACCCGAGTGGCGCCGTCCTGGCGACGGCGTTTCGTGTGCCGACGCTCGGGGGCGAGCCCAGCGAGATCGCTCGAAACATTGTGACCATGCTGACGGTTTCCCCCGACGACCAGCGCATTGCATATGTCCGCTCCACGCCGGGGCATGAATTGGTGATCGCCAGTTCGCAGGGCGGTGAAGAAAAGATGCTCTGGCGGGGCTCAGAGCAATGCGCTCTGGCCTCTCCGGCGTGGTCACCGGACGGCAAGAATATTGCGGCAGCCGTATGGAGCCGAAGAGGGGAAACTAAGACCCTGGGGATCTGGCTTTTTGATGTGGCCACCGGCCGTGAACAACCGCTGGGACGACAGAGCTGGACGGACGTGGCGAGCCTGACCTGGCTTCCAAACGGGAGAAATCTGGTAATGACCGCGAGCGATACCTCTTCCGGCCCGGCGGGACAAATCTGGGAGCTCACCTATCCTGGAGGCGAATTGCGACGGATCACCAATGACCTGACCGATTATGGCGATGTGAGCGCAACCGCGGACGCGAATGTGCTCGCCACCGTCGGCACAGAGGTGCCCTCGAACGTGTGGGTCGCCCCTGCGGCGCACCCGGAGAGCGGCGAGCAGATCACTTCGGGGTCGGTGGGGTTCGGGGGGTGGAGCGGCCTGGCGTGGACTGCCGACAAACGGATCGTCTATTACTCGGTGGCCGGCGGGAACCAAGAGTTGTGGATGATGGAGGCGGATGGGAGCCATCCGCGGCGACTGACGACCAGCCCGGGATGGAAACTGGAGCCCACCACGTGTGCGAATGGCCGAACGGTTCTGTATACGGTGCTTTCCGGGGCGTCTTCAAATATTTGGAGCGTAAATGAGGACGGAAGCAACGCGAAACAGCTGACCTTCTCGGGCAATGATCAGGGGCCTTCCTGTTCAGCGGACGGCAAGCGGGTGGTGTACAGCGGAGGAGACGGGAGGCTTCGGAGGATGGCCATCGAGGGGGGCGCGTCTGTGGAACTGAGCAGCTTCCGGGCGATGCTCCCCGCCGTGTCGCCGGATGGGAAGTGGATCGCAACTATTTATTTCCCTGAGGTAAACAAGCAGGCTATTGCGATCCTTCCCTTCGACGGCGGCAAGCCGGCAAAGACGATTCCTTTTGAACGCGGGACCCTGCCGGTTGAATCCGCGAACAACTTGCACTGGACGCCGGATGGAGAAGGACTCGCGTACGTGGATATCCGAAGGGGAGTCTCGAACCTCTGGGTGCAGCCCGTCGACGGGAGTCCGCCCCGAGCATTGACGAATTTTCCGAACGGCCAGATTTTCAGCTTCGCATGGTCTCACGACGGGCAGCAACTCGCGCTGACGCGCGGGACGATATCGAGTGACGTGATCCTCCTCAGCGGATTCAGCCAATAGCGCTTCGAGCGTCATCAGGGAAACTCAAGCAAACAGCCCGTCAACAAGACGATGGGTGTTACGCGGGGCGCGCTCGCTCAGCGCCTGCGCTTAGGCTTTTTCTTGTGGGCCGGCTTGGAGGGCTTTTTCTTTGGAGCAGCCTTCGACGGTGCGTGCTTGGGATGCGGAGCGGGTTTTGCGGCCGGTGCGGGCCTAGCTGCGGGCTGGCCTTTAGCAACAGCCGCGCCTTTACCGGGAGCGGCGGGCTTGGCGGCGTCCTTGGATTTTTTCTCGGGCTTCGGTTTTTTCTTGGGCTCCGGCTTGATGCCGGCGAGATTGCGGAGAATGCGGTCGTAATGCTCGGGGCCGCGGACGCGTCCATGGAGCTGGAGGGTAAAGAACTGCTCGAGGACGGCGTCGAATTTGGGCCCGCGAGGGACGCCGAGAGCCTCGAGCTGGACAGCGGGAAGCGACGCGCGCATGGGCTTCCATTTGGAAATGTAAGCGTTGATACGCGCAAGGACTTTGGACTGGCGGGTGTATGTGAGAACAAAGGCGATGGTTTCCGGCGGCATTTTTTCGAGGGCATCGTAGGCGGCGCGCGCGTCCTTCATCTTTGCCGCGCCGAGAATCTTGACGGCGGCGTCGGCCTGCTCTTCTAGCGAGGTGACGAGCTGGATTTCGGCGGCGCGGAGGCCGATTTGCTTGAGGGCATTGGAGCGTTCGACGCGGCTGAAACGGCCGAAGACGTAATAGAGAGTGGGAGCGGAGAGGCGCGCGCGGCGGTTGATGGACGCCAGCGCCTCGCGGGCTTTCACGAGGGCGTCAAGGCCCTTGTAGTCGGGCTTGCGGGAGTTGAACTTTGGATGAATGAGGGAGAGGAGGCCGTGATCCTGCCAGGCTTTGAGGATGGCGGCGGCGTTATCTTCGCGGCCGACCTGGCGGACCTCGTCGGTGATGTCGGAGGCGGAGATGTTCAAGTGGAGTTTGCGCTCGATGGCGAGATCGAACCAGCCGGAGGTACGCTCCTCGAGAGTGAAGCCCATGCGTGCGGCGAAGCGGAGGGCGCGAAGCAGGCGGCCGGGCTGATTGGTGAAACCGTGCATCGAGAGGATGCGGATTTCGCGGCGCTCGATATCGGCAAGGCCGTTGGTGGGGTCGAGCAGAAGGCCGCGGGAGGCGGGATTGAGCGAGAGGGCAATGGCGTTGATGGAAAAATCGCGTCGGCGGAGATCGTCGAGGATGGTGCCGAAGCGGTACTGCACCTTGGCACCGGGAGATTCATAGAAGTCGTCGCGGGCGGCGGAAAGGGAGCCGTCCACATCGCCGTGGAAGAGGACTTCGACGACGCGGCGATCCTCGTCCACTTCGAGCAGGCGAGCGCCGCCCTTTTCGAGTTCGCGGGCAGCACGGAGCGGATTGCCCTCGATGACGAAATCGAGGTCGCGGATGGCCATCCCGGAGATGAGGTCGCGGACGGCGCCTCCGGCGATGTAGACGTTGGCGCCCTGGGCCTGAGCGAGTTCGACGACGCGCATGACCACGGCGCGTTGCTCGGCGGAAAGGCGGCTTTCGAGAAGGAACATGTAGTCAGGCATGGCGTCTCCTCACTCGTTCGACCGCGCGCGGAGCGAAACTCGCTACGCGGCGCGCGACAATTGCAATCCCTCGCAGGCTGATCCCTCCACTCTCCGAAACTGCAGCCGCACAGCTATCCGGCGCGCGGATGATGCGCACGGTAAATCTGCCGCAGACGCTCCTGGGTGACGTGCGTATAAATCTGCGTGGTGGAAATATCCGCGTGACCCAGCATGGCCTGAACGGAACGAAGATCGGCGCCGCGTTCGAGCAGGTGCGTGGCGAAGCTGTGCCGGAGTTTGTGAGGACTGAGCCTGGAAGGCAAGCCAGCGCGGCGGCCGTAGGATTTCAAGACCTTCCAGAAGCCGACCCGGGACATTTTGGTGCCGTGGTGATTCACGAATACGAAGGGCGAGGCGCGGCCGCGAAGCAGGCGAGAACGCGGCTCACCGAGATAGTGTCGCAACGAGTTGACGGCAGCGCGTCCGAGGGGGACGAGCCGCTCCTTATTTCCCTTCCCCACGCAGCGCACGCAGCCCATGGCGAGATCCAGCTCCGCCACGCGCAGGCCAACGAGCTCGGAGACACGCAAGCCGGTGGAGTAGAGAACCTCGAGCATGGCGGCGTCGCGGGCGCCCAAGGGAGTGCGGGCGTCGGGCATCGCCAGCAATTTTTCCACCTGCGGGATGGAGAGAAAAATCGGCAGGCTCTTCCAAGAGCGAGGAGACTCGAGATTGATGGTGGGCTCGTCGCGGAGGAGCCCATCGGAAACCGCAAAGCGAAAGAAGACGCGCAGCGTGGCGAGATGGCGCGCCACGGAGCGGCTGCTGAGCTTGCGGCGGTAGAGGCCGGATAGAAAATCGAGAACGGTGTCGCGGCCGGCGGATTGGAGAGAGAGTTTGCGCTGCGCACAGAATGCGCCGAATTTGCGGAGGTCCTGGGCGTAGGCTGTGAGGGTATTCGCGGCCAGTCCGCGCTCGACCTGGAGATGGCGGAGGAAACGAGTGATGGCGGCATTCAGCCGTCCGGCGGGAGAGCCGGGCGGGGGGGATGGGGTGCGGGCGGTGCGCGGGGAGGACATGGCTCATCCACCGGTCAGTGGGCGCGGGCCGGCGCGGCGGGCAATGCCCCAGACTTCCTCGACCTCGGGACAATGGATCAGCCAGGTGATGCCGATGTAAACGCCGGTGGCGACGGCGAGAACGCCGGAGAAAATCACGAGACGCGGGAGAAACCGGGCCTGCTGCTCGAAATGGGTGAAGTACACCATGGCCCAGCAGAGCACGCCCATGATCGCGGAGGCGATTGAGATTTTGAACATGGAATGAAGTATGGCGAACGTGCCGAGCCGGCCGAATCGCTGGCGAAAGACGACGAAGAGCATGAAGAAATTGAAATAGGCGGCGAGGCTGGTAGCCAGAGCGGGGCCGCCGTTCTGGAAGGTTTGGAAGAAGGATTTGAGGAAGACGGCGTTGAGCACGAAATTGACAACCAGGGAGTAGGCGGCGACGACGACGGGAGTGCGCGTATCCTGCGTGGAGTAGAAGCCGGGAACGATCAGTTTGACGGCGGCGAAAGCGGGAAGACCCATGGCGTAATAGAACAAAGCGCGCGCGGTGAGCGCGGTGGAACCGGCCTGGAATTGGCCGTGTTCGAAGAGCACGCGAATGATGGGAACGCGGAGCACAACCAGGCCGACGGCGGCGGGAATGGTGATGTAGGAGACGATGCGAAGGGAGAAAACGAAGGTCTTCTTCATGTTTTCAAAATCGTGGGCGGCGGCCTGATGGGACATCATAGGCAGGATGGCGGTGGCAACAGCGATGGCATAGCCGCCGAGGACCAACTCCATGACGCGGTCGGCGACGTAGAGGGCGGTGATGCTGCCGCTGGGCATCTTGGCCGCGGTGGCGAACACGGTGTCGACGAAAAAATTGATTTGGTAGATGCCGATGCCGAAGAAGCCGGGAACCATCAGGCGGCCCACGGCGCGGACGCCGGGATGGCGGACGGAAAAACGGAGGTTGAAGTGCATTCCGTGTCGGACGAGCGCGGGGATCTGAGAGAGGAGCTGCAGCGTACCGCCTACCAGCACGCCGAAACCGAGCGAACGCGCGGGGTCGCCGATGCGCTGCCAGACCATGCCCGTAGAAAAGGCAATGATGGAAAGGTTGAGGAGAATGGGTGTGGAGGCGGGCAAACCGAAGACCTGGAAGCAATTGAGAATGGCCATGGCCAGAGCCGAAAGGCCGATGAAGAAAATGTAGGGAAACATGATGCGGTTGAGGGAAACGGCCTGGTCCCACTTTTGCGGGGCGTGGCCGAATAAGGTGAAGAACTGGATGACCTGCGGAGAAAAAAGCATTCCAGCCACGGCGACGAGCGAGAGCAGCAGAGCGAGCGTCCAGAAGAGGCGATTCGCGAAATCCCAGACTTCGTCGCGCTTTTTGTCGGCCAGATAGCTGGTGAATACGGGGATAAAGGACGCGGTCATAGAGCCCTCGCCTACCAGACGGCGAAGGAGGTTGGGGATGCGATAGGCGAGGATGAAGGAATCGGCGGCGAGCGAGGTGCCGAGAAGCACTGTGACCCGCTGGTCGCGGAAGTAGCCGAGAATACGGCTGACGACGGTAATGGCGGTGATGAGAGAGGCAGATTTGAGGATCTGCTTTTTATCGGTCAAAACGACCCCGCCTGATAACTAGTAGTATTTTCAACACGTTATGGCCGAAAGTCTTGCCATTTTAACAGACATTCGCTAGGTTTGCAATGGAGGAGAGGAACAGGCCTGTGCCGAAGCGCAAAGAATCGTCGAGCAGCCACAAAAAGGTGTTTGTGGAAACGTTTGACGGGCGGACTGTGCCTTGCTACGTGACGCCGGCGCATCTGGGGCGCGCGGAAGGGCTCGAATTGCTGAAGGTGAACGGCGAAGTGGAGCAGATGGAGCTGGAGCGCGTGCGGACCGTGTATTTTGTGAACGATTTCCAGGAAAAATTCCTGCCGGAGCGGAAGAGTTTTTTGAGCCGGCCGAAATTGGACGGACTGTGGGTGCGGGTAAAGTACCGCGACGGAGAGACCCTGGAAGGGGTGGTGGCGAACGATCTAGTGGCGCTGCTGGATCGGGGAGTGAATCTGGTGCCGCCGGACCCGAGGACGAATTGCACGCGGATATTCATTCCGCGCCCGGCGATTGCCGAGATGACGGTGCTGGGAGTGGTGGGGATTGCGCGGCGAACACCGGCGCGGCCGGAAGCGGGACAGCCGACGTTGTTCAACGAGTAGAGCGGAATTCAAAACGTCTACAATTCAGGTCCGTGGCCGGAAGCTGAAATTCGGGGCGGGGTGTGCGTAGTATAGAGTTCGGTGCCAGCTGAGGCGAAAGGCGAACAGGAGCGACGACTGTTCTACGGTGAGCCATGAAACTGCGAGAGATTGCGGAGCGGTTGAGCTGTGAGCTGGAAGGGGATGGAAACATCGAAATTGCCGGCGTGGCGGGAATCGAGAAGGCCGGCCCTGGGATGCTGACATTTCTTTCCAACCCCAAATACCGAAAGATGCTGCAAAGGACCCGGGCGGCAGCGATCCTGGCGGGG
>JASHSV010000090.1 GCA_030038535.1 Candidatus Acidiferrales bacterium
CCTCTCGACGCGTCCGTAAAGCAGTGCTACCCGCTGCGGGCTTGGGTACTCGATTTCTCCCCGCCACAAAAGCCGTGCCGAAAGAAATGCTGCCCGTGGTGGATAAGCCGCTGATCCAATTTTCGGTGGAGGAATGCGTCGCGAGCGGCATCACGCACATCATCATCGTCACGGGGCGAGGGAAGAGCGCCATAGAAGACCATTTCGATTTCGCGCCGGAGCTCGAGCAGTTCCTGGCCGACAAGGGCAAGACCGACCTTGCGACTCAGGTCCATGCCCTCGGCAACCTGGTTGAATTCAGCTACGTCCGGCAGCGAGAGCCGCTAGGACTGGGCCACGCCGTGCTCACCGCCAAAGAACTGGTCGGAAACGAGCCGTTCGCCGTGCTGCTCGGCGACGTCATCATCCAGTCCGAAAGACCGGCCACGCTCCAGCTCGTCGAGGTGTACGGCGCCACGGGCCAGGGCGCGATTGCCGTCGAGCCCGTTCCCATGGAGCAAGCCCATCTCTACGGCGTCATCAAGCCCGCGGCAAACCCTTCGACCACGCCACCCATGCCGTCCCGGATTGCGGAACGGCTGGTTGCCGTCGACGACCTCGTGGAGAAGCCGAAGCGCGAGGATGCTCCCTCCAACCTCATCGTCACGGGGCGCTACCTGCTGCCCCCGGAAATCTTCGATTGCCTGGAACGCACGCCTCCCGGCCGCGGCGGGGAAATTCAGCTTACGGACGGGATGCGATTGCTCGCCAAGGAAAAAGGGTTGTGGGCGTTCCGCTATGAAGGCGTGTGCTACGACGCGGGCGACAAACTCGGTTTCCTGAAAGCCACGGTGGAACTCGGCTTGCGAAACCCCGAACTCGGCTCCGCTTTCCGCGCCTACCTGAAGTCGCTGAAATTCTAGCTTGCCGCTACGTTTTTTCTTTCTTCGACGGTTTCGTTTCTTTGGCTTGCGCGGTTTCTTTCGCTGAATCTGCTTTGCCCGAATCGGTGCTTGCTCCCTCGGACTTCTTGGAATCTCCGCCTGCCGACTTTCCCGAGTAATCCGTCACGTACCAGCCGGTCCCTTTGAACTGGATAGCCGGCGGCGTAAGCACGCGCTCTGCTTTCCCTCTGCATTTTGGGCACTTCTTGGTAGACGAGGCGGTGTGGTTTTCGATTTTCTCGAAGCGGTGCCCGCACTTCAAGCACAAATACTCGTACAGAGGCACGAACAATCCCTCCCAGGAACTTCAGAAATCGTAGTATAGCATGTGGCTCGAACACCCATGGCCCGCAGCGGACCCAATCCGACGCGCGCGGCATCGTCTGCCGCATCCACCGCAGTACTCTATCTGGTCTCCACTCCTATCGGAAATCTAGAAGACATCACGTTGCGGGCCCTCCGCATCTTGCGAGAGGTCCTTTGGATCGCCTGCGAAGACACGCGACGCACCGCGACGCTCCTCGGCCACCACGGCATCCACACGCGCCTCATCAGCTACCACGAACACAACGAACGGGAGCGCGCGCCCGAACTGGTCGCGGCGCTCGAGCAAGGCGAGCCGGGCGCACTCGTCACCGACGCCGGCACGCCGCTCGTCTCCGACCCCGGATTCCGGCTGGTCTGTGCGGCAATCGCCCGCGGCATCCGTGTGGTTCCGCTCCCCGGCGCGTCCGCCGTCCTGGCCGCACTCGCTGCTTCCGGCATTCCGTGCAACGAATTTCTGTTCGCCGGCTTTCTGCCCGCGCGCCGCGCCGAACGCCGCCGCGCCCTCGAGCGCCTGCGTCCAGAATCCCGCACCCTCGTGATGTTCGAAGCTCCGCACCGCCTCGCCGCGAGTCTTGGCGACGCGGCGGAAATTCTGGGTCCCCGTGCGGCGTGCGTGGCCCGCGAACTGACCAAAATCTATGAAGAATTCCGTCGCGGATCCTTGCAGGACCTCGCGGCGCATTTTTCTACCGGCTCCGTTCGCGGGGAAATTACGGTTGTGATCGGGGCGCCGTCGGAAGAACTGGTGCGCGCCCCGGCTGCCGAGCATTTTTCCGGCATAGAAGTTCCTCTCTCCGTCCGCGTCTCCGAGCTCATGCGCTCCGAGGGCATTGCGCGCAACGCCGCCCTCAAACGCGCCGCACGCGAGCGCGGCCTCACCCGGCGCGAGGCCTATCGCAGGTTGGCCGGTGAAGGCTAGAAACTTTGGGGCGTGCCGAACATCTAATGTAGTGTTGGGTCGGAGGGAGCCGCATCGCGCACGCGACGCGCGATTGTGGCGGTCGTATCACCGTGGACCACCGGATTTCAAGCCTGCTCGTGTCATCTGCTCTCGCCGCCGCGATGGCCGTGTCTGCGGGGGCTCAGTCCCCTCCTGCACAGCTCGACGCTGAGCACTCTTACGCAACGCTGTGGATGGGGAGAGACACGGAAACAACGGTTATCGTCAATGTTGGCGTCGCTCGAGTGGCGGGCAGAATCAATCTCGTCCTGGACGACCCAACCGCCTCGAGCCTCCATTTTTCGCTCGTCCCGGGTGGCGAGGGCAGCCAACTGCTTGCCCCGGACGGGACACTCCGTCCAAACATCATTGCCCCTGTTCTTCGTTACACCGCTATGGAATTTCGCAGTACGCGCGCGCGTGTCCGCCGCGACGGCCGCCTGGCTTTTACCGGCGAACTGAGCATCACGCACGTCACCCGTGAGCTGATCCCCATCGCTTGGAATAGCGGCAACAATTCTCAGACCTACACGGGCCCGGAGACCGTGCAGGACTTGGCGACTGTGACCTTCGTGCTGACCACGCCGCGAGCAGAGTTTTTGGCCGCGTATCTCCGAAAGAATTCCGAGTTGCTTGTGAGCGCCACGATCAACGTAGACGCCTTTCCCAAACTGCCTGGCGCCATACTCGATTCTTATTGGCCCGCCGTGATTCAAGATGAGCACTGTGAGCCCTCGCCCGCCTCGGACGGCGAAAAAGATTACAGTGGCATCATCTGCCCGGGGAAAGCCATCACAACAGCAGCTTCTTTTCAACCAGCACGGCCTTGGTCCAAGGACTACTCCGGCCAGCCCCGGCACGATGCCCCGCTCGATGGCCCGGTGACCATCCTTCTTCACCTGATCGTTGAGGGTCCTGCCAGCTCCGCACCAGCCGCACCCGGCCACTGACCCTCCTCTCGATACACCTTAAATGTGGTTCCCGTGCCCCCGCTGGGCCCGGTCTTTACTGACGCTCGCTGCGAGGGTTTAATATGCGCAGGTTAGGCCGAATGGCTCCCGCGCCAACTGCCCCGCCCCCCAGCACTGCGGTCGGAAAATTTCTGCGCAGTTGGAATCTGCTCTTTAAGTCCACTCAGATGTACGGAGTCGAGCACACCCAGACCAACTCCAAGTCCCTGGAAGCCTGGAACGCGCTTTCCGCCGCGCTCAAAGAGCGAAACGGACTGGACCTGGAGTTCGCCGTGGCCGAAACGCGGCTGCTGGTCAACGGCAGTCCCGTAAAAGTGGGGCCGGCGGAACAGGGGTTTGTCCGTTTGCTGGGAGAAGCGGATCTCGCCAGCATCGCCTTTACGCCGCGGGCGAATCCGGAATCCTTCCTTCATCTGGTGCGGGTGTTCGCGGAATTCGCATCCGACCCGGGCCAAAT
>JASHSV010000091.1 GCA_030038535.1 Candidatus Acidiferrales bacterium
TTGTAAAACCTTCCCTGCGCCAATGCGCCTGCCAGAACGAGCACCTCGTCGGTTTCAAACACAGGAGTTTCCACAACGGGATTGCCGGCGGCCTCCACGGGGCAATCGAGCGGCTCGTCGATCATCACCTTTTCACAGCGATTTCGGGGCGTTCCCTGGGGTCGGAGGAGCTCGATCGTCAGGTTTTTGAATGGCGAGCCGGCATCAGTGCGTACGACGTGGACAAATCCTCCCTTCGAGAAGTTCAATTCGCCGTCGTCGGGAACCAAGTGCGTTTCCGGCTTGCCGGGCGCGGCGCTGACGTAATCGCCAGGGGTAAGCGCGACGGTCAGATACGGCAGGTCGTGACTATGTAGCAGCGTGGATTCGTGCCCCGCGATATCGAACGACCAGGCGCGTAGGTATTCATTTTCGAGGACGAGATGGTGATGAGGCTCGGAACGGATGGGGACCTGAGAGGGTGCGAGCGGGGTCTGCGCGCGCAGGGATAATGCCAGAGCCAGGACGGCAATGGCCTGTACCGGCTTCATGGAGCCTCCGAGCGGGCGCGGGCTGAGTATATCGAATCCCGCACCCACGGGAAGCGCGGATTGTTACGGCTTCCTGGGAGGATCGGATTGCGGACTAGCCGTTTGGGGTGGAGACGGCGAAGCGGGCGGGGCGAGCCCGGCAATCGCAGAACCTAGACCGAGTTTTTGAAGTGAGAGGGCCTCAACTTTTCCGGTGGGCTGCAGGCCTTTGGACTGTTGGAAATTCTTCATGGCGGTCACGGTGGCGCCGTCCCATTTTCCACTGGGTTCGCCTTGGTAGAAGCCCTCGCGAGCCAGGGCCTGCTGAATCTCCCGGATGCGGGCGGGCTCGGGAGCGAGTTGGCGGCGCGACTTTGAGCCTGCGGGTTTCTTTTTCTTGGCAACCGGTTGCGATGGCGCAGGCGATGCGGAGGACTGAGCCCCCCAGACCGGTGGTAGCAGGCCCGCCCCAAGCACACAGAGCACACCGAGCAAAATCGGAAGGGAGCGAAAACAAAAAAGAGGCAGAGAGGCTCGAGTTCGAGCGCCGCGTGCCGGCTCGAGCGCGGGAGAGAAAAAAACTGGGCCGCCTCTGGTGAGACGGCCCTCTGGGGTGAAGTGGGCTAGGCCCAGCACGTCGGGCGTTTAGTTATCCGGAGATGGAACGGTTCCAGCGAGGAATACGGTGATCGTCCCCCCGCTGGATGGCCCGCCACGGCGCACTTTGAAGACCACATTGTCGCCCGCCTTGAGGCGGCTGGTGATGCGCTTCCAATCGCGGACATTCGAGACCGGCTGGTGGTTGACGTCCAGGATGATGTCGCCCCGGCTGAATTGGATGTCTTCTCCGAAGCTGGCCGGATCCACCTGAGTGACGATAACGCCTGTGGCCTGATCGAGCCCGAGACGCTGCTGAAGGTCGGCACTGATGTCTTCCACGTGCAGACCGAAGTCCGTGGCGCCTTCTTCCTCTGACTTCGCGTCAGTGACTTGGGCCGTCTGCGGAAAGATTTTGCTGCGGTCGGCCACGCCTACGGTGGCGCTGTGGCTCTGCTTATCACGCGTGTAAGTAAGATCCACGCTGCCGCCTATGTTGGTTGCCACGATCGGGTTCACCAGATCGTTTCCGCTCATAACCGGCTTGCCGTTGATGGAAGTAATCACGTCGCCGGCCTTCAGGCCGACCTTGTCCGCGGGGCTGCCGGGCTCGACGCGTTCGATCACGATGCCGTGGTCAACGCCCAGTTCCTTGAGCAGTATCGGATTATTGCTGCGGTCCTCCTGGAACGTGATGCCGATGGAACCGCGCGTGACGGTACCCTTGGTCACAAGCTGGTTGTACACATTGATGGCCAGATTGGAAGGCAACGCGAACCCGACGCCTTCGTAGCCGCGGCTCGAGGTGTAGATGGCAGTATTGATGCCGATCACTTCACCAGCCAGATTCACGAGCGGACCGCCGGAGTTGCCCGGGTTGATGGCCGCGTCCGTCTGGATAAACCGCTGAAACTGCTTGCCCGCGGAAATATTGGCGCGGTCCTTGGCGCTCACGATGCCCGCTGTGACCGTGGCTTCCAAGCCAAAGGGGCTACCAAAGGCAAGCACCCAGTCGCCGACCTGCACGCCGTCGGAATTGCCGAGGCGTGCGGTGGGCAAACGCTTCTGCGCGTCGATCTTGATCACGGCAAGGTCGGTGTCCGAGTCGGAGCCCACGAGCTTGGCCGTATAAATGGTAGGATCACCGGGCAGCTTCACCTGAATCTTCGTGGCGTCTTCGATCACGTGCTTGTTGGTCAGGATGTAACCCTTTTCGTCCACAATCACGCCGGAACCGAGGCTGCGCTCGGCCACCGGACCCTGATCCGGAAACTGGAAAAAGTGCTGAAAGAAGTCCTCGGGATCGTTCGGATTCTGGTCTGGACGCATGCGCTGGCGGGAACGCCGATCGATCACCTGCGTGGTGGCAATGTTGACGACCGCGGGGGAATCCTGCTTGACGATAGCCGCAAAACTGCCCGAAAGCTGGACCGGATTGGGGATGGCCAGCGGCGTGGCCGCTCCCTGTTCCCTCATGGCAGCCACGTGCCCGCTTCCAAGGCTGCCGATTACGACGCCGATACCGAGTGTAGCGACCACAAGCAGCGTAGCCAGCAGTTTACGCTGCCGTGCCCAGCCGAAAAATTCGCCCATCTGCTTTCCCATGAGTTCTCTCCCTGCCCGCGGGCGCCACGAAAGATGCGCGGCGCGCGAAGGGGCATATTATAGCACCCAAGCCAATTCCCAATGATTAGACGCATCAGCGTTCCGCGCGTGAGCGTAACCGCCGCGCGCGCTCGCCTAGCTAGTTAGATGTTCGAGAAGCTTCTCTCGTTCCGGCTCTTTGCCGCGACGTCGGATTGCTCACGCTACCGAGCTAGCCTCCCGCCTGCCCTCCTGCTACAATCCAGCGCGGATTATGGAACCGCGCACGCTGTACCAGAAAATCTGGGACACACACCTCGTATTTGAAGCTCCCGGGCAGCCCTCACTCCTCTACATTGACAGGCATCTGGTGCACGAGGGGACTTCGCCGCAGGCCTTTTCCGGACTGAAGGTGGCCGGCAGGAGAGTGCGCCGTCCGGATCTGACCTTCGCCGTGATGGACCACTCCGTGCCCACGAAGGACCGCACGCTGCCGATACTCGATGCAAACGCGGCGGCACAGTTCGATGCTCTGGCGAAAAATTGTAAAGATACCGGCGTGCGGCTATTTGACATGAACGACCGCAATCAGGGCATCGTGCACGTTATCGGCCCGGAGCTGGGAATCACACAGCCGGGGCAAACGATTGTGTGCGGCGACAGCCATACTTCCACGCACGGGGCTTTCGGTGCGCTGGCATTTGGAATCGGCACGAGCGAAGTCGAGCATGTTCTGGCCACGCAATGCCTCCAGCAGTTCCGGTCCAAGACAATGCTGCTGCGCGTGAATGGAAAGACGCAGCCGGGGGTGCTGGCGAAGGACATCATCCTGCACATTATCGGCACGATCGGCGTGGCCGGCGGCACCGGGCATGTGTTCGAGTACGCCGGGGAGGCCATCCGGGCGCTTTCAATGGAAGGCCGCATGACGCTTTGCAACATGACCATCGAAGGAGGCGCGCGCGCGGGAATGGTGGCGCCGGATCAGACGACCGTGGCCTACCTGGAGGGCCGCCCGTTTGCGCCAAGAGGAAAGGATTTTCAGTCCGCGGCCGAAATCTGGCTGGGTCTGGCGAGCGATGGTGGCGCTACGTTCGACCGCGTGTTGGATTTCAATGCGGCCGAAATCGCTCCGCAGGTGACTTGGGGAACAAATCCGGGCATGGTGACGAGTGTAACGGGGCAGGTACCGGACCCGGCCTCGTTTCGAGATCCGAACGAGCAAAAGGCCGCTGAGATGGCGCTGCGCTACATGGGACTCAAACCAGGGACGCCGATGGAAGAGATTCCTCTGGACCGCGTCTTTATTGGATCGTGCACGAATTCGCGCATCGAGGATTTACGAATGGCAGCAAGGATGGTAGCGGGAAAACACGTGGCCGGGACTCTGAAGGAGGCGCTGGTGGTGCCTGGCTCGCGGCGCGTGCGGGCGCAAGGCGAGGCGGAGGGGCTGGACAAAATCTTCCGCGCCGCGGGATTCGAATGGCGCGATGCTGGGTGCAGCATGTGCATCGGTATGAATGAAGACCGGCTTCCGGGCGGCGAGCGGTGCGCCAGCACCTCGAATCGGAACTTCGAGGGGCGCCAGGGCAAAGGCGGAAGAACGCACCTGGTGAGTCCGGTTATGGCGGCGGCCGCTGCGCTCGCGGGCCACTTTGTGGATGTGCGGAAGATTCTGTAACCAGGGAACAGGCAAACCTTCGCGGGCAGTTAGACACTCGTAGAGAAGAGAAAATGCAGCCATTCCGAAAGCATACAGGCTTGGTCGTGCCCTTGGACCGGGTGAATGTGGACACGGACCAGATGGTGCCAAAACAGTTCCTGACCTGGGTGACGCGCGAGGGTTATGGACGCGTGCTCTTTTACGACTGGCGATACCTGGAAAGCGAGAAGCCAAATCCCGAGTTTGTGCTGAACCTGCCGCGGTACCGGGGCGCCAGCGTGCTGCTGGCCCGCGCGAATTTTGGCTGCGGTTCGAGCCGGGAGCACGCCCCGTGGGCCGTGCTCGATTACGGGATTCGCGTCATCATTGCGCCGAGCTTTGCCGACATTTTCTACAATAATTGTTTCAAGAACGGCATTCTTCCGGTGACTCTCTCCGAACAACAGGTGGACGACCTCTTTTGCCGGACAGAAAAACAGCCAGGCTATCAGTTGAGCGTGGATTTGGAGGAAAACACCATCCGGGACGCGGCGGGATTGGAAATCCACTTCACGCTCGATCCCCACCGCCGGGAAGTGCTATTGAAAGGTCTGGACGATATTGGCGTCTCGTTGCTGCACGAGAGGGAAATCGCAGCCTATGAGGCACGGATGAATCCGACCGCGCCATTGGCGCCGGATGCGACCCTATATAGCGCTCCTGCCGGACAAACCGCCGGAAAAAACTGACCGTTCGCCGGGAGAAAACGGCCTTCACCGTAGAAGCTCGCGGGGCATTCCCCACATGGCTGCTGAGCGGACTACAGCCCGCCTCCCAGGCCGTACTCCGCGGCGTCGGCAGTGGGCGCATGCGGTTCGACTGAACTCGAGTGCGACATGCTGGCCATCAGCACGCCCGCGAAGATGCAGGCGCCGCCAGCCAGCTCCCTTCTACCCAGTCGTTCGCCCAGAAAAATGAAGGACGCTAGGCCGGCAAATACCGGAATCAAGCTGAAGAAGAGCGCGGCATGAGACGCGGGCGTGTGCCGTTGCGCCCAGGTCTGAATCGTGAGTCCGATGGCAAGCGAAAAGACCCCGCTGAGCAGCAGCGCGAGCGCGAGAACGGGATCGAAAACGAGCCAAGCGCGTTCGATACCGCTCGCCGCGAAGACCGGGAGAGAGCAAAGAGAAAGCACCGCGGTGGTGCCCACCTGGATCACAGCGAGCGCGCCAACCTCGTGCCGCGGGCTTAGAAATCCGACGCTGATGGTGTGGAAAGAGAACATCAGCGCGCCGCAGAGCACGAGAAGGTCGCCGCGGTTCAGTTCGGTAATTCCGCCGGGTGGCACGCTCAGAAAGTACAAGCCGATAACCGCGGCAACCGATCCCGCCCAGAGCAGCGGCGGGCCCGGCTTTCTCCAAAAAATAGCGAGCAGGACGGCGGGAAGAACGGATTCAAACGTATTGATGAACGCCGCTTTCGAGGCTGTAGTGTGCGTCATCCCGGCTGTGAGGCAGGCGTATCCTGCAAACAGAAAAGAACCGATCAGGACTCCCGCTTTCAATTCGTCCCAGCCAATTCGCGGCAGCACGGAACGGAAATAGAAGAGAAGGGCGATACTGCCGAGCACCGAGCGCGCGGCCACGTATGCGATCGGTGAGATGTAGCTCAGGCCTGCTTTCGAAGCAACGAACGTGCTGCCCCAAACCAGAGTGGCGAAGGCCAGGGAGAGTTCAGCTTTGAGGCGGTCCGTCATCGGGCGCGATGAAAGAACTCATCCAGAGTCAGGGCTCGACGCCGGCCAGGGAAAGGATGGTGAGCAGAATTCGTTTTACGCCCAGTTCCCTGCCCGTGGGGTCGTACCATTCGCAGAGGGAGTGGGCTCCGCCGGAACGGCCGCCTCCGCCCACAGCGATGGCCGGAATCCCAAGCGAGAGAGGAATGTTCGCATCCGTAGAGGAGCGCTCGAGGCGCGACTGATTATTGAGATGGCGGTCGGCCTGCCGGATCGCTTCCAAGAGAGGGGCGCCGGCCGGAAGTTCGCCGCCGGGCCGTTCGCCGAGCGAACGGAAGGCGATTTCAATTTGCGGGTCGGAAGTATGGCCGGCCTCGGCAGCCGCAGCCATCTCTTCACCGACGCCGGCTTCGATGGACTTTCGGAGGGCCGCTTCCAGCCGGTCGAGCTCGGCTTCTGATTCGGAACGCAGATCCACCTTGGCTACCGCGCGCCCGCAGATGGTATTGACCGAGGTGCCGGCCTGGATCACGCCGACGTTGAACGTGGTGCGCGGACTATCCGGCACGCGGGTAACCAGAAATTTCGATATCCCGCGAGTGAGGGCGTGCACAGGATTCGGCATTCCGAAATCTGCCCAACTATGGCCCCCGGCTCCCGTCAGCGCGACCTCGAGCCGGCGAGAGGCCAGCGCCATGGTGGTGATGTGGTCGGTCGCGGCGCCATCCACGGCGACTACCGAGCGAAGGCTGCCACGGAAGGTTTCGATCAGCTTGCGCATGCCGCGCAGATTTCCCTCCCCTTCTTCGCAGCTATTCGCGGCAAACAGGAGGCTGAATTGCGTGCGAATTTTTGTGATGTGCAAAGCACGGGCCAGACACACGAGAGCGGCAAGCCCGGCGCCATTGTCGGATATGCCGGGTCCGGTCAGCCGGCGTCCGTCGCGATGCACCTTGATTGGCGTGCCGGGCGGAAACACCGTGTCCAGATGAGCGGAGATAAGGATCGCGTCCTTTCGCGAAAGGCCAGGCCGCTCGCCGATCACGTTACCGGCAGAGTCGGTGCGCGTGCGCAGGCCGGCGGAGGCGAAGAGTTTGCGGATGGCCTCGCCTCGCGCGGATTCCTGGAACGTGGGTGCCGGAATTTCGCACAGCAGAATTTGCTGTTCAGTGGTCCAGGAGCCGAACTGGTCGATCGCGGCCAGCACCTGCGCGACGCGTTTGTTTTGCACCAGGGACGGGACCGGTGTGATCGGGGTATCGGCGGCGACGGGGCGCGGGACGCGGAGCGAGAGAGCCATCACACCGAGGATACAGGAGGCGAAGAGAAGATGCACCAGAGGAACAAAGCCCGAAAGGTAGGGCGCCGAAAGGAAGAATCTCGCGGCGTTCCGGCGACCCCCAGCCTTGCGCACTACGGCCGGGCGAGCGCGAGCACCTCGTCTTCGGTCAGGACACGAGCGGATTGTTTCGCCGCGGCGAGGATGCGGTCCACGGTGGCATCGGCGGCCGGTAGGCCGCGCTTCTCGAGCCAGTAGGTGACATTGGAGCGGCCGCTCATCGGGCCGATGTCAATGACCTGCTCCATTCCGAACAGGTGCGAGGGCACCCCGCTGTAGACGGAGTTGGCGAGCATGAGGTCGTGCTTTTTGTAAGCTTTGATGATGGCGGCGGCGTGCACGCCCGTCGCCGTGCGGAAGGCGTCGCGCCCGATAACGGGATAGTTTGGAGGAATTGCGGTACCGGTCACGCGGGCCACCGTCTCGCAATATTCCTTCAGCCTGGAGAGGTCGCGGTAAATCACGCCCATCAACAGGAGGTTCACAAGCATCAGCTCGATGGGAGTATTGCCCACGCGCTCGCCCAGTGAGTTGGCCGCGCCGTGAATCTGATCGGCGCCGCCCATGACGGCGGCAATCGAATTCGCCACGGCCAGGCCGCGGTCGCAGTGGCCGTGCCAGTCCACGCGGATGTCGCGCCCTGACGGCTCGACGACCTCGCGCACAACAAACTGCACCAGGTTGTACGCCCCGCGCGGCGTGGCATGGCCCACCGTGTCGCACAGCACAATCGCACTCGCGCCGTGGTCGATTGCGGCGCCATAGAGCCGTTTGACCGTCTCCGGATCGGTGCGGATCGTATCTTCCGTGACGAACATGGCCGGCAGATTTTCGCGCACCGCAAAATCCACGGCCTTTTCCGTCAGGCTCACCAGATGGGCAACCGTCCAGTCTTCCGCCAGACGGCGAATCGGACTCGAGCCGATAAACATGGCGGCTTCGACCGCGATGCCCGCCTGTTGGGAGATTTCCGCAATCGGCCGGATGTCGCTCTCATGTGTGCGCGCAGCCGCGTAGGGCCGGATTTTCATCCCGGCCGATACGAGTTCCTTCGCCAGGCTCAGCGCGTCCGCGAACGCACGTGGCCCGGCGCCAGGCAGGCCGATATCCACAGACTCGATGCCCAGCGCCTCCATCAGGTGCAGGATTTTCAGCTTGTCTTCGACGGTCGGATCTTTAACTGAGGGGTTTTGCAGCCCGTCGCGAAGCGTCTCGTCAGCGAGAGTGACCTTGCAGTCTGCCGGGATTTCCGGCCCGCCTGCGGTGTTCCAGTCGTAAATGTATTCGTTGGAGTTCAATCGCGGGTCGCGCCTCGGCGGATCAAAAACGTTGCGTGTAGCTGCGCGGCATCTCCTTTGGATTGGGACGGTAGAGGGTCTTGCAGTTTTCGCAGCGGTAGATTTCGGCGTTCCTGCCCACCACGGCTTCCACCTCCGGCGTGTACTCGTACCAGCGCTTCAGGTGGCCGCAGCAGACCTGGCCCTTTTCGTCCTTTTCGTCGCATGCCCGCTGCTGCGGTTTGCGGACCTTGTATTTGTGAGCCGGTGCGGCCACCTCGCTAGCTGCCGCCGGAGGTGCGGAAGATTCCGTCATTTGAGCCTCGTGTGCGCGACGTTTCGCGCGCCTACTGATTGTAACCGCAGGGGCGAGATTTGGGGACGGATTGTGCCTGGGCTGCGACTACTCCCCCGATTTCACCGACCAGCGGTCGGGATATTCTACCGCTACGAGGAACAGTCCCTGCGGGGCCACGGTGGGGCCGACAGCGGATCGGTCGCGTTTTTCGAATTGCAAGAGGATGTCGTTTGCCGTCAGGCGGCCGCGGCCGATTTCCAGCAGCGTGCCAACCATTTTGCGGACCATGAACCGGAGAAACGAACGGCCGCGGACCGTGAAAACCAGCTCTTCCCCGGCGGTTGCAGGACCGGGCGCGAGCCGAGCGAACGCTTCAGACCAAATATTCCCCCGCGCAACACGGGTGATTCGCGCGCTCAGGATTTCGCGCACCGGGACGCGCTCTCGGCCTTCTTCCTCGTCGCCGTCGGCACCCGCAAACGCCGTGAAGTCGTGCTCGCCCTCGAAAAGGGGCGCCGCCTCGGCCATGGCCTCCTCATTCAAGGGAAACGGATAGTGGAGCACGTATCGCTGGTCGAAGGGAGGGACAATAGCGCCCCGATAAATGCGGTATTGGTAGGTCTTTTCCAGCGCCTGCCACCGAGGATGGAAATCCGGGCTCTCCTCTTCGCACTGCAGGACGCGGATAGCCGGCGGGAGCAGCGCGTTGAGCGCGCGCCGGAATTCGTCGGGCGACATCCCGGAGCGTGTTTTGAAGCTGGCGGTTTGTCCCAGGGCGTGGACTCCGGCGTCGGTGCGTCCGGCACCGAACAGGAAAACCTTTTCTCCCGTAAGTCGGGAAGCGACTTCGACGAGCGCGCCCTGGATCGTCGGGCGATTGGGCTGAATTTGCCAGCCGTGAAAATCGGTGCCGTCGTATGCGATGGTCAGGCGGATATTGCGCATGGGAAGGCCGCAGTATCGCACGAATCGCCCGCATGGCTGGCAATGCCGACCAGCGGCTGCTAGACTGCGTAGCACCGTTTTGCCAGTAGCAAACCGCCGCCCGCGCCGCAAATAGTTGAAACATCGGGATGGTGGCGTGCGTTTTAGAAAGCAGGGAATTCCAGAAATCAGTGGGGGGAGGCGCTCGCAGTACGGGCGGATCACCCGGAAGCTGGGGAGAAGAGAAATGATGTCGAATCGCTGGTTGGCAACGATTGTTTCCATGGCCCTGGTGTTCACTCCACTCGCGGCATCCGCACAAAGCCCTGGCCCGGGCCAGGATGCACAGCAGACGCCCCCGGCGGCTCCGGCACAGACGCCGGCCCCGGCCGAGTCTGCCGGGCAATTCCGCATGCACCTGTACGACGAGGACTACACAAACGGACCGCGCGTGTTTCCCGAGATATTCAAACCCTACGCACAAATCCGGCTGCCGCAGCCCGCGGTTGAGAACGCAGCCTCGCTCGACCAGTTGATCCACGACGGGAAGCTGGTGGTGAGTCTTCAGGACGCCGTACAGCTCGCGCTTCAGAACAATCTGGACATTACCGTGCAGCGGTACATCACCTATGAGGCGGACACCCAGGTGCTGGCCGCGAAGGCGGGACCGGGATTCGTGACCACTACGGGGCAGCTCGTTTCATTCGATCCCAGCATATCCTCCTCCGTCGAATGGGTGCGCAGCTCGACTCCGATCAACAACCCGTTTACCTCGGGCGCGGGAACATCCGGCCTGCTGGCGCTGAATACCGAGGAGACCGTGGGGAATGTGTCGTACGGCCAGGCATTCCCGACGGGCTCGTCGTTTTCCGTATCGCTGGACAACACGCGCACATCGCAGAGCCCAACGGCTAACTTTTTCAACCCATCGGTGAACTCCCAATTGACCGTGGGCTTCTCGCAGAATCTGCTACAGGGCTTTGGCTATTCCTTCAACCTGCAAAACCTTCGCGTGGCGCGGATCAACAAGAAGGAATCGGACCTGCAATTCGAGCAGCAGGTGATCACGACCGTGGTCAACGTGATGACGCAGTACTACGAGCTGGTATTCGCCCAACAGGACGTAGGGGTGAAGGAGAAGACGCTGGCCCTCGACGAAAAGCTCTACAACGACAACAAGCGGCAGGTGGAAATCGGAACTCTCGCCCCGATCGAAATCACGCGAGCCGAGTCGGAAGTGGCCTCGGCGAAGGGCGCCCTGATCACCTCGCAAACGCTGGCCCTCCAGCAGGAAACCCTTCTGAAACAGCTCATCTTCCGCAACGTGATGGATAAGCGCATAGCGGAAATCAGCATCGCACCGACGGACAAGCCCGATGAGAACATGGCGGTTCCGGAAATCTCGCTTACAGACGCCGTAGGGGAAGCAAACACGAGGCGCCCGGACGTAAAACAGGCTGCGTTGGATTTGGACGCGCGCAAAGTTGTAGTAAAAGGAACGCGCAACCAACTGCTACCGTCCTTGACGCTCAGCGCGGAATATCTTACCCAGGGATTGGGCGGCAACAGCACGCCGACGGTCGCGGAGGCCGGAGTCTTCGTCACGCCCCTCTCGTGTCTTAGCGCAGCCGACGTCCCTATCGCCTGCCCCGTAGTCAACAGTGACGGTACGCCGGTAATCGGAACCAACGGCATGCCCATCTCCACCACCGTTCAGGCCACTACCGCGGGCACTCCGCAGACGGGCGGCCTGCACCAGGCACTGGCACAGGTGTTCCAAAGCAACTTCCCCACATACGGCGTGAGCCTGAATTTGAACCTGCCCATCCGCAACCGCGTGGCGCAGGCTCAAAACATACAGGCTCAGCTCCAGGAAAAACAAAGCGCCGCAAACTTGCAGCGCCTGCACAACACGGTGGCTGTGGATGTCCGCAACGCGCAAATCATGCTGGCCCAGGATAAAGCCGCAGTCATTGCTGACATCCGCGCGCGGATCCTTGCCGAAGAAACCTTAGACGCGGAGCAAAAGAAGTTCCTGCTGGGCGCATCGACAACCTTCCTGGTGATTCAGGCCGAACGCGACCTGGCCACGGCGCGCAGCACGGAGGTGCGCGCCCTTGCAAATCTGGCAGAAGCGAAGGTGAACTTCGACCGCGCCCTCGGACGCACACTCGACGTGAACCGCATCGACGTTGCCGACGCCATGCATTCCCAGCCAGTGCGCGTGCCACTGATTCCAGGAACGCCCAGCGCGGAACTGAACCGGGGAGTGAGGGACGGGAATTACTAGGCCGTTTCCCCGCTCCGCCCGTCTCTCTACTGTCGCCCGAGGTTTGAGT
>JASHSV010000092.1 GCA_030038535.1 Candidatus Acidiferrales bacterium
TGTTCGAGGTTGGCTTCCAGCGACGCCCGGAAGTGGTCGCCCACGTGGTTTTTCTCCGAGTCCACGTTGTCAATCATTCGCACCAGAATGTGCGTGCCCACCGGTACCGTCACCTTCGAGGAATCCGCGGCGGGAGGCGGAGGCAGCGCTCTGGAAGCAGGAGCAACCGGCGCGGGTGC
Source organism: Candidatus Acidiferrales bacterium (assembly GCA_030038535.1). Taxonomy (GTDB): domain Bacteria; phylum Acidobacteriota; class Terriglobia; order Acidiferrales; family UBA7541; genus JOPF136. The sequence continues at coordinate 180 of JASHSV010000092.1, forward strand.
GTCCGGCAAGTTCGCATCAGCAGCCGGAGGGGGCGGCGGTGGCGGGGCCGGCGCCCCGGCAGGAGCGCCCGCGGCGGCCGGTGGCGTTGACGGACCGGAATCCCGCGACAGGCTCACCACGTCGCGCACGTCGTACGTCTGTACCGTCCCGTCCACATTCATCTGAATCGCGTCGGCTGTGCCCCCGATGTACTGCCCGTGAATTACGCGCCCGTCCTTCAGCTTCAGCGTATCCGCCGAGCAGGTCAGAGCCAGGACCAGTGCCGCGCCCATCAAAAGCGCCAAGCCCCATGTTTTCTTCGGTCGCATGGATTCACCTCGCCAGTCCGGCCCGTGCTGCGCCGCTCGCACAGCCGCTCGTGCGCCCGCGGCCCCATATTACACCGGATGCGGCGCCTGCTGCTCTCGCTGCATTTCCGGCGCGCGCCACTCCGCCCTCATCCGAGGAGTTTCCAGTAAAGTCGAACGTTTTTCGTCTCGAGAGTTCGGGTTTGGTTCTTCGATCTTCTCAGGGCTGGTAGTAATAACCCGAGCGCGCCTGCACAACTAGATCCTTGTCTTTCGCCACCAGGTGAATCGCGTGGAATCCTAACCCCGGATTCTCCCGGTCCGGCGTGTATCCCAGACTGTATTGATTGTGCAGCTCTTCGGAAATCTGCGCGTAAATCTGCTCGACGGTCTGCTTCTTTGTAACCTGAAACATTCGCCCGCCCGTTTCGCCCGCGACCCTCTCCAGCACTTTCTTTCCGTCCGGACGATCCTGCTGGGGATAGCGGCCGCCATGCCGTCCGCCATAACCTCCATACCCTCCCCTTCCGTAGTTCTGCCCTTCTTCGCCCTCGAAAAGGATTCCGTAGACTACCGTGTCCGCGCGTTGCGCCGACTCCACAGCCATCTCAAGTGTCTCCCTGCTTCCTCGGTCCACTCCATCGGTCAGCACAATCACCGCCTTGCGCCCCTGCTGTTTTTGCATCACTTCATTCGACGCCAGATATACGGCGTCATAGAGCAGCGTGCCTCCGCCAAAGCGAGAATGCCCTCGGCCGCTCTGCTGTCCCCCGCTGCCGCTGCCATCGTTGCTGTCTCCCCCGCTCCCACCGCTGCTGCTTCGCCGGGAAAGCTCCGGCCGCGCAATCTCGAGCAGGTCCAGCCCCGTCTCCAGCTTCGACCGCGACGACGTCAGGTCCTGCAGCATCTCCACCTCATAGTCAAAGTGGAGAATGCAGGCCTTGTCTTTGTCCTCGCGCAGCAGGTGGTCCAGAAACGACTGGCTCGCCGTGCGCTCCTCCCCCAGCACGTTCCGCTGGCTCAGACTCGTATCCACCAGCAGGCCCAGCGAGAGCGGCACATTGCTGTCGCGTTCGAAATATCGGATGGTTTGCGGGCGCCCGTCTTCGTCGAGCGAAAAATTCCCCTGGGGCAGGTCGGAGATCAATTTCCCGTGTTTATCGCGCACCGTGGCGTACACGGTTACCAGCTTCGCTTCTACCTTTATCTTTGGTGTTTCCTGCCCGCTCCATGCCGCGCCGCCCGCCACGAGCCCCAACGCGCACACCAGTGCGCTTCCCCATTTCCGAGCGTAATCATGCAACTTGGGGTATGAAGTCACAGCCTTACGATATTGCCACCAATTTGACCGTTGCGCAGAACAGGCAACTCGGCCTGCTCTCTGAAGGATCCAGACTCGCCAGCAGCGGCCGCGTACCGCTTCTCGGCTCTACCGGCCCTACTTCACTCCTGATTGGGCGCCGGCGGTCGTTCCCCTCTCGGCCCGCGTGGCGCTCCGGCCGGCCGGCCCTGGAACCCGCGCTTGTGGCGTTCTTCGCGCATCTGCCGCAGCTTGGTCTTCTGCTCGGGAGTCAGCACCTCGCGCATCGCCAACCGGTAGTGCAGTTGCGCCTTGGTCTGCGCCACGCGCGCCGCGCCAATCTCATCGAGCTTCCGGTCGATCGCCGTGCGATCCGGGTTTTCCGCCTTCATGAGATCCGCCAGTTCCACGCGCTTCACTTCCAGGTCCGCGCGCGTCCGGATGCTCGTCTTCCGGAATTCGGAGGTCTGCTGGTTAATCTTCGTCACCTGCTCGGCCGTAAGCCCCAACTTCTCGCGCATCTCCGGACTGGCAGCGATTCGCGCCAGGCCAAATTCGCCGCGGCCGCCGCGATGCCCGCGATGGCGTCCGCGCATTTCCCGTCCGCCGCCGTGCCGCCAGCCGCCCTGGCCACGCCACCCGCCGTTAGGCCCGCCGCGTCCTTCATGCCGCTGTGCCCCGGGATCGCCCGGACCGCCCTGCCCTCCGTCGGGCCCAGGTCCCTGGGCGTACAGCGATGGAATAGCCAGCGCGCCAGCCAAAAGTGCTAATGAGAGTCTCGATCGCATCAACGTTCCTGTCCTTTCGCCGCAACCGCTAGCGCGCGCATCCGCGCGCTGCGTGCGTCTGTAGAAGATTCGGTGCAACGGAACAAAAAGTTCCAAATTCCAGGCCGGGTGTGTTACGAACCCAGCAAACAGCTCGGGTGGGTGTACCGGTTCTTGTCGATCTCGTCCCGCGATAGATAGCTATTCCGGGTCGCGGGCGGCGGTTACTCAGGGAAAGCTGATTTTTGTCGGCGGGGCTGAGTATAGTAATTTGGCGAGGAGGGCGCTGCCCACCGCCGCTGCCGAGCGGCAGAGTGGACAGGCCCCCTCATCGAGACTTGCGGGGTCCGCGATGGCGGCCCAGACTTCGCATTTCGCAATCCACACGCCAAACCTTCGTACCGGCCTCCTGCTCACAAACCACTCATGTATCTACGGTTGGAGACGGAGCGCGCTGGAATCGTGCCACGCTCGCATCCGGGATGTGCAGAGTTTTGCTCATCGGAAAGCACTCTGCTTCCCGCAGTACCGCTCGACAGGCCGGCAAAAACACTGGTCCACTCTCCGGCCTCTGGGCCGATGAGCGAAACTGTTCTTGCGGTTCGCGTACAGGTCTCAGAAGATAAATTTGGCCGCAAGCTGGAAGCTGCGCGGCCCGCCGCCCGCCAGTATCGGGTTCCCGATTCCGGTATCCACGGTCGCGGTAATCGGGTAGTAGCCCGAGAACCGGCCCGTCGTGGGATTGATTGGGAATCCGGACAAGGTGGACTCGAAGTCGGGTAGCAATGGATTCGAGAAATTCGGGTGATTCAACAGATTGAAGGCGTCGGCGCGGAGCTGCAGGCTCGTTCGCTCCGTAATCTTCGTGTTTTTCACCAGAGAAAAATCCCACTGCCGGAATGGCGGCCCGACCAGTACATTGCGGCCTTCTGTTCCGAAGTGCCGCGTTCCGGAGAGACAATCCTGCGCCTCTGTTCCGTTACCGTCCGGGGCGGCGGCGCCCTGCCCGCTCAATGTGCACTGCACGGCGAAAGAGCTCACGTTCAAGAACTGAGCCGGATTGCTAAAGTTGTAGATCGGTTTCGAAACCAGATCAGGGCGGCCGTAGAACTCGCCAGACCCGTCGTAATCGTCGTCCGTGTTTATCATATCAAACGGATGTCCGCTCTGAATCGTCACCACGCTTGACACAATCCACCCCTCTCCAAACCGTCCCAGCGCATGCGCCTTGGGGAAGGCATACTCCAAAGTCCAGATAAAGTGATTGCGCTCGTCGAAGTTTGAATTCCCGTAGTTCGACCCGTGTGGATTGGTGCTGTCGTTGGGCTGACCGGTATGCGGCACGTAGTCCTGTCCGTCACTGGCGTCGTCAAGCGTATGCGACCAGGTGTAGTTGATCTGCTGCGTGACCCCGTGCCAATTCCGCTGCGTGATTGAAATCTGCAGGGAATTGTAGTTCGACCTCGCGCTCGTTTGTAGCTGCTGCAAAACGCTTGGCGGCTGCGGGGCCAGGCTGCTCATCACCGCAGCTTCGTTATCCTGCCCGGGCAGCGTCAGGAACCCGGGGCCCTCGTTGTTGTAGTTGCGCGGTACCGTAAGAGGGAAGATGGAGCACGAGAGGGGAACGCCCGCGCCGTCTGACATGCCGGCCCCGGGGCAAGCGGCCGTGGTGGGAGATTCAGCGATTGCGGTGACATCGTACGCGGTGATCGCCGCCTGGCTCGGCTGGTCCAAGTCCACAATACGCTGCAGCTTTCGCCCCTGCGTGCCTACATATCCCACTTGCAGCACCGTGTTCGCCGTTAATTGTTGCTGAACGTTCAGCGTAAACGTGTTGACGTATGGAGTTACAAGGTGACCCACGGTGGAAGCGCCTGTGGTGTCTGCCCCCAAGCCGGCTGCCGAAGTGTCGAACACCGGCACTCCCGGTGCCAGCGTCGCAACCACCGGGGAACTCTGGAATACCGGGTCCGCACCCACAGCGTTGTAAGCCGGACCTAAATTGGCAGTATTGAAATAGAGCTGCCCAAAAAAGTAGTCAAAAGAGAACGAATCATAGAAGCTCGCCGCTCCCGCCCGCACCACCGTCTTGCCGTTCCCGAACGGATCCCACGCCAGACTGATCCGCGGCGCAAAATTGTTCCAGTCGGGTTTGTACGGCTCGTTCATCGGCACCAGCCCGGTCACCGGATTATAATCGCTGATGTTATCCAATCCTTCACGGATTACACCGTAGTAATCCCAGCGAATTCCTGCGTTTAGCGTCAGTCTCGGCCGGATCTGCCAGGAATCCTGGATGAACAGCGAGTTGGAATCCTGATGCGAGTATCTCTTCGTCGTGCCGTAGTTTATGACGCCTCCGTCTATGTTGCCTTCGAGGAAATTCGTGAGATCAGGGAATTCGATTTCGCCGCGGAAGACCAGGTCCTGGAGCGAATCCACTGAGGTGTGACGGTATTCCCATCCCATCTTCACGTCGTTCTTCGCGAATTTCCACGAGAAGTTGTCCACAAACTGGTAGTTACGGTCAATGCGGTCGCGGTCCGTCGAGAAGGCCGAGCCACCCAAACTCGAGAGGCCGCTGTCGAACACAAACTCCGGCAGACCGTAATCGTCGGGATTTGCTGTTGGCAGCGCAGCCGCCCCGCAGTCCGCGATAGTCTGGCCGGTGACCAAGCCCAAGCATGTATTGAGCCCCAGCGACGTCTGCGGATTTCCCACTGTCCCCGCGCTCTGGGAAAAGAATCCCTCGTGGAAGCGATTGTAGCCGAAGCGCGCTTCATTCACCTGAGTCGGTGACACCACGCTTACCAGGCTGATAGAGACCAGGTTAACGTTGACCGGAGAAACCGTATTCGTATTGGGAATATTGTTGCCGCCGCTGATGCCCAGCGGAAAACTCTGGTGGCTGGTTCCGTAGTAATACCGCCCCGACAATGTGTTCGCCGAATTGAACGAATGGTCGATTTTGATGGTCCCGCTGTCCACATTGTTGAACGACGCGTCGCTCGAAACGTTGTTGAATCCGTCTATCGGTGTTGCCAAGTTCGGCAAGGGCCATGGTGAATTCCCTCCCGAGCAGCCGCCCTTCGTATTACACAAATTGTAGTATTTCAGGATCACCGAATTGACCACCGCGGAATTGTCCATCACACAGGCAAAGACTGTGGTCGTGCAAGCTGTCGCGTTTCCGCCCGGAATCGCCGCGATCGCCGCAGCGTAGTCCGAGAGCGCAGGCACCGTGTTGAGCGAGGTCAGCCCCAGACCCTCGCGCTGTCCCTCGTAGGAAGCAAAAAAGAATGTCTTTTTCTTTATGACAGGTCCGCCCAAGGCGCCCCCAAACTGGTTGTTTCGGAACCCGTCCTTCGGGCCTTCGGTAGCGAAGAAATTCCGCGCGTTCAGCACGCTGTTCCGGAAATACTCGAACAAGCTGCCGTGGAATTCGTTCGTCCCACTCTTGGTCACAATATTGACGACGGAGCCCGCGCTCCGTCCGTACTCCGCGTCGAAATTTGTCAGCAGGCGCACTTCCGCTATCGACTCGAGCGGCAGGATAGGTGCCGGGACCGCAAACACGCCCCCCTGGTTGATCGCCGGCAGGTTCCGGTAGCTGTCATTCATATCTGTCCCGTCGAGCAGGAAGTTGTTCGCTCGGTCGCGATTCCCGTTGGCGCTGAACTGCCCGTAGGAACCCGGCGATCCTCCCGCCCCGCTCGGGTCGCCTGTCACTCCCGGGCTCATGATGTACAGCTTGTCGATATCCCTTCCGTTGATCGGCAGGTCCACGATGTCCTTGCTCTCAAACTGGATCCCGAGGGTGTTATTTGTGGTTTCGATCGGCTGGGCTGCTTCCTCCGTTACTTGCACTTGCTGGGATATGTTGCCCGGCTTCAGCGTGAAGTCCACGTGCCGCTCGCGCGCCACTTCCACCGACACCCCTTCTGCAACCGCCGTCTGGAAGCCGCTCTTCGACGCCGTCACCTGATAACTGCCGACGGCCAGCTCCGGGATCGAATAAGTGCCGTCCGCAGAAGTCTGCGTTGTGCGGCCGAGTCCCGTGCCCGTGTTCTTCGCCGATACCGTGGCCCCCGCCACCACAGCGCCCGAGGGGTCGGACACCGTCCCGATGATCGACCCGCGAAACGTCTGCGCCGCCACGGGCAGCCACGTCACCAGCCCCGCCAGCAGCCCCGCCGCCACGCACACCCGCAAATACCGCGCCCTGCTCTGCTGTCTTTCCATGGAACTCGTCCTCCCCCGGAAAAGAAAGAAAAACTGCGGCCCTGAACTCCCCCGAATCAGTGCGGTTTCGCCCCGGGGAGGGATGCAAACAGAAATGCCCCAGATTCCCCGGAACTATATGTCACGGTAGGCGATTCGCGCCATGCCGTCAAGGTATTTTGCCCTGATTTTCCTACTCTCAGAACTACTCGGAAAACCCGCCAAACCCTCGCAAATCCGCCCTTTCCGGCACGCCCCTGGTTCTATGGCAAGCCTCAGGATCCCACCGCCAACCGAATCGCCTCCGCGATGTGAACTGCCCTTCGGCCCGTGCCCGCAGCAATCTGTTCCCGGCAGCTGAATCCGTCCGAAACAATCACGGCATCCTCTGCTGCCCTCCTCACCGCCGGCAACAGCACGCGCTCTCCCACAGCCTGCGACACGGCGTACTTCCCCTTCTCATACCCGAACGGACCCGCCATTCCGCAGCATCCGGCATCGAGCGACTCCACTTGCGCCCCCATCTTCCGCAGCAGCTCCTCCGCATGGCCCATCTTCATCAGCGCCTTCTGGTGGCAATGCCCGTGCAAAATCACGCGCCGCTCCAGCCGCGGTGGCTCATAGTCCGGCGCATGCCTCTCCAGGAATTCGCTCAACAGGAACGTTTGGCTCGCCAGCCGCGCGCCCCGAGCATCCTCCGGCATCAGGTTTCTCAACTCATCGCGGAACACCGAGGCGCAGCTCGGCTCCAGCACTACAATCGGCATTCCCGCGTCAATCTGCGGCGCTAGCGCACGAAGCACGTTCTCCAAATACGCCCGGGCCTCTACCAGCATCCCGAAGTCATATAGCGGCCGGCCGCAGCACACTCGCTGGGCCGGGATCGTCACTCGGAATCCTGCCCCTGCCAGCGCTTCCATGCCTGCCCGCAGCGTTTCCGGATGGAAATAGTCGTTGAACGTATCCACCCACAGCAGCACCTCTCGCCCATGCGCTCCCAGGACGAATCGTCCGGCGCCGCCGTTTCGTCGCGCCCAGCTCCGGAAGTTCTGCCGCGCCAGCCGCGGAATTTCCCGCTCCGGCGCCAATCCCAGCACGCCCTGCAGTACGTGTTTGAATCCTGGCGTATGGGTCAGGAAATTCGCGGCCCATGGCGCGGCACCCGCCACTCGCAGCCAGCGGTCCGCCTTTCCAAACGCTTCTGCGAAGAGCGGCCGGCCCCTGCCCTCGTAGTAATGTGCCAGAAATTCCGCCTTATAGGTCGCCAGGTCCACGTTTGCCGGACATTCCGATTTACACGCCTTGCACGCGAGGCACAGATCGAGCGCCTGCTTTACCTGTTCATCCTTCCATCCGCCACGCACTACCTCGCCCTGCAGCAACTCGTAGAGCATGTGGGCGCGCCCGCGCGTCGAATGCTCCTCCTCGAGCGTCACCATGTAGCTGGGACACATCCCCCCTGTATCGCTCTTCCTGCACATCCCCAGCCCGATGCACCGCTCCATCGCTTTTACATACGACCCGTCGTCCTCCGGATATTGGAAGTGCGTCGCCGGGCGCATCGGTTTGTAGTCCGCCCCCAGCCGCAAATTCTCGGCAATCGGATACGGGTCCACCACCTTGTGCGGATTCATTCCGTTCGCCGGGTCCCATGCCGCTTTGAACTCCGCGAACGCCCGCATCAGTTCCGGCCCGAACATCTTCGGCAGCAGCGAGGCGCGCGATTGCCCGTCTCCATGCTCGCCCGAGAGCGACCCGCCGTAGGAAATCACCAGGTCCGCCGCGCGGTCCATGAACTCCAGGAATCTGCGGACTCCGTTTTCGCTCCGCAGGTCGAAGCTCACCCGCAAGTGCACGCACCCGTGTCCGAAATGCCCGTAGAACGCCCCCACATATCCGAACGAATCGAGCAGCGCGCGCAAATCGCGGAGATACGGCCCCAATTTCTCCGGCGCCACCGCCGAATCGTCCCACCCGTCCCACTGCGCCGGCGCGCCCGGATAGAACGCCGAAGCCCGCGGCCCCGCCTCTCGCAGTTGCCACACCGCCTTTGCTTCCGCCTTGTTATAGATCCGCGCCACCGGCGCTCCCGGCAATCCCCCTACGCGCTCCACCATCCGCCGCGCAATCGCCTCGGACTCCGCCGCATCATCCGTCCCGAATTCCACCAGCAGCAGCCCCCTGCCCTCTGGCAGCAGCTCCAGATTCGTAGCTTTCTTCTTCGCCAGCCCGTCCACAATCCCGCCTTCCAGCCCCTCCAGCCCGATCGGATGAAATTCCAATATTTCCGGCACGTGGTCCGCCGCCTGGTACGCGTCCGGATACCCCAGCCCCACCAGCGTTCTCTGATGTGGGCTGTGAATCAGTTTGAGCTTTGCCTCCAGCACCAGCGCGCATGTTCCCTCCGTGCCCACCAGCGCACGCGCCATCTGGAATCCGTTTTCCGGAAGCAGTTCATCCAGGTTGTAGCCCGAGACGCGCCGCGGAATGCGCGGAAACTTCGCGCGGATAAGCCCCGCGTTCTGGTCCCGTATTGCGCGCAGCTTCGCGTAAATCTCTCCGCGCCGCCCGCCTTCCTTCACAATCGCCTCCAGTTCCTCCTCCGGCGTCGCGCCAACCGTCATCCGCGTCCCGTCGTACAGCAGAATGTTCAACTCCACGATGTTGTCCACCGTCTTTCCGCCCAGCAACGAGTGCGTCCCGCACGAATTATTCCCAATCATTCCCCCGATTGTGCATCGGCTGTGCGTCGATGGATCCGGCGCAAACGTCATATGCGCCTGCTCGGCGCGCGCCCGCAACGTGTCCAGCACAATTCCCGGCTGCACGCGCGCGAATCCCCGCCCCGTATCGATTTCCAGGATTTGATTCATATATTTCGTGAAATCCAGCACTACGGCTACGTTGCACGACTGTCCCGCCAGACTCGTCCCTGCCCCCCGCGGCAGCACCGGCGCCCCCAGCTTCTGGCACGCAGCAACCGCTGCCGCCACGTCCTCCGCGTCCCGCGGCACCACTAGCCCGACCGGAACCTGCCGGTAATTCGACGCGTCCGACGCATACATCGCCCGGCTTCCCGCATCGAACCGCACCTCGCCCCGCACCACGCGCTTCAGTTCGCGTTCCAGTTCCGTCGCCTGCGCAAACGAGTCCACCGGCTTCCCGTGCGAACTCGGGGGCAACTTTCCAATCGTTTGTAACCGCTCCATCCCCGTGCCTGTTCTCCCGCCCGCAGTCTACATCACACCCCATTCCCAGCAGCGCGCGTTTCGCCGAATTTCCCGTCCTTTTCTCCCTGTCTTGCTTTTCCCTGTGATTTCCTCAAACTCCCCGGAACGCCCGGCCGCGTTTGCTGGTAGGATGTTTCGGCTGTCCGCCTCCGTTCCGTATCGGCGGTTCGAGGCGATCTCCCCCTGCTCTGCCCAGGTCAGCCCACCAGGGCGCGGAGGCAGCGGGTGTGAGTGGAGTCCGATGCTGCGATGACTCTCGAACGACTGCGCAGGAGCGACCGCATTTCCATCT
>JASHSV010000093.1 GCA_030038535.1 Candidatus Acidiferrales bacterium
AAATCCATCAATTACTGGGCGCTGGCAAACCTTGTGAACGTAAACAATGCGGAGCTGCCCCAGAGCATGGAAGACATAACGCTAAATTGCCGGCATCTCTATAAGGCCCCGTTTACGGTTCCGGACGTCGAGAAGAAATATGGAAATTTGACGCTCACGTATGCCTCGCAGCTCCACATCGCGGTGATGGAAGTGGACCGCGAAACCTTCCAGCCGAAAATTCTGGCTTATGCCGCAGTGGATGATTGCGGCTCGCAAATCAACCCGCGGATTGTAGCCGGGCAGGTGCACGGCGCGACGGCCCATGGCATTGGCGCCGCGATTATGGAGACGTGCGAATATTCGCCCGAGGGCAACATGCTGACGGCCACGTTCAGCGACTACACGCCCATTACCGCGGTAAACATGCCGGAACTGCTTTGCGGCGACATCGAATCTCCCTCGCCATTTTCCTACAACGGAGCCAAAGGCATGGGCGAGGGCGGCGCGGCCCCGCTCCACACGGTATGCGCCGCGCTGCAGGACGCGCTATTCTCGACAGGCGTCCTAATTCGCGATTCTTTTCACACGGGCGACCGTCTTTTCGAAGCCGTCCGCCGCGCGGAATCCGGGGAGGGCCGCGGCGTCCGCGTGGAACGCAGAGGCTGACGGGTCGGGATACTGCCGGATCCTCGAACGCGCGTGCCAAAACGCATTGCCATCATCGGTTGCGGCGCCATCGGCAGCTTGTACGCCGCGCACCTGGCGCACGCCGGACTGGAGGTGTGGGTAAACACACGCCGGCCGGAACATGCGCGCGCGCTCAACGAGAGCGGCCTGCGCGTTTCGGGCACACATGAATTTCATGTCCGGGTGCAGGCGACCAGCGACCCGGCGCAACTTCCTGACTGCGAATTCGGCATTGTGGCCACAAAGGCCCTCCAAACGGAGCAGGCGTTCGCGCCGGTCGCGGGGAAATTCGACCGCGGCGCCGTGCTCTCCGCGCAGAACGGCCTGGGCAGCGAGGAAATTCTGGCCAGGCTGACCCGCGGATTTATCATTCGCGGCACGACGTTTATGAGCGGGACGCGCCACAGCGACACACACGTGCAATACGAACTCGACACGCCCACGTGGATGGGCCCTTTCGAACCGACAAACACGCCCTTCACTCTTGTGCAGGAACTGGCTGCGCTAATCGCCGCGGGCGGCCTGAATGCCATCGCGCTGGAAGACGCGCGACCCGCGCAGTGGTCGAAGCTGCTGTTCAATTCCGCGGTCAATGGAGTCAGCGCGCTTACCGGCCTGCCGCACTCGCCCGAATTTGCCGACCGCAGGGAGCCGGACAGTTTGGGCCATTTGCTATATGACTTGCTGGAAGAAGGGAAACGCGTCGCTGCTGCTCTGGGCGTTTCGCTGCACGAGGATCCCTGGGAGATGAACAAGCTCGGCGCGCAGTCCAACCATCCGCCATCGATGCTGAACGATGTGCGGCGCCGGCAGCCGACTGAGGTGGACTTTCTGACCGGAGCCGTGGCGCGTGAAGCGGAGCGTGCGGGCATTCCGGCTCCGCTCCATACTGCGGTGTATCGGCTAATTAAAGGCAAAGAAGCGTCGTGGGCCGTGGAGGGAGCTGATTGATGGGCTATCCCGTGGACACACTGAAGCTCGACCGCGTGCGACGCGCTCTGGATGAAAATCATCTGGACGCGGTGGTGGTTCGGGCGCCCGACAATGTGCTCTACCTAACCAACTACTGGCCGATGAAGGGATACGATCTCGTTGTTTTTCCCCAAGAAGGCGAGCCGGTGCTGCTGGTGATTGAACCGCAATTGGCGGAGGCGCGGCACACCGCCTGGACAGGCGACGTTCGCGCATTCCGTTTCTATCACCCCTCCGACCCGCGTCCGCCGACGGAGCGCGCGCTCGAGATGGGTCTCGAAGTTCTCCGCGAGCGCGGATGGACCGGCCGGGTAGGCGTGGAGCTTTCGCAGAACTCGCAGATCTGCGACCGCATGGTGGGCGAGCCTACGGTGTATACCCAGCGATATTTCGAGGCATTTCGCGTAGCGGCGCGGGAAGTGGTGGACGCGACACCTCTGCTGGCCGGGCTGCGCGCAATTAAAACGCCGCAGGAAATCGAACGGATGCGGCTGGCCAACGAACTTGCCGCGCTGGGCATGGAATACGCACGCGAGCATATCCGGCCGGGCATGAAGGAATCGGAAGTCGCAGCTATGATTGAAGGCCACATCCACTCCGTTGGTGTCGGCTACCGGGGAAAGGTGGAGATGGCGCGCGCCTTCACATTGGTGTGGTCCGGCCCGGGCATTGCCACCTTCACTCCCACGTCGCATCGCCCCGTGGTCGAAAACGAGCCCACGCTTGTTGAAATCTGGGTTTCTGCCGACGGCTACTGGACCGACCTGACCAAGAATATTGTTCCGGGGAAACTGACGCCGCGCTACAACACGCTGCTGGAGCAATTGCTCGAGATTTTCCAGCGCGCAATTGCGGCCTGTAGGGATGGCGCCCCCCTGGGCGAGATTGACCGCATCATCCGGGAGGGAATTGCCGAAGCCGGATATCCAGGTCAACCGTCGCATCCCGTCGGTCATGGTGTGGGCGCGCGCGCACACGAGCCTCCGTATTGCCACCAGGCCGCACCGGGCGCGATGCGCGCCGGAATGGTGCTGGCTATAGAACCGGGGATCTATTGGGAGGGTGGCGGTGGACTGCGGTTGGAGGATAATTTCCTGATTACAGCGGAGGGTTGCGAGAAGCTGTGCAGCTATCCAGACGACTTTCGCACGGTTTGAACCAGTTCGGCGCGCCCGCCCGGATGACGGCATGGAGGCTTGGAGACTAAATTGGCTGCGCCCGCATTAACAGCGGATCGTACCCGCGCCATTCTAGGCGCCGTGGATGAGCAGTCGCTGGTGGCGATGGCCTGCGACGTGGTGAACCTGTGCACTCCCACCGGCGAGGAACTGGACATGGCGCGCTACTTACGTGCCGCGTGGGAGGCAATGGGCCTACGCGTGGATTGGCAGGAGGTGGAAGACGACCGCCCGAATGTGGTTGCCACTTGGAACGGCTCGGGCGCCGGTAAACGCCTGATGTTCAACGGTCACATGGACACCTCGAACAGCGGCCGCGAACCTTTTCTGACGGGCATCGGATACAAGCCACACGCTGTGGTCAAAGACGGCATGATTTTCGGCCTGGGGATCTACAACATGAAAGGCGCGCTTGTCTGCTACACACATGCCGTGAAAGCCTTGATGCGCGCTGGTGTGCACCCAGCCGGAGATGTAATTCTGGCAGGCGTCGTCGGCGAGATCGAAAAAACACAGGTCGGAAGGGAATTTTCCGGGGCGGAATACCGCGGCTACGGCGCAGGCAGCCACTATCTGGTGACCCACGGTGTCGTTGCCGACGCCTGCATTCTCGGCGAGCCGACGGATATGCACGTGGTGCTGGGCCATTACGGCTCGCTTTGGGCCCGCATCGTGACTCGCGGAATTTATGTGCACACCGCTTTCGCTGCCGGACGGCAGGAGCAGACTTCGATTCGACGCATGCACGATGTTATGTCAGCGATCTATGCGTGGATTCCAGAATGGGGAAAGCGCGCCGCCTATGGCGGGCAATCGGGGACAGTGAACGTCGGCTGCGTCCGTGGCGGCGCACCGTGGCGCGCCAGCCGCACTCCGGCCGAAACCGAGATTTGCATGGACGTGCGTGTTCCACCCACCATGCCGATGGCCGATGCGCGTCGCGCGGTCGCCGATTTGGTAACCTCGCTGCAGAAACGCTACCCGGAGTACGGCATCGAGTTCGATACCTATGTGTCGTGTCCCGGCGCGGAAATAGCTGCTGATCACGAATTGGTGCAGGCTGTGGAAGCGGCGCACGGACAGGTGATGGGCCAGGCCCCCAAGCGCGGCACGGTGCTGTGGAGCTCGGACGCTTCCGTGCTTTCCCGCTACGGGATTGCGACGCTCAATTACGGTCCTTCGAGTGGCCCGCGGGACGAACAGGGCGAGAGAGTCGCCATCGAAACGCTCGTCAACATGACAAAGATTTACGCGCTCGCTGCCGCCGCCGTCTGCGGAGTTGCCGGATGATGGCCGCGGAATCCAGGTCAGAATTACAGGTGCCTGCAGCCGAAATCGAACGCCGGTATGCAATGCTTCGCGCGCGAATGGCGGAGGAGCGGCTGGATGCCATCCTCGTCTGCGGGAGCCAATACGCCGGCTTCGAAGGCGCTGTGCGCTATCTTTCCGGATTCGAGATCGTCCATCGCTATGTCTATGTGCTCCTGCCGCTCGAGGGCGATCCCATCCTGGTGTTTCCCAACGAAGCGCGCTGGATCGGCGATAAGAAAAAGCCGTGGGTCAAAAAACACTACTGGGCCGACTTGCCCGGGCAGTGGCTGCGCGACTACGGGCACGCGAAGTCGTGGAAACGGGTAGGCGTGCAGGGCATGAGCTACGTGATGCCCGTGCGCGACTATTCCATGCTGGAAGGCGCCTCTTTCGTGCTCGTCCCGTTCGACGCTGTCTTCGACCGCGCGCGCGCCGTAAAAAGCGCCTGGGAGCTCGAAGCCATTCGCCGCGGTCTGGAAATCATTTTCGAAGGATTCTGGGCCCTGGTGCGCGCCTACGAGCCGGGAAAAACCGAAGCGGAAATCATGGCGCCCGCCGTCGAACGATTTTTCGCGCGCGGCGCCGGACCGCGCATGATGAACATCATTCTCTCGGGCGAGCACGGCGAGGCGGAAGCGTCGTTCAAAGTTCCCGGCGATCGTCGCGTGGCTCCCGATGATCTGCTGCTCTATTCACTGGAGATCGGCGGGCTGGAGGGCTACTGGGTGGAGTTTTCCCGTCCTTTGATTCGCGGCTCGCTAAGCGCCCGCACGGCGGAGATGGCAGCGGTCTACCCCGAAGCGCTCGAGGCTGCCCGGCAAAGAATGAAGGACGGCGAACCCATCGCTGACGTGCATCGTGCCGCGGCGGATGTGTTCGCTCGCCGCGGTTTTGGCCTCGGCCACTTGTCGGGGCATTCCATCGGGCTGACCATGCTCGAGCGTCCGGCCATCGGCGCGAAGGATCGCTCGATTCTTCGCGAGAACATGGTGTTCTCGTTTCACCCCCAGGTGGTGGACCAGGACGGCAAGGTCTGCCTCTACACCCAGGACATGTATCGTGTCGGCAAGTCGGAAGGCGAGTGTCTGACGCCGATTCCCTGGAAACTCTACCGCGGCGACGAGCGCCCCGAAAGCTGAGCCCGGCACATGGTCGTGCGCATTTCCATCATCGGTTGTGGCGCCGTGGGCAGTATTTTTGCCGCGCACCTGGCCCGCCTCGCCGACGTCGAGGTGTGGGCGTACGATGTAAATGCCGGGCACGTCCGCGCCATCAACGAATCCGGCCTGCGCATCTCCGGCGCGGCGGATTTCACTGTCAGTGTCCACGCGACCACTCGTGCCGACGAGATTCCCCGCTGCGAGTTCGGCATCGTGGCGACCAAAAGCGTCCATACGCGCGCCGCAATCGCCGCGGCTGCCCACGCTTTCAACGATCGCAGTGCCGTCTGCTCGGTTCAGAATGGCGTCGGCAACGAGGAAATCATCGCTGAGCACGTCCGCCACGTCATCCGCGGAACCACGTTTCCCGCCGGCCACCTTGTCGCTCCAGGCCACATCGCCTACGACATCGTGGGAAAGACCTGGATCGGCCCCTTTGAGCCCTCCGGCACGCCTATGATCCTGGTCTCCGCCCTGGCCGACCTGCTCAACCATGCCGGCCTGGCGACAATCGGCATGCCGGATGCGCGCGGCGCACAGTGGAGCAAGCTGATTTTCAATGCTTCCACCAACCCCGTCGGAGCGCTTACGGGCCTTGACCACGGCGCCGCTGCGAAATTTGAACCCACGGGCGCGCTCTTTGACGCGCTTGTGGACGAGGGCATCGCGGTCGCAAAAGCGCTTGGAATTACCTTGCACGACGATCCGAAGCAGATGATCCGTTTTGCTGCCGACGCTCCTGGCAAGCACAAGGCCAGCATGCTGCAGGACGCGGAAGCGCGCCGGCTGACTGAGGTCGATTTCATGAACGGCGCCATCGTGCGGATGGGGGAACAGGCCGGGGTTCCCACTCCCTTGAATCGAGCCGTTTGGCAACTCGTCAGGGGAATGGAGCACTCGTGGTCGAATTCGTGAACCGGCAGCAGCGCGCGTCACAGTGGCATACGTGGAAAGGAAGCTTCAGCCGGCCATGAGCGTCCCGTTTCAAATTGGCGTCCTTCAGCTCAGCATGGAGCCTCTCAATGAGACGGTTCGCATGGCGCAGGCCTGCGAACGCGCCGGTTTCGACAGCTTCTGGCTCGCCGAGGCTTATCCGTGGTGGCGCAAGCATGGAATGGAGGCCCGGTCTTCCACTGCGATTACCGCGGTCGTCGCACGCGAGACGCAGCGCATCCCCATCGGCTGGGGAATTATCTCGCCTTACACGCGACATCCCATTCAGATCGCCATGGAAGCGCGAGTCCTACAGGAGACCGCAGGGCCGGGACGTTTCCTGCTTGGACTCGGGGCCTCCAAAATTTTCATGAAGGAAGCCGGGGAAGGTGAGAGCGGCGACAAGACCGCCTCCCCGGCCGTAGTCATGCGCGAATCCATCGAAATCGTGCGCGGCGCCCTGAGCGGCAAAGAATTTTCTTACGAAGGGAAAGCATTCTCGGCACATTTGCCGCCGCTGAAGGCGGAAGCCCACTCCCCGCGCGGGCTGGTTCCTGTCTACGTTGGCGCCACCGGGCCGGTTCTCCAACGGCTCGCCGGTTCACACGCGGATGGCCTGCTCACCGCCAGCATCACCACGCCGGAGTATTGCCGCTATGCCCGCATGTTCCTGGAGGAGGGAGCCCGAAAGGCAGGCAAGGATCCTGCGACGCTCGATCTGGGCGGTGTTATCGTCGGTAGCATATCCCGTGACGGCCGAAAGGGCAGGGAAGGTGCGCGCGAAATGGCCGCCATGTACCTGGCCAACAAGGTTCAGAATATTCGGGGCTCCGCAGATGCCCTGCTCGAAAAGGCGGGCCTCTCTCGCGAGGAACTGCAGCCCGTTGCCGATGCCATGGAACGCGGCGGGCGAAAAGCCGCCGCCCAGGCTGTTTCCGACGAAGTTCTCCGCAAGGTCTGTCCGATTGCTGGCAACCCGGAAGAATGCGCCGCACAGATCGAAAAATACCGGGGAGCAGGCTGCACGCACATCCTGCTCGAAATCTGGGGCGACGACCGCGCCGAGCAGGCCCGCCTGTTTGGCGAAGCCGTTCTCCCGCGCTTCCGCAAGTGACCGACTGCTGGCAACTGCCCAGCCGCCGGAAGCGCCGGACGCTCAGTGGCCGCCGATGGAATCCCGCACGACTCCGTAGCTTGCGCCCCAGGTATCGGTCATGTGGCTGCGGATTTCCCAAAGCTCCGGGAAAAATCGCACACGCTGCCCTTCGCGAAGCATCTCCACCGAGCGTCCTTTCAATGACTTCGCGCCCGTTCCGATGCTGCGCTCAACGAGCTGGTAGTGGACGTAACGGAAACGCTGGAACAGTTCGTCGAATTCGCAAAGCGCCTCCGCGACCACGTAGGCCCCGCCATGCGTGTACCCGGAGTTATAAATTTGTTCCACGGTCAGCCCGTGTTTGTCGAGGTAGCTCGATCTGAACGTTTCCCACAGATGGGGAGGCATTTTCAGAATCACGCGAAATCCGGGCGATTCCTGTCCGCTTCCATTCCCCAATTTCAGCCGGATCTCCTGGTACTCCTTTGGCGACATGGTCTCGAGCAGGGCGAGCTGTTCGGTCATCAACCGCAGTGCGACGTGCACCCGCCGCATGAGCGTCACGACGCGGTTTGTATTTTCCTGCGCCATATAATCGTCCACGTCGAGCAGCGTGTAGCCGATCAGCTTCATCCACAGCTCTTCGATCTGGTGGACGATCTGGAACTGCAGTTCGTCGCGGTTACAGAATTCGTGGAAATCCTTTTGGCAGGAGAGCAGGGCTTTCGTATTCAGGTACAGCTCATAATCCAGCGTGCCCTCCCCGTTCATGATCGCGTAGAAGTGTTCCCGGTCCATAGTTGGCTCCCATTCTGGAGCTGCTCAAGAACAGCAGCGGGCCACAATTTCGCGGAACTCGGTGTCCGTCAGCAGCCCGCGCTTTTCGATTCCGCGTTTCTTCACCGCGGACAGCACCTCCGTCTGTTTTTCCACGGGGATTTCGAGCCCCAGTTCGCGGGCCTTTATCGCCACGCTGTCCACTCCGCTCTTCTTCCCCAATACGATCGCCCGCCGAGCATTTACAAGCTCGGCCGAAAACGGCTCGATGGCCTCGGGAAGGTGGAACTGGCTGGCCACCGCGCCGCTTTCGCGCAGGAACAACGTGTCGCCCACCACCGGCTTCCACGGCTCCATCGCGTAGCCGCTTGCGGCGCGCACACGCGCGGAAACCTCTCGAATCTTCTCCAGCCTCAGTGCCACGGGCACGCCATAGAGGCAGGTCAGCGCCATGGCCACCTCCGCGATGTCGGCGTTCCCCGCGCGTTCCCCCATCCCATTGATTGTGGCCTGCAGCCAATCCGCCCCGCCGCGCACCGCGGCCACCGCGCACGCCGTGGCCAGGCCGAAATCATCGTGCCCGTGGAAATGAAGCGGCACTCCCGATCCAATCCACTCCCGCACTTGCGAAACCAGATATTCGATCGCCTCGGGCGTGCACGCGCCGATCGTGTCCACTACAACTACCTCTTCCGCTCCCGCTTCCAGCGCCGTCAGATAGGCGGAACGAAGATGCTCCAAGTCCGCGCGCGTGGCGTCCACAGGAAAAAATGCGACGCGGATGCCGGATTGCCGTGCCAGCCGCACCGCTTCTGTCACTCGAAGCAGGGAATCGGCGGCGGTAATGCCGTATGCCTGTAACTTGATCGGACTGCAGGGAATCTCGATCACTGTCGCCGCAGCGCCCAGCCGGGCCAGTTCTTCGATGTCTCCCCGAACCGCGCGCGAAAAGCCCCAAATCTCCGCCCTCAGCCCTTCGCGCGCAATAAGCCGGAACGCCTCCGCATCGTCGGGCGAAACGCGTGGGAAGCCTGCTTCAATGCGCGACACGCCTAGTTCGTCGAGTGCTCGCGCCAACTCCAGTTTCTGCTGGGGTGTCAGCACCACCCCCACGGTCTGCTCGCCGTCCCGCAGCGTCGTATCATAGAAACGCACTGGCGAACGCGCTGTCGCACCCGGCCGAATGGCAGCCCGCTCGTTGAGCGGGCTGACCCAGACTTTTCCGCTGGTGGCCATTTCGTCCTCCGCCACGCCCTTTCGCGTTCAGCGGGCGCCGCCGGCCTTCTTTCCGTAGGCCTGTTCCCACGAAATCACCGGATTTCGAAGCACCCCGATTCCTTCAATCTCGCATTCCACCACGTCGCCCGGTTTCAGATAAAGGGACTGCGGGTCCGCGCTGAATGCCGCCACTCCCGATACCGTTCCCGTGGAAACCACGTCGCCCGCGCTGTATCCCATCGGGGAATAGTGCGCCAGAATTTCTGGAATCGTCACCGCCATGCGGCTGGAGTTTGAACTCTGCCGCAACTCTCCATTGACGCGCAGCCGCATGGAAACGTTCTGCGGATTCGGCATCTCGTCTCTCGTCACGATCCAGGGTCCCAGGGGGCAGAACGTGTCGATTCCTTTGCTCAGGCTGAACACGCCTGATTTCATTTCCTCCCGCTGGATGTCGCGGGCGGTAACGTCGTTGAATATCACGAAGCCACCGATGTAATCCACCGCCTCTGCCGCTGAAAAATGCTTGCCCGACTTCTTGACGACAACGGCGAGTTCGAGCTCATAATCCAGCTCGCGTGTTAAATGATCAGGGTAAATGATGGGCGCATCCGGGCCGATGATTGCGTCCACGTTCTGAAAAAAAATGATCCAGGGCAGCACCGGGTGCGAAAACCCCGCTTTCTGCGCCTCCTCGTGGTGCTCGCGGAAGTTGCCGGCCGTGTGAAAGAATTTCTTGGGAATAATGGGCGCTTTCAATGGCGCCTGCGCCGCCGAGTACACCACCATCTCGCCTTGGGTGCCGGCGGCTCCCGGGGCGAGTCCCTCCACGTGCCGGAACGCGGCTTCTGCGGCTTTCAGACTCGCGTCCCCGCCCTCATACAATTGGCGCATATTCGGAGGCACTCTGGCGGCCGCCACGCGCTCGCACGCCTGTTCCCGTTCCACCTCGCGGGCGTAAAGCGCGTACGCCGCGGTCAAATCCACCACTTCACTGTTGCTGCGGACGGCGCCGATGCGGCTCACGGCAGGAGCGGGTTCGAATGTCACCAGCTTCATTGGATTCGCGCGGAAGGCTGCGGCGTGTGCGTTCCCATGACGCGTTCATCTTAAACGCGGGGCGCTCGGGTTGTCCACGCGGGCAGGGATTATCCACCGGCAAGGGGGACCAGTTCCGACAAGCTCTTCACAGTAGTGTCCGGTGTGTATCCCAGCGAATCCGGCGTCGCCCCGGTCCGATTGATCCAAAACGTCCTGAAGCCGAACGCTCCCGCACCGCAGATATCCCAAAAGTTCGAGGAAACAAATCCGATGGCCCCGCGGTCAAGCTTCGTCCGTGTGGCCGCAAGCTGATAGACGGCGGGATTCGGCTTATACACTTTTACTGCGTTCACGCTCAGCACGTGCGCGAAGGCCTCCTTGAGTCCGGAGCTCTCCACCAGAGCGGAGAGCATTTGCGGGGAACCGTTGGACAGAATCAACAGTTGCCGACCGGCCAAGGACGCCAATGTCTCGCGGACTTCGGGATAGGCAGCCAGGTGGAGATATGCGTCCATGAGCCTGCTTTTTGCCGTTGCTTCCAGCGTGAGCCCGCGGGCCCGGCACGCATATTCGAGCGATGATTCCGTGACCTGCCAGAAATCCCGATACTGGAACATCAGCGAGCGCAGCCACGTGTATTCGAGCTGTTTGGCGCGCCACAGGTGGCTGAGCGCGGTCCCATGCCCGGGAAACTCGCGCTCGCACGCTTCGATCACGGAATGAACATCGAATAGCGTGCCGTAGGCATCGAACACCAGCGCTTTCATCCGATTGCTCCTATTCACAACCGCAGCCGATCAGGCAAGGCCGTCGGTCAGCGCATCACAATCTGTCGTGATCTACATCACAGATTGCAGCACGGATCCGGTGAGAAACACACACAAATTAGAGGGCAGTCCGATGCCTTGCCGTGAGGGCAGATGGGCCTCTTCTGTTGACAAGAATCAGCAGAATGCACATGATGGCGCCCTCGCTAAGGAGAACTCGCATGGCCACCCGCTCTCCCGTCTCCGAGACCGAGATCAGCCAGCTTTTGCACACCGGGCGTGAGATTGCGCCTCCGGCATCGCTTGCTTCAAAGGCGCGCATGCGCGACTTCGCCGCGGAATATCGCCGATCCATTGAGGATGGAGACGGCTTTTGGGCCGCTGCCGCCGGCGAATTGGAATGGGTTCGCCCGTGGGACAAGGTCTTCGAATGGACCTACCCCACGTTTCGGTGGTTCTGCGGCGCTCAGTGCAACATCACGCACAATTGCCTCGACCGGAACGTCCGCGCTGGCCGCAAGAATAAGGTGGCCTACATCTGGGCAGGCGAAGACGGGACGGAACGCCAAATTACGTACGGCCAACTGCTCGATTTAGTCTGCCGCACCGCCAACGGACTGAAATCCCTGGGCGTGAAGAAGGGCGATCGCGTGATTTTGTATGTCCCCCTCACCATAGAAGGCGCAGCCGCCATGCTGGCCTGCGCCAGGATCGGCGCCGTTCATTCTGTCGTATACGCAGGGTTCAGCGTGCAAGCACTTCGCAGCCGGATTGAAGACGCGCGCGCGGAAGTCATCGTCACAGCCGACGCCGGCTTTCGCCGCGGCAAGGTGGTTCCGCTCAAGGCCATCGTGGACGGCGCGATTGACGGACTCGAGTTTGTCCGCAATGTGGTGGTCCTGCGGAGGCAGCAACCCCAAGTCCAGCTCACCTCCGCGCGCGAAATAGATTTCTACGAACTCGTGAACCGGCAGTCTGCCGAGTGCGCGCCCGAGGTCATGGATTCCGAGGATCCGCTTTATATCCTTTACACCAGCGGCACGACGGGTAAGCCCAAGGGAGTCGTCCACGTCCACGGCGGATACATGGTGGGAACCTATTACCACATGACGCGTTTCTGGGACGTCCGCGACGACGACGTCTTTTTCTGCACCTCCGACATCGGCTGGGTCGTGGGCCATTCCTACATCGTGTACGCGCCGCTGCTGGCCGGCGTCACCACTCTCTTCCGCGAAGGCGCCATCGACTTTCCTCACCCTGCCATCGCCTGGGAGCTCGTCGAGCGCTATCGGGCTTCCGTCATGTTCACGGCCCCGACCGCGGTGCGCATGTTTATGCGCTTCGGGGAATCGCTGGTCACAAAATACGATCTGCGGTCGCTTCGTTTCTTTACCTGCGCGGGCGAGCCGCTCAATCCCGAAGCTTATGAGTGGGCCCACCGCGTCCTGTGCGGTGAAGGCAAGTGGGGCTTTGCCGCCGACAACTGGTGGCAAACGGAGACGGGTGGGCCTTGCCTGGGCACTCCTCCCGTCCTGCCCGCCCGGCCAGCGAAAGTCGGAAAGCCGCTTCCGGGTGTGATTGCCGAAGTCGTGGACCGTCAGGGCAATCCCATGCCGCCCAACAAGGGCGGGTTACTGGTGCTTCGGCGGCCCTTTCCGCATCTGTTCCGCACCGTATATGGCGATCCGCAACGCTACGCGAAGGACTGGGGGCTGGTTCCAAACGCGTATACCACGGGCGACGTCGCCATCTGCGACGAAGACGGTTACTTTACCGTGGTCGGGCGCGCCGATGACGTTCTGAACGTAGCCGGACACCGCATCGGCACCGCTGACGTGGAAAGCGCGCTGGTGAGCCACCCCGCAGTTGCCGAGGCCGCCGTGATTGGCCGGCCCGACCCAATCAAAGGCGAAAACATTAAGGCCTTTGTCATACTTCGCGTCGGACACGCCGCGTCTCCTCAGCTCGACGTCACCCTCAAAGACCACGTTCGCAACACGCTCGGCGCCATAGGAGTGCCTGCGGAGATCGCCATCGTCGAGCGCCTGCCCAAAACGCGCAGCGGCAAAATCATGCGCCGGCTCCTGAAGGCTCAGGAACTTGGCCAGGAAGTGGGCGACATCTCCACACTCGAGGAATAGCCGCTCGAGCGTTTTCGCACTTCCTGCCCCCATCGGGACGCAGCATGCCGCAGAGGCACTGAATGCCGATGCATCGGGACGTGCTCCGTCCCCGCAGCGCTTCCTACACTCAGCCAACCCACGGCGGCTCTCTCGCTCCTTGTTGACTGGCCTGTCTGCCGGAGTAACATCGGGCGACACTTGCGCGCACCCTGGTGGGCGATCGGCCTTGAAGGGGATGCTGAAATGAGGAAGCTGTGAAGCTACTCCTGAAATTCAACCTAATTATGGTTGTGCTCTTCGGCTCCGGTTTACTGTTGATCTCGCGGCTGGCGTACAACTTCCTAATGGAGGATGCGCGCGCCCATGTGTTTGACCAGGCCCAGCTGATGGCGCAGAGCGCCCAGGCTATGCGCGACTACACTGCCAGCGAACTCGAACCGCTGCTCGAGGACAGCTCCGACGCTTCCGAAAAGTTTCTTCCTGAAACCATTCCTTTTTACGCCGCGAACACGATTTTTAAGGGGCTGCGAAAGCAATACCCCGACTATAGCTACAAAGAAGCCGCCCTAAACCCGATCAATCTTCAGGACCGCGCAGTGGACTGGGAAGCCGACCTGATCACCCATTTCAAGAATCACCCCGGCGAAACGGAACTGGTGGGTGAGCGCGAAACCCCGACCGGCAAGTCGCTTTATCTCGCGCACCCGATCGCAGCGGAGGACGAGTGTCTCGGCTGCCATGGCACGGCGGATACTGCGATGCCCATGGTTGTGAAAACCTACGGCTCGGTGAACGGGTACGGCTGGAAGGAAAAAGAGGTTATCGGCGCCCAGATCGTCTCCGTCCCGCTGACCGTGGCGATTCAGGCCGCGGACAAGGCCTTCCGCGGCCTGATGCTCGATCTCGCCGCCATATTTGTGGTCACCCTCGCGGCCATCGACCTCGCGCTTTATTTCATCGTTGTGAGCCCCGTGCGCAAGCTCGCGCTCATGGCGGATCGCATCAGCCGCGGCGAACTCGATCTCCCGGAGCTGCCGGTAAAGGGAAAGGACGAGATCGCCGGGTTGACACAATCCTTCAATCGCATGTTTGTGAGCCTGGTGAAAGCCTTCAAGATGCTCAAAGGGTAGTGGTGTCGTTGCTCACCCGACATTCTTCGGGCGCGAGGCCAGAAATTTCGCGCGGTCCGCTGCCGATTCGATCTCCAGTGCCAGAGCCGCGTAAAGCTCCTCCACATTCCGGCACCGCGCCGCCGTGCGTTCCACCAGAATGTGCGCGATCGGTCCAATGTACTCAGCCAGCAGTTTGGCCGTCTGCTGGATCACTTTGGGTGTAATCCAATCCGCCTTCGAATCCGGCCGCAAAGTCTCGGTGTGCGGGGAGGGAACTCCCGGCGTCGGAATAGGTGTGGTCGCACCGTCCAAAGCCGCTGTTGGCGGGCCGCCAGCCGATTCCGCCACGTACGCTTCGAGCATACGCAGGAACTCAGCCGCACTTTGGTACCGCGCCCCCGGATCCTTCACCAGAGCCTTCAGAATCACTCCGGCCAGACGATGCGAAACGTTCGGATTGATCTCCGTAGGGGGGACCGGCGGCTGGCGCAGATGGCCGTCCAGAATCTCATACTGGCTGGTCCCTTCGAACGGTCTTCGGCCGGAGACAATCTCATAGAATGTGACACCGAGCGAATAGAGGTCCGAGCGCACGTCCACCCGCTCCCCCCGCACTTGCTCCGGAGACATGTAATAGAGCGAGCCCAGTATCGTTCCGGAGGCTGTAAACGAGGGGTCGCGCCCGCTGACCGCCAGGCCAAAATCGAGCAATTTCGCCGTTGGCTTGGGCTGGCCGATGATCATGATATTCGAGGGCTTGATATCGCGGTGAATCACGCCCCGTTCGTGCGCATAAACGAGCGCTCCGAGCACCTGCCTCATGTATTCCACCGCCTGCGCGATGCTCACACGTCCGGTGGCGCATTGGCTGCTTAGCGCTTCTCCCTCCACGTACTCCATCACCATCACAAGCCGGTCTCCTAACCGAAAGGCTGTATGCAGCGCGGCGATGTTCGGATGGTTCAGGCTGGCCAGCACGCGAATTTCGCGCACAAAACGCTCCACCGTGTCGGGCGTGCCGACTTGGTCCTGCTGGAGCACCTTGAGCGCCTCCAGACGCTGAGAGATGTGGTGACGCGCCTTGTAGACCTTCCCGATCCCGCCCGCGCCAAGTTCTCCCAGCAGCTCGTAATCCCCGATTGCGGAGGCGGAACTCAGCTCGGGAATCGTCCGGGTGGCGGGGGCAGCCGGGATCGGAGGCGGCGTGGCAGTCCGTGGCGCCGTGACCTCCGCGACCCCACTGATCTCACCGGTACGGGGTGAAGGAGTCCCCTGAGCCCGCCGGACCCTTCGCGGCACCTCCTCCACTCCGGCTTCCTCATTCTTGAAGTTGTAGAGACGAACCGGCGCGCCCTCCTTGATTTCCAGCGTGCCCAGATCCGTCAGCAGCGGCTTCCAGCGGGTATGCTCCGCCAGGACTTCTGCTATTGCCGCAGTGAGCAGAACGTGGCCCGCGTCCCCGCACTCCATCACCCGCTGCGCCATGGTTATTCCGCCGCCTGCCACGCTGTCTTTTCCCTGAATATCCCGCACGCGAAACACCGGCCCGCTATGAATTCCCATGCGTAGCTTCAATTCCGGCGTCTGCTTCGCGGCGGTCGCGATCGATATCGCGGAACGCAATGGCGCCTCCGGGCTGCCGAAGAAAGCCAGTAACATCCCGTCGCCCGACGCCAGGCAGATTAATTGCTGGTTTTTCTGAGCGGACTGCACCGAAGAAGCCCCATTGATCGCTGAAGCCAGAAGCTGCAGCTTGGCGGTCTGTTGGTTGATGGGCAGCGAGGCAAAGTCCGCGATTTGCAAGGAAAGGATGTGCGCAATTTCCATTTCCTGCTCTGGTTCACTCATGCGCACCTCCTTTCCCGCGCCGCACGGGGTCGCCTAGCGCGTCTCTGGCGACAACAGCTCGGCGGCGAAATCCCCCGCGAAATCATACGCCTGCACAGTGGGGTTGCCCACAGCGGGCCCCATCGGGGTTGGCTTGACAACAAACCGGGTTAGCCAGTTGTGATCGAGTGAAACGGGTGCGAAGGGAACAGACCGAGGGAGAGCAGTTTCGCGCGACAAGAAAAAGGCCCGGCGACTACGCCGGGCCCGAACCATCTCGATGATTGCTGGTTGCGGGGGTCGGATTTGAACCGACGACCTCCGGGTTATGAGCCCGACGAGCTACCAGGCTGCTCCACCCCGCGACGAATTCATTTTAGCGGACGATCTGGGGGACGTCAAACGCGCCGCGAATGGCGTCATCTTCCCCGCGTACGCCGCTCTGACTCACGCCAGGGCATCAGAACCGTGTAATGGGGCGTTGACGTTGCTTTTTCCTTTCTTGTTTCGAGCAGCTTTCTGCGCACCAGCCAGCGAACCGCGGCCTGCGCTGAACTTTTGGAAACCCCAATCGACTCGGCAATCTCCCGGTAGCTGATCTCCACCTTACCCTTGCGCGCTTGCTGTTCTGCGGCCAGCCACAAATAGACGAGAAAGCACACCGGACGACGGTCGTGGCCCACCAGGTCGCGTAGCAGAACTTCCACAATGTAGTTGTCGAGCAAAAGCATAGCTATACCAACCGATAGTATAGCAATCTCTGCCTGATTGTAATCCGCAGAAGACGCAGCTATGTTCGAGTTCGGTTCACCTGGGAGGGTATCCATGATTCGCGGAGTCAAAATCGCCAGCATTCCGGTTGGCAACCAGGATGTCTCGCTGAAGTTCTATACCGAAGCGCTCGGATTCAAGGTGGTCACAGACCAGCCGATGGGCGACGGCCAGCGCTGGATTGAGCTCAAGATTCCGGGCGCAGACACCCAACTGGCCCTGTTCACACCGCCCGGACACGAAGCAAGAATTGGCGGTTTTCAGCCGATGACCTTTTGGTGCGACGATGTGATGGCCACCTACAAGCAGTTGAAGGCCAAGGGTGTGGAGTTCCGGCAAGAGCCGAAAACCGAGCCCTGGGGGATCATGACGGTTTTCAAGGACCCCGACGGCAACCAGTTCGTGCTTTCGAGCCGTTAACTCGGCCCTTCGTCCACGAAGTTGCCAGGCCCAGACGCGCTGGCTAATCGGCCGAACCATTGCTCAGGTCAACGATTGCCTTTCCCGAGCGTGACGCGGCCACCTACCAGGAACTGTAGGCGCTGCCTTCGAAGGGGGAAACCGAGTCGGATGCGGAATGCACATCCGTGATGCCAGTCGCCGTTTGGTCGGCACTCAGCACCACATCTTCGTACACCGTCTGCCAGTCCTTGTGGTTGGTCATCGGATCTATAGGCACTGCCCGGAGGTAATCCGCGCTTACTAATTCCTCGAGCGAAGATGGCGCGCGCTGCTTGTCGAGCGTGAACTGGTCAATGGCCTGCCGCATTGTGAATAGATCTTGTTTCAGTGCCGCCTCTTTCGACCGCGTAACGGATTTGTAATACATTCCCGCCGCGATGCCCATCAGTATGGAGATGATGGAGATCACCACCATGAGTTCCATAAGCGTGAACCCGCGTTGGGTCCGCGCCGTTCTTGTTTCGCATCGGCAGCGCAATTTTCCCATCACCAGTCGGAGTACCGTGTTCCGTCGGTCGCCGTGTCCATGGACCTCGAAAAGACGTCAAAGACGTTCTGCCCTCCCCATGTGTTCGAATCCAGATCGTCTTGAACCGAACGCAATCCCCAGTCCGGCTTGCCGGTCATAGGATCCACGGGGATCTTGCGCAAAAAGCGAATTCTTTTCTGCGTCTGGCTCCCGCCAACCGTCGCTAACGTGACGCCCTTGACAAGCGTATCCAGGTCGGGCGGGTAACCCTCGGAGTCCGCGGAGACGCGAATTTGATTCTTGTCCGCGGCATCCTTGTATCGGTCAATCGCGTCGCGGATTTCGCGCAGGCACCGCCTCAGTTCTGTTTCCTTTGCGGAGCGTACTGTGGCGCGCGCATACGGCAGTGCCGCACCGGCCAGCACGAGCAAAATGAATGTGGCCATAATCAGCTCGATCAGGGTCATTCCTGATTGAGCTTGCCGCACGCGCCGGCGCAGGCCGCGGCGCTCGCACGTTCCGTTCGGACTTGAGTTGCGCGTTTTCATCCCCGGAATCCGGCGCTATTGCACTTGGATGCTGCCTTCCGTGGAAACCATGGGGATCGGCTTCTGCTGCGAGTCGCGCGCGCTCACTTGCACGATGCTCAGCGTGGAGGTGCCCTTGGCCACTCCGCGCACCACGATACCGAGCACGGTTCCCGTCCCGGAGACCCCCCCCGTCTTCGGCGGCCGCGCGGCGCTGATGATTGCCTGTCCGCGGTCCTTGTCCACACGCTGCACCAGCGCCACGGGCTGCGTTCCCCCCGACAGAAAACCGCCCTGCCTGACGTCCTCCACCATCACAACGCTGGGATTGAACGCGATCAGCACCGGCAACGAATAGATGTCCTTAGCATCCTCCACGATCAGGTTGATCGTGCTCGTTTCTCCTGTCTTGATCGTCACGATCGCGGGGTCGAACCGGAGCTTCACCGGGTGCTCGGCCGACGTCGGTGCCGGTGCGGGCGCAGCCGCGGCAGGCGCGGCCAGAGCGGGAGCAGGGGCCGCGGCCTCGGGGGGCGCACCAGTGGCAGGCTTCGGCGCCGACGCCGGCGCGCCACTGGGTGCTGCCGG
>JASHSV010000094.1 GCA_030038535.1 Candidatus Acidiferrales bacterium
CGATAGGAGGGGACCAAAGCGGAATGGAAGATTCCCACCTCGATCCTTCCCATAGAATCTGACTCGCCTCATCGAATATCACAAAATCGAAGCATCGTGACGCATCCAGAAGTTGGCTCACCGAGAGCGGACTGGCCATCCAACAGGGACAGAGAGCGGTGAGTACTTCGCCAGCTTCCGCGAATAGCTGCCGAAGAGGTCGGTGCCTGCGTTTTTTTTCTGCTTCGGATCGGATGACGTACTCTTCGTTCTTACGGGGTGTTACTCCTGGCGATTGAGGGTGCGGACGGCGATGAACGAGGAGGCGAGGGCGAACGCGACGAAGCCCGCCGCCTCGAGGGCGATGCGGTGTGGATCACCGAGGCCGATGGTGGCGTAGCGCAGCACGTCCACCTGCCAGGTGATGGGATTGGAGAGCGCAGCGCGCGCGAACCAGCGGGGCAGCGGATCGGTGGGATAGAGCATGGAGCTGAGGAAGATCAGCACGAAGTAGAGCATGGAGGTGACGGCGTTGAACGCGTCGTTGCGGCGGATTCGCAGAGCGAGCGCCGCGTAAACGTAGAACCATGCGGACGGGCCGAGCGCGAGCATGACGACGAGCAACAAGACGTGGAGCCCGCTCGACGGCACATGGAGCAGATAGCGAGCCGCAGCGAGCGTGAGCGCGGCCTGGGCGAGAGCCAGTGAGACGGTAAAGAGCATGCGGCCGAACAGATACTCGGCACGCGTCATGGGATAGGTGAGCATTTCGTAAAAGATGCCGTTGTCGCGGTCCATGAAGAAGGACCAGGCGGTATTGGAGGGAATGGCGAAGCTGCCGAGGGCGAGGCAGCCAGCGAGAAAGAAGGCGTTGTAGTCGAGGCCCGCGGGGCCAAACTTCATGCCGAGAGCGGCATCGATGCCGACGCCGAACAGGAGAAGGTTCATCATCGGATAGCAGAGGTCCCAAAACACGAAGGTGAAATTCGTGGCGCGGATGCGCGCGTCGCGGTAGAGCAGTGCGGTGATAGCGGCCATCGTTCTCTCCTTTACGACAACGGCGAATGCGAAGAAACAGCAGATCCCTCGCTCCGCTCGGGATGAAATGGCCGGCGCGGGACGCCGGCGCTACGGTCTTCCCTTCTCCTTGTTAAGCAGCTCGACGAAGACGTCTTCGAGGCTGGCGCCGCCGACTTCGACGTGCAGGACGCGGCCGAGGCGGGCGAGCGAGCCAACGGCGTCGAGAACGTTTCCGTCCCGCGATTTACAGGCAACCTCGATGGTGTTCTGGCTCTTGACGAAGCGCAGAGGCGCGAGGGCACGGACGGCTTCGTCGATGCCGTAGGGCATTTCGGCAAACGTGACGGCGATTTCGTAAACGCCTTCGGAGAGCAGCTTCAAGGCGTGAAGATCGCCGCGGGCGACCTGGCGGCCCTGATTGACGATGAGGATGTCGTCGCAGAGCTCCTCGGCCTCGTTCAGAATGTGCGTCGTGAGGATGATGGTGCGGCCGGCGCGGGCTTCTTCGCGGAGCCAATCCATCACCTGGCGCTTCAAGAGCGCGTCCATGCCGGTGGAGAACTCGTCGAGGAAGACGACGGGCGTCTTGACGAGAAAAATCTTGCCGACCTGAACGCGGCGGCGCGAGCCTCCGCTGAGATCCTGGACTTTACGGCCGGCTTCGGCGGCAATCTGGAAACGCTCGAGGATTTCGCCGGTGCGGCGGCGAGCCTCGGCCGCGGGAACGCCGAAGAAGCGGGCGTAGGTCAGGAGATTGTCGCGGACGCTCAAGAAAAGCTCCGCGGCGGATTCCTGGATGACGACGGAGATGCTGCGACGGACATCGAGCGGGCGCTCGACCACGTCGAGACCCATCACGGCAGCGCGGCCGGAAGTGGGCCGCAAGAGCGTGTTGAGGACCTTGAGCGTGGTGGTCTTGCCGGCGCCGTTGGGGCCGAGAAGCCCAAAGATGGCGCCGGTCGAGACGGAAAAGCTGAGGCCGTCAACGGCGCGCACTTCGCGGCCATGACTGGAACGATAGACCTTTACGAGATCGTTCACTTCAATTGCCAGGGAGCTCATGGCTCTCGACCATCGCTTTCTTGCCCGCCACGGCGGGCAGGCCCGCCAGGCGGGCAATACGGAAAATGGGTCAGCAGAACGGTTGGGGATAGAATGGCCACCCTCGCGGGCGGCCGCCAAATGGAAAGGCGGAAGTCCGCCGGACTACAGGAGGGCGGGAGCGATGACGATGCGGATGGTGACTCTCATAGGAATCTGCCTGATTCTCCCGCAAACAGGGTATGCGGGCGGGGGAGAAAAGTCAACGCGGGCTGCCGCGAGCCAGAGCGCGCAGGCGGCGGCAGCGGTGCGGGAATACCGGCAGGCGCACGAGCACGCGATCCTGCAGGAGTTCCGCGAGTTCCTGTCGATTCCCAACATCGCATCGGACGCGCCGAACATCGCGCACAACGCGCAGCACCTGGCGGAAATGATGGAGGCGGCGGGACTGAAGCCGCAGCGGCTGGAGATTCCGGGGCGGGGGCCGGTGATGTTCGCGGAGATCCGGACGCCGGGGGCCAAGCGCACGGTAATTTTTTACGCGCATTACGACGGGCAGCCGGTGGATGCGGCGGTGTGGATCGGGAACAAGCCATTCGAGCCGGTGCTGTTTACGGGCGCGCTGGCGGCGGGAGCGAAGCAAATTCCCTACCCCGAAGCGGGCGGGCGTTACGAGGACGACTGGCGGATCTATGCGCGGTCGGCATCGGACGACAAGGCGGCGATTGTGGGGATACTGACGGCGATCGAAGCGCTGCGGGCGAAGCACATTCCGCTGAGCGTAAACGTGAAACTGGTGTTCGAGGGCGAGGAGGAAGCGGGGTCGCCGAATCTGGAGAGCGTGGTGAACGGGCATCGCGAGTTGATGGCGAGCGACCTGCTGCTGGTGTGCGACGGTCCGGCGGACCAATCGGGGCGGCCGCAGGTGACGTTTGGAAACCGGGGAGTGCTGGGAGCGGAATTGACGGTGTACGGGCCGGCGCGCGCGCTGCACAGCGGGCATTACGGGAACTGGGCGCCGAATCCGGCGATGCGGCTGGCGCAATTGCTGGCGTCGATGAAGGACGCGGACGGGCGGGTGCTGGTGGCGGGATTTTACGATGACGTGGCGCCGTTTGGGCCGCTGGAGCGGAAGGCGATTGAAGAAGCGCCGCAAAACGAGCCGGGGCTGGAAAAGGAACTGGGAATTGAACAGCCGGACGGTGGAGGGAAACGGCTGGTGGAATTGCTGGCGCTGCCGACGTTGAACGTGCGCGGCCTGAAGAGTGCGTACGTGGGAGAGCAATCGCAGAACGTGATTCCGGAGCGGGCGGTGGCGTCGATCGATATGCGGCTGGTGAAGAATATCGAGCCGGAGAAGCAGTTCGCGCGGGTGAAGGCGCACATTGAAAAACAGGGTTACACGGTGTTCGACCGCGAGCCGACGATCGAGGAGCGCGGGAGGTATGCGCGGGTTGCGCGCTTTGTGTACGAAGGGGGATATCCGGCGACGGGGACGCCGATGGATTCGCCGGTGGCGGTGGCGGTGCTGAGAACGGTGGGCGAGGCGACGGGAGAAAAGGTGGTGGCGCTGCCGCTACTGGGAGGGAGCGTGCCGATGTACATCTTCGAGAACTTGAAGCAGCCGGTGATTGGAGTGCCGATCGCGAATTACGACAACAGCCAGCACTCGACGAACGAGAATATCCGGCTGGGGAATTTTTGGAGGGGGATGGAAACGTATGGAGGGTTGCTGGCGGGGTTGGAGTGGTAGGAAGAAAGAGCGTCAGATTCTAGGCCTGGGTAATTGGGGCACGACATGTCGTGCCCCTACGAGACAGGTACCTCGGTTGCTCAATTCAACGGGGCTGACATCTGGAGAGCAGGTCAGGAGCTACAAGCGCAGGAAGTTTTGGAGGAGGGAGGCGCCGGGGGTGGTGAGGACGGATTCGGGATGGAACTGGACGCCTTCGACGGGATAGCGGCGATGGCGGAGGCCCATAATGACGCCATCGCCGGAGACGGCGGAGACGGCGAGACAGCGCGGAAGGGTGCGGCGTTCGACCATCAGGGAATGGTAGCGCGTGGCGGCGAAGGGACGCGGAAGGCCGCGGAAAATGGTCTTGCCGTCGTGGCGGATTTCGCTGGTCTTGCCGTGCATGAGGCGAGGCGCGCGGATGACGCGTCCGCCAAAGGCTTCGCCGATGGCC
>JASHSV010000095.1 GCA_030038535.1 Candidatus Acidiferrales bacterium
AAGGATTCCCGGTCGTCAATCACCGCGATGCCAAACCCCGCGAGGTGCGCCGCCCTGGCCAGCGCGGTGGAGACGTGCCCTCCTCCGAACAGGTAAAGCATTGGCTGTGGCAGGATGGGCTCCACGTAGACCTCGAGCGTCCCCCCGCAGATCAGGCCGCTGTCGTTTCCCGCCTCGTGATTCAGGCTGAAGGTAAGTTTGCGCGGCGTCTCCGTACGAAGCACTTCCTTTGCCGCGGCCCACACGTCGGCCTCGACGCATCCTCCGCCCACCGTTCCCGCTATCGTGCCGTCTTCGCGCACGAGCATGCGCGAGCTGTCGTAGCTGGGAATCGAGCCGTTCGTGTGCACGATCGTGGCCAGCGCCGCCCGCTGACCCGCGCGTCTCAACCTTACGATCTCTTCAAACAAGTCCATCGCTCTAGGTAAGAAAAGCCTACGGCGGGCGGCTCTAGCTGTCAATTCACCTGGTGTCCTAAGTCTTTCAGGTGCCTGCGGTTTGTGCGATAATTCAAATCGGAGTTTACATGGCTATCTCGCTCGGGCCCAATGTGACTCTCGAGCGGCCGGGTCAGGAGACGCCTGACCTAGCCGACCAGGGCTTTTTGTTCACTACGCTCGATCTGGCCGTCAATTGGGCGCGCCGCAATTCCATCTGGCCCATGAGTTTCGGCCTGGCCTGCTGCGCCATCGAGATGATGTCCATGTCCGCTTCGCGCTGGGACATCGCCCGCTTCGGCTCCGAGGTCTTCCGCGGCTCGCCCCGTCAATCCGACCTGATGATCATCGCCGGCCGCGTCGCGCAGAAAATGGCCCCCGTCATCCGCCTCCTCTACGACCAGATGCCCGAGCCCAAATGGGTGATTTCCATGGGCGCCTGCGCCACTTCCGGGGGCGTCTTCGACAACTACGCCATCGTTCAGGGCGTCAACCAGGTCATTCCCGTGGACGTGTATGTCCCCGGCTGTCCCCCGCGGCCCGAGATGCTGATTTACGGCATCATGCAGTTGCAGAAGAAGATCGAGGCCGAGCGCGGAAGCTTCCGGCGCGCCCTCAATCTCAAATAGTCCTCTTTGCTGTGCGCTGGGTGCGCTAAGTCTCTCTCGCCCCTCTGTCTTCAGGCGCACGCACCCGGCTGAAAATAGTTCTTTGGCGATTCTGCCGGAGATTCCAGCACTTTTGCCGTGCCATTGGCGCATCCCAGCACGTCTCCCGGCGAGTTGTGCTCCCGCCGCACGTAGCCGAAGCCGATACAGGCCTCCTTCGCGGGCGAATACGCAAAGCTGGTCACGTGCCCCCACGGTTTCCCCTCGGTTTCCAGATTTGCGCCTACAGCAGGTGGAATCTGCCCCGAAAACTCCAACAGCACGAGCCAGCGGTTCAGTTTTCCTCGCGACCTTACCCTCTCCACAATCTCCTGCCCTGTGTAGCAGCCCTTCGTGTAACTGATGTGCGTTTGCTCCAGGCCCGCCTCCTGCGGGATTACTGTGTCGTCGAAGTCGGCTCCGAACCATCTCATGTTCGCCTCGATGCGCAGGGTGTTTACGGTCTCCCATCCGATTGGCCCGCCCCCCGCCGCCATCGCCGCTTCCATGAGCGCCTGCCACACGCTACCCATCGCCTGGCGCGGCACAAAAATTTCTGCGCCAGGAAGCCCGCACTGCGCGCGCCGCAGTATCCTGCACGAGGCTCCTGCGATCTTTGCTTCCTGATGCCCGAACAGCGGCAGGCCCTCGAGGCTCGCGCCGGTAACCCTGGCGAGCGCCTCCCATGCCCGCGACCCTTCCATTGCGCAGCTCGCCCACACGCTGCTGACGTCTTCGAGGGCGCAGTCGTCCATGATGATGTATTTGTTCAGCGTTTCGAATGTGCGGCCGGCGGCCATGGCATGCGACACCAGCAGATACCGATCGTCCAGCGCGAGCGTGTCGATTTCCGCCAGAATGTGCCCCTGCGCGTTGAGCAGGAGCCCTGGAACTCCGCGGCCCGCGGTAAGACTCCGGACATCGCCCGAGGTGATTGCGTTCAAATATCGTGCCCGGTCAGGCCCCGTCAGCTCAAACACCGCATGGTAGCTCGTGTCGAACAGCGCGACGTTTTCGCGCGCCCTCCGCCATTCCGCTTCCAACCCCTCGAATTCCGCAGGCAGCAGTGCGCCGAAGTAGGTGGCCATCCGCGGATTGGACGATGCATTGGTGATCGAAGCTGGACTGTCCATGTTCGGAGTCCCTACTAGCAGATGCCGAAATCCACAGGCGGTAACAGCAAATAGGACGCCCCGCCAACAGCGCCCAGTAGTTTAGTTGTCCAACTCAAGAATCATGATGGGCCGTCCGGCCAGCGCCAGTTTCATTCCCCAAACCCAGCCACCCAGCGCGCAAACTATGAATAGAAATTCCCGCCCGGCGTACCAGCGCCCGAAATCCAGCGTAAACGGCGTCCTTAGGAGAGTCCAGCGTCGGAGCTGACGATTCATCCACCGCTGCCCCGCACGACGGACAGAACCGGCTGGACTCGCCTGCCTCCGCGCCGCATCTCGAACAAATCATCGCGGGCCGTAGTGTAACATCGCCTCTTTGAACCTCCGCAACCGCGCTCGCCTATTAAATCCGCCCGAATTCGGTGAGTGCTATACTCCCCGCCCATGCTCAGGCGCGTCATTCACGAGGTTTTGCCTGTCGGCATGCTCCAATGCAACTGCTCGATCCTGGGCGATCGAGAAACCCACGAAGCCATCGTGGTGGATCCCGGCGATGAAGTGGATTGGATTCTGGAAATGCTGCGCAGCCGCGAACTTCAGGTCCGCGCCATCCTCAGCACGCATGCGCACATTGACCACGTCGGCGGTCTAGCCCGCCTCCACGAAGCCACGGGGGCTCCTGTCCTGATGCACCCCGAGGATTTGCCTCTCTACCAGCGCATGGAGATGCAGGCCAGTTGGCTCGGTATCCCCCCTCCTCCCATCATCGGCATCGATTCCGAGCTGAACGAAGGCGATATTGTGCGCTGGGGAGGCTTCGAGGCGCGCGTGCTGCACACTCCCGGACACACGCCCGGCAGCGTTTCGCTCTATATCCCGATGTCCTCCACGGAGCCCGCCCCCACAGCCGCTGGCCAGCAGCAAGCGGAAAAGACCGCACGCATGCCCGGCTACAGCGGCTGGCTCCTGGCAGGCGACACCCTCTTTGCGGGAAGCATTGGGCGGACTGACTTGTGGGGAGGGGACCTGAGAACGATCCTGAGTTCACTTCACGAGAAGATTCTGCAACTGCCCGATTCCACTCGCGTCTATCCAGGCCACGGCCCGGTCACTAGCATTGGCGAGGAGCGCGAATCCAATCCATTCCTGCGCGGCCGTTGACCACACCACGGCGAGCAGCCGTGGGCGGATGACGAAGAGAAGTGCTGCCCGGCCAGTGCTATTTGCCGATGTGGGGAATTACTGGAACGCTTTGCGTGAGCCCGGGCTCGAATTCGAGGAGTTTGCGGTCCTCGTAAATTGCCATGGTGTGCCGCACAGAGTCGGACACGATGCCACAGTGCTTGCAACTCCGTACGTGTGCCGTCAACTGGCGATACTGCTGCCGGTCGAGTCCGCCTTCAATATAGGCTGGGAGCCTGCGAACAATTTCTTTGCACGAGAGCTTCATAGAGACCCTCCCCCGGAACAGGAAAACTAGTGGAAATCTTGTGCATTTCGATTTCCACAGGTGCTGGGTCTGGGGCGCCTACCCTAACCTATTCATTTCCCGATGTATAGGAAATTCTTTCTTCGTCCCGAAAAGGCCGGCCCACACCCTGTCTCACGTGAGACAGCTAATTTCGTCTCGCATTGAGACACCTGCAACCCAAAGCCGTCCCCCCTCGCCACATTCATTTCGGCTCGTGCCGCGCCTCGCGCAGGTCCTCCATCACGCTCTGGATCAGTTCCTTCGCCTTCGTCAACTCATCGCCGATCATCTGCACGTCGCGCATCGGCCGGCGGGGATCTCCCGCGCTGTGGCAGTACACCGAATGCTGACCGGCCAGAACCAATGCGTTCGTCACCAGATCCAGCGCCACCGCCAGCCGGCCACGTTGCCTGCCGAACATCTGTTCGTAATGCTCTAGTTCTTCGCGGTGCTCTTCAAAGGCTGACATGCGCCTATTGTAGCCCGCATTCCGTGCACGCGCGGGCTGAACTCAGATGCCGCTCGCAATGATACTCACCGCCGCTCTTCCTTTGACCTGCCTCGCCGGTGGTCGTAACATGGCGCAAAATCACGCATTGGCGGAGGGATTCTGGCACTGAAGCCCGATACTCGACTCGGCGTGTACGAAACGGGCGAGCCGCTGGGAAAAGGCGGCATGGGCGAAGTGTATCGCGCGCGCGATACCAAGCTGGGGCGCGAGGTTGCCCT
>JASHSV010000096.1 GCA_030038535.1 Candidatus Acidiferrales bacterium
ATTGAGACGGACGCGCGCGAGTTCCTGCTCGGCGAAGGCACCGACATCAAATACGGCGCGAGGCACCTGAAGCGCGCCATTGAAAAATTTCTGGTGTATCCGCTGGCCAATTTGCTGGCCACCGGCCAGATTCAGTTTGGCGACGTGCTGACGGTGAACAACGATCCCGGCAATCAGCGGCTGCGCTTCTTCCGCGAATCCGGCGGCGCCCTGGTTCCAGCGGGCGGTCCTGCGCTGGGCGCGTTTGCGCAAGTGGCGCAGGCGCCGGGCGGCCGCGCCGTCAACGCCACAGCGACTCCGAATCCCGCGGACGCCAAATCGCGTCCGGCGGAACAGCGTCCCGTGGCCATGCCTGCTCCGGCGGCGGCCCCGCGCGCCAGCGATCAAAAAACGCGCCGCGGCTCGCTCTAATTCTGCAGATTCAACGGAGCGTTTCCCTTACTTCTAGAGTCGGGCCTTTTCTCGTCCGGCCCTTCCACACTCCCTAAAAGCACCCGACCACATATTCGAAAAAGAGATGCCGGCTGAATTCGCGCGAAGGCGTGAATGTTACGAGTTTGATGGATCGTCCCTCGATGGTGCTGGCATCGAGCATCAGCAACGGATAGGCGAACGCGGGCGCCGTGAACATGTTTTCGACCACATAGATGCGTTCGATCCCGTCTGCATACGTGGGCATCGCGCACCCGTCGCACCAGGTGCCGCGAATGTCTTCCACGTGAGCGGCCAGGATTTTGCCGTTGGACTCGTGCAGGAAGATTCCGGTCCTCATCACTTCCTTGTTGGGGCCGCTGTAAAGCGCCGCCACCGAATAGAAAAACTGGGCCCCTTTGCGCTGGATGACCGCCGACTGCCGCGGCTGGTCCGCACTGGCCGGCTGCATTTCCTTCCAGACCTCGGTTTCCGCGCGCCCGCGCAGCGTCGCCTGCTCGAAGCCGCCTTCGAGATCAGGCGGCACTTTGCTTGTGGAGAGCACTTGCGGGTTGTTGCCGGCAGCGTGCGCCAAGGTGGTGTAGATCGAAGCCACCGTTTGTTCGCCGTTGGGCGCCAGATCGCAGGCCACGTGCTGCTTGGGCCGGAGTGCGGCCATTTCAATCTGTGAGAGGGTGTCGCGCAGGTGCGCCAACTGTGGCTTGTTCGACCGCGTGTAGAGAAAAATGCCGGGCGAGGTGTCCTGCGCCACCACGGTACCGTCGGGAAGAAACCAGGCCAGCCTGGGCAGTTCGCCGATGGTGGAGAGAAACTGCGTGTCGATATAGGCAGAGAGGCGGTCCGTCTCATCCTGTCCGAAAGCGGCGGGGAGTGCGAGCAATAGAGCGGCTACGAGAATGGCGAAGTGGCGAAGCATGCGTCCGTCTGTACGTTAGCGCATTGGTGTGTGTGCTTCCAAGTCTGGTTGTCCTTGTGTTCGTGTGCGCCCCGGTGCGAACATGCGCCATCCGGCGATGAGGTGAGGCGCGCAAGCGATACGATTTTCTGATCGAAACCTATGCCACGGAACGGATCAAAATTCTGAGCGTGTGAAGCGAATTCCTCGACGCCGACCTCGAAGTGCGGCCGAACGCCGCCGACAGTCGCGGCCGCGCAAAGGCTCTGCTGCCGCAGCCGAGCGGAAAGCCGGTGACGGAGCGTCCGGAAGCAGCCGGAAAGGAGAAACGGCCTTGAGCGGAAGACGAAAAATCATTGTGTTCATCGCCACCAGCGCGGACGGCTACATCGCGCGTATCGACGGCAGCGTGGAAT
Organism: Candidatus Acidiferrales bacterium; assembly: GCA_030038535.1. Classification (GTDB taxonomy): domain Bacteria; phylum Acidobacteriota; class Terriglobia; order Acidiferrales; family UBA7541; genus JOPF136. Next base: position 1,744 of record JASHSV010000096.1, read on the forward strand.
GGCTCGAGCGGCCTCGCCCGAAGGGCAATTACGGCTATGGGGAATTCTTCAACACGATCGACACGATTCTCTGGGGGCGCAAGACCTTCGAGCCGCTCTTGAAGAGCGGGAACGATCCGGCGAAATTCGGGCCGAAAACCAAAAATTACGTCTTCTCTCACAACCCGCCCGCGCTGCCATGTCCCCATGCAGAATTCGTGACCGAACCGGTCGAAACCTTCGCGCCCCGCCTGCGCGCGCACTCTGGAAAGCACATCTGGATGATGGGCGGGGCCGGAATCATCGGCTCGTTTCTGGACGCGGGCGAAATCGACGAATTCATCATCCACGTAATTCCGGTGTTCATCGGGGAAGGCATTCCCTTGGTTGCTCCGAGGCACCGCACCGTCCGGCTGCATCTGCTGGACGCCACCACATTTCCCGATGGCGTGGTGCGGCTGCATTACTCGGTGTCCCGGCCGGACGCGCCGGCGCCGAAGCGCGCGCGGACTAAACGCGCCTGAGCATCACGCTGGGCGAGAGGTCACATCCCAGCCCAGAGCAGGGCATTAAACAGCAATTGGAACGTTCCTTCGGTCTGCGCGCGGAATTGCGTGCGGAAGCCGAACATCACGATTTTGCCTTTTCCCTTCGTGAAACTGACCGCGGCGGCTCGCCGCTCCAGCCGTTCGGCGCCGCGCGCGTAACCGGAGACGAGAATGTCCTTGGCGTCGTCGGGATACCAGGCGATAACCGTCCGCTGGATTTCGGGCGGAGGCGGCGAGGTTTGGAAGGCGATGGGCGAGTCGAAAAACGCGGCAATCTGATGCGGCATTCCGTAGCCCACGGGGTGATTCGTGTCCACAAAGACGCGCAGCAGCGAACCGGGAATGTTGAACGGAGCCGAAGAGTCGCCGCGGCCGCCTTCTCCCGCTGCAAAGACGTTTCGCACCGGCAGGCTGAATTCTTCACCGGGGATTACGTTGCAGGAGCCGGCCAGCGTAACTAGCGTTCCGCCATTCTCCACGAATTCGCGGAGCGCTTTCAGGCCCTCTTTGCCGATACCTCCCTGATACTCCGGAGGAAACTCCTCGGAAGAACCTTCGAATCCTCCGCCCCGCCCGTCGACAATGACATTCCGCGAGCTGTCCGGAAGAATGATGGCGTCGTAGGAATTGTTCAGCCCACCGGCCTTTATCTCTTTGTTCTCGATGTTTTTCAGGCGGTAGTTGTATTGATCGAGGATGAACCGCGTCCAGCCTTCGTCCATCGAAGGGATGTAGGGCTTATAGAGGCCGACGCGCACGGGCTTCAGCGCCACGGCGCCATCGGGCAGATCCGCGCGCCCGCGGAGCAGCAGGTGCAGCCGCTCGGCCTGCGCGGCGAGTTCGGGATGCGCGGCGAAGATCAGCCAGGGCATTTCGCCGCTCTTGTGCGCCAGGAACACTTGTCCGCCGGCCGCCTGCATCGCGTTGATCAACGCGAAGACGTTGTTCTGATGATCTGCTATTTGATAGTACTTCGCGGCCCCGTTGAGTCCGCTGGCCGGCCAGGGTATTCCAGCAAGCGGAGCCGCCGGCGGCATCTCCGCCGGGGCTGCCTCCATCTTGTCCGCCTTCACGCCCATCATCAGCGGGAGCGACCACGCGGCCACATCGTAAGGTTCGAGGATGCCGCTGTTGGCGGCGGGGTGCACTTCGGGGTAGCGCTGGATGCCCATCATCTCGTCCACAAAGCGTCCATAGGGCTGCGCCAATCGAACCAGAAACGACTTTTTGTCCACGCTGAGATGAACCTCGACGCCATGTTCGGCCAGCAACGCCGCGAGCCTCGCGGCCCTCACTGGATCGGACTGGTCCTCAATCGGGATGCGCCAGAATTCCGCGGCATCAGCCGATTCGACGGCGTGCTGGGCCATTGAGGCCACGCCACGAAGCAGGTCGGGCCGGTATTTGCTTACGGTTTCGAGCGCTGCGTCGGAAACCAGCAGCTCGTAATCCATGATGTCGCGCAGGCGCCACACGCCGCCGGGCCACGGATTCGGGAAATTGATTTGCTGCTCGTAGGTGATCAGGCCCTTCTGCCCGCCCTGCAACTCCGTGGACGAAACTTCGATCGGCGTCGCTATGTGCGCCGAGGCCACCTCCGTCAGCACGCCGAACATGTTCTTCCACCAGCCGGTGTTGCGCGTGCCGCCGGGCCAGTAGGCGTCGAAGGAATAGCCGAAAATCACGCCGGATTTTCCCGCTTCTTCCAGCCGCCAGCCCATTGTCGCCCCCATCAGGTTGTTGCCGCGGTGCACCAGCGGATTCACCAGCTTCGCCACGGGGTCGGCGTTGGGCGGAATATAAATGCGCGGACCGGTGTAGCCCATCTGGTGCTCGTCCAGCCAGAACTGCGGATACCAGTCGTGATAGACCATGTGATTCACGTTTTTCGTTTCGATCTGCGTGAGCATGAACCAGTCGCGGTTGTCGTCGTGGCCCACGTAGTGGTGATAGAGATACGGCATGGGCCCGCCTTCGTACTTTGTGCCCAGATACTTGCGGTACCACTCGGTGACCATGGTCTCGCCGTCGGGATTGAGCGAGGGAATGAGCAGGACGATCGAATCGTTCAGCCGGCGCAGCGTCTCCGCGTCCTGCGCGGTGGCCAGCCGGTGCGCCCACTCCATCGCCATCTGGCTCGAGCCGATTTCGGTGGAATGGATGTTGCAGGTAATCAGCAGGATCGTTTTGCCGTCGCGCACCAGCGCGTCAATCTGCTCGCGCGTCAGGCCCCGCGGGTCGGCCAGTTTGCGGGCGATTTCCTTGTAGCGCGCCTTGTTTCGCAAATTCTCCGGGCTCGAGAGGACGGCCATGAACATTTCTTCGCCCAGCGTGGTCTTGCCGAGCACCTGAATCTCCACACGGTCCGAGGCGGCCGCCAGCGCATGGAAATACGAGGAAATCTGGCGATAGTCGGCCAGCGTGCGGTCCGCGCCCACCTGGAAGCCGAGGAACTCGGAAGGCGTGGGCGCTTGGCTTTTCGCCGCTTCTTTTTTCTGCGCGAAGACGCCGGGAACAAGAACCAGGAACAGCAGAATGGCGAGTAAGGATCGAAGAGTCCTCATGCGCACCTCCCCGTGTGGCCGCGAAAGGTTCTACAGTATGCACGCGAGACAGGTTTTGCCGAAGCGGGTTTTCTGTGGAAGGCTTCAGGCCGGGCGCTGCAGGCGGAAGTAGCGGCAATAGCGCGTCACTGGGCACTGGTCGCAGAGCGGCGCGCTGCGCTTGCAGATTTCCTGGCCGTGATGCTTGAGCAGAAGATAGGCGCGGATGCGGGAATCGCAATTTTCAGGCAGTCCTTCCTGCAGGATGTCCTGCGCTGCCCGGTAATTTTGTCCGTAGTTCTTGTACGGCTCGCCTCGGAAGATGCGCACGGTCACTTCCACACAATTCGATGGCACCGCCGCGACCGGAGCGGTTCGTGTAAACAGCAGGATTTTGTCCGCGCCCGGATCGGCGATGGTAGGAAATTTCTTGAGCGCCTTGCGCGCTTCGGCGAGCGGCCCGGAGAGCGCCAGCCGCAAGTCTCCGCCGAATTCGTGCTTCACGCGCGCGGCAATTTCGCGGATGCGCTGCCCGCGCAGCTCCGGCACCATTCCCGTCCCCTGGAACACCTCCGCTAGTTTCTGGTCCGATGCCCCCAGAATGTCGTCCGGCCGCAGCCCCACTTGCTTCTTGAGCGCCTCGAATCCCTTCGTGCATACCTTGTCGGTGGCCGGATAGCCGCAATTCGCATAGAGAATCATCTCGTAGGGATCAGCGCGGCTGGCCAGCGTCGGCAGGATGGACTTTGGCGGCTTCGGTTTGCCGTAGAAACGCTCGAGCAACCGAAGCATTCGAACCAGTGGAGTTAGCGGCTTTCCAGACATCGTTCACGATTGGGCGCGTGACCCAAGTCGGGCTTCATTCTATACTCCTTTTCCATGCGCCCAAGATTGGTCTCTCCGCTCCGACGTGCGTTTATCCGCGAACTGCGCCGCACCCTGGTCTGCTTGTGCGTGCTGGTCCTTGCCGCAATTCCCGCAGGCGCGGGCCCGGACCAACGCACGAAACTGGAGCCCGGGTGGGATCTCTTCTCCACGCAGGACGACATCAAGCTCGGCAGGCAAAACTCTGAGGAAGCCGAGAACCTGCTCCCCATGCTGAAAGATGAGAGGGTGAACAGTTACCTGGACACGCTCGGAAAGCGGCTTGCGCAGTTCGCGCCGGGCGAGAAATATCCGTACCAGTTCAAATGCGTGAATATCGCGGACATCAACGCGTTCGCGCTGCCGGGTGGATTCGTGTATGTGAACCGCGGCTTGATCCAGGCCGCCGACAACGAAGCTGAGCTCGCCGGCGTCATGGGCCACGAGATTTCGCACGTGGCGCTCCGGCACGGCACCAGCCAGGTGACCAAAGCGCTGGCCCCTTCGGTGGGCGTGGCTGTGATCGGAAGCGTGCTGGGCGACAACGCGCTCGGCAAGCTCGTTACAGCGGTCGGCGCCTTTTCGATGAACTCGCTGCTGTTGAAATATTCGCGCACCGTGGAAAGTGAGGCTGATATCCTGGGCACTCAGATCGCCCACGACGCGGGATTCGATCCACACGCGCTCGCCGATTTTTTTGTCGTGCTCGCCGATGTGGAGAAGAAGCTGGGTGTTCCCCCCGAGTTCTTTTCCAACCATCCCAGCCCGGAGCACCGCATCGACCGCGTGAACGAAGAAATTCAAAAACTGGGCGGGCCGCTTCCCGACGCCAAGAAAGATTCGCCGGAGTTCCGCGAAATCCGCCGCTATCTCTTCTCGCTCCCCCCCGCGCCCCGTGCGGCGATGGTGGCCGACACGGATCCCTACGGAACCGCCGACGCCGGAGAGAAGCCGGAGGCGCCGGCGGAAAAGGTGCAATCGTTCGAGAACGACTCGTTTAAGGTCCAGTTCCCGGGCAACTGGAAAGCGACGGCGCAGGGTGGTTCCGTGACGCTCTATCCAGCGGGCGGCGTCGCGCGCAATGAGCACGGCGTGGCCATGCTTGCCTATGGGTCCATCGTCAGCCGCTTCGAGCCCCGCGCCGGCGCCACGCTGGAATCCGCCACAGACCAGTTAATCGCCAGTCTGCGGGAGAGCAATCCCGCGCTGGAGGTCCAGCGCAAGGCGGAGCCCATGAGGCTCGGCGGGGAGCGTGCTCTCTCCGCCTATTTCCACAACGACGCGCCGATCAAAGGTAAGGAAACGATCTGGCTGGTCACCACGCTGCGGCCAGACGGCCTTTTTTACGTGGTGTCCGTGGCTCCGCAGGCCGAATTCGACCACTACACAAAGGCGTTTGAGGCGGCTGTCAATTCGCTCAAGTTCCGGCAATAGCGGCGGCTGAGCCTTACTGGGGCTTCCAGCGGAGCACGGGCTTGCGCGCGGCGCCCACCTCGTCCAGGCGGCCGATGCGCGCCGAGTGCGGCGCCGACTTCACCAGCTCGGGATTCTCCGCGGCTTCCGCGGCGATCGAGCGCATGGCCTCGACAAACCGGTCCAGCTCCTCGCGCGACTCCGATTCCGTGGGCTCGATCATCAGCGCCCCGGGCACGATCAACGGGAACGCGGTGGTGTAGGGATGGAATCCGTAGTCGATCAGGCGTTTGGCGATGTCCATCGTGTTCACGCCGTGCTTTTTCTGCCGCGCGTCGCTGAACACCACTTCGTGCATGCAGGGTTGCTCGTAAGGCAGATCGTACACGCCTTCCAGCTTCTTGCGGATGTAATTCGCGTTTAACACTGCATCGCGCGTCGCTTCCACCATGCCGGGTCCGTAAGCGAGCGCGTAGGCCAGCGCCCGCACCAGCACGCCGAAATTTCCGTAGAACGCGCGCAGCCGCCCGATGGATTTCGGCCGATTGCGGTCCCAGCCCAGCCTGCCGTCGGGCTTCTCCACGAGCACCGGGGTGGGCAGGAAGGGCTCCAGGCGCTTTTCCACGGCTACGGGTCCCGCGCCCGGTCCCCCGCCTCCGTGCGGCGTGGAAAACGTCTTGTGCAGGTTCATGTGCATCACGTCCACGCCAAAATCCCCAGGACGCGCCACGCCGGCCAGCGCGTTCATGTTCGCCCCATCCATATAGAGCAGCGCGCCTCGCGCGTGCAATAATTCCGCGGCCTCCGCGATGTCCCGCTCGAAGATCCCCAGCGTGTTCGGGTTTGTCACCATCAGCGCCGCGACGTCTTCGTCCACGCACTCGGCCAGATGTCCGATGTCGATGCGGCCGGTGGAATCCGAGCGGATGTTGCGCACTTCGTAGCCCGCCGTTACCGCGGTTGCCGGGTTGGTTCCATGCGCGGAATCGGGCACCAGCACCTTTTTGCGCGGATTTCCCCGGCTGGCTAAATACGCGCGGATCATGGCGATCCCCGCGTATTCTCCCTGCGCCCCCGCGCATGGCTGGAGCGTGATCGCGTCCATCCCGGTCACTTCCAGCAGGAACAATTCGAGTGTGCGCAGGATCCGCAGGCAGCCCTGCGAGAGTTCGGCGGGCTGCAGCGGGTGTTCGGTGGCCAGCCCCTCGAGACGGGCCACAAACTCATTCACGCGCGGATTGTACTTCATCGTGCAGGATCCCAACGGATACATACCCAGATCGATCGCATAGTTCCAGGTAGAGAGGCGGGTGAAGTGGCGGATCACTTCAATTTCGCTCACCTCCGGAAACCCGTCCACTCCGTCGCGCGCGTTCTCAGCGCCCAGCGCATGGGCCACATCCACGGAGGGCACGTCGAGCGGTGGCAGTTCCATTCCCCGCTTGCCCGGAGCCGATTTTTCGAACAGCAGCCGTTCGCCGAGGCTCACATTCCGCGCGACCGGAGAATTGGTTGGCGCCATGCTCACCGCTCCGCCGGCGAAGAAACGGCCTCGCGCGCGCCCACGCCCAGCGACTCGAGCGCTCGCCGCGTGGCCGCCACCAGCCTCTCCACGTCCTGCCGCGAATGCATTTCCGTCAGGCACAGCAGGCCCCGTTTGGTCTGCTCCGGGAAGAAGGGTCCCAGCGGCAAAGGCCCGATGATGCGCTCGCGCTCGAGCTCGTGATTGATCAGGCGCACCGCGCGCGGAAATTCGAGAGTCACTTCGTTGAAAAATGGGGCCGAAAATGCACGGCGCACGCCCGGCAGCTTTTCGCACTCCGCGACGGCGTATCGCGCCTTGGCTAGGTTCTGCGCGGCCATCTCCCGGAGCCCCTCCTTGCCCAAAAGCGCCAGATGCATGGTGACGGCGAGGGCACAGAGCGCCTGATTTGTGCAGATGTTGGAGGTCGCCTTCTCGCGGCGGATGTGCTGCTCGCGCGTTGCCAGCGTGAGCACGAAACCGCGCCGGCCTTCGCCGTCCGTCGCCTGGCCCGCTAGACGCCCCGGCATTTGCCGGACGAATTTCTCCCGCGTGGCAATCACGCCGGCGAACGGCCCGCCGAAACTCGGCGCGAGTCCGAGGCTCTGCGCTTCCATGGCCACGATGTCGGCCTCCGCGGGCGCACGGACCGCGCCCAGCGACACCGCTTCCGCAATGGCCACCACGAGGAGCGCGCCGCGGCCATGCGCGGCCTCCGCGAATTGCGCCACGGGTTCGAGCGCACCCAGAAAATTCGGTGACTGCACGATGACGGCTGCCGTCGTGTCGTCCGTGGCCGCCTGCGCCGCCGCCAAATCCGTCTGGCCTGTCTTCGCGTCGAAGCCCGTTTCGACCACCTCCAGCCCCAGGTCGCTCGCGTAGGTATCCACCACCTGCCGGTATTCGGGATTGAGCGCCCGCGAAATCACCAGCCGGCGCCGTCCGGTTAGCCGCACGGTCATCATCGCGGCCTCGGCGGCGGCCGTCGAACCGTCGTACATCGAGGCGTTGGCCACTTCCTGACCGGTGAGCTGGCACATCAGCGTTTGGAATTCGAAGATAGCCTGGAGCGTGCCCTGGCTGATTTCCGCCTGGTAGGGCGTATAGCTGGTAAGGAATTCGCCGCGCTGGAGCAGCGCATCGGCTACCACCGAGCGGAAATGGTTGTACACGCCGGCGCCGAGGAACGAGGTGTAACCGGCCGCATTTTCCGCGGCACGCGCGCGGAAATAGTCGATAATTTCCTTTTCCGAAAGCGGGCCCGGTACCGCAAGCGGCCGGCCCAGCCGGCAAGCCTCCGGGATGGAGGCGAACAGCTCGTTGATGGAAGCGAGGCCCAGCTCGTCCAGAATCGCCCTTCGCTCCGCGTCGCTTTTCGGCAGATAGCGCATCAGGCTCCGGCTTCCTTTTCCTTCTCGGCCACGTACGCCTCATAAGCCTTCGCGTCCATCAGCTTCGCCAGCTCGCCTGGGTTGGTTGCGCGTCCTTTGACGAGCCATGCGGCGCCGTGCGGGTCCTGATTGATTTTCTCGGGTGTGTTGGCCAGCGCCGTGTTCACTTCCGTAACCTCGAGGGATACGGGACTATAGATTTCGCTCACCGCCTTCACCGATTCCACCGTGCCGATGGTCTGGCCAGCGGAAAATTTCGCTCCCAGCTTCGGCAGTTCGACGAAAACCACGTCGCCGAGGGAATGCTGCGCGTAGTCGGTGATGCCGATGGTCGCCGTTTGCCCTTCGAGCGTCACCCATTCATGTTCCTGCGAGTATTTGTAATTGGCTGGATACATCCCGATTCCTTTCCTGGTGGCCCAGCAGTTCTACTTCGGCCTCTTGTAGAACGGCGTCTTCACGATGCGCGCCCCGGCCATCTGCCCGCGGACGCCGATTTGAATTTCCGTGCCCGGCGTGCGTATGTCAAACGGCACGTACGCCATCCCGATATTCTTCTTCAGATAGGGTACCGGCGACCCGCTGGTCACCCGGCCCACCTGCCGCTCTCCAGAGAGCACCGGATAGCCATCGCGCGCGATCAACCGGTCCGTCATCTCGAATCCCACCAGGATGCGTTGGAGCCCCGTGGCTTGCTGTCGCGCGAGCGCGTCGTGGCCCAGGAACAACCCTTTTTCCAGGTGGCAAATCCAGCCCAGATTCGCTTCCCACACGGTAGTCGTGCGGTCGATGTCGTTCCCGTAGAGGCACATCCCCGCTTCCAGCCGCAGCGTGTTCCGCGCGCCCAGGCCGCACGGGATCATGCCGAGCGACGCACCGGCGTCCAGCAACCGGTCCCAAAGTTTCTCCGAATGTTCCGGAGAGAAATAAATCTCGAAACCGTCTTCGCCGGTGTACCCGGTGCGGGCAATCAGGCTCGCCACGCCTTCTACAGCGCCGCGCGTGAAGTGGTAGTAGCGGATGAGGCCAAGCTCCACGGCCGTGAGCCGCTGGAGAATTTCCCTGGCCCGCGGCCCCTGAATGGCGAGCTGCGAATACCGCTCGCCCACGTTGTCCACTTCCGCGGCGAATCGATTGATGGTAACGATGTGCTCGAAGTCGCCGTCCTGGTTGGCCGCGTTGACGCACAGGAAGTAGTGGGCAGGGCCCAAGCGGTGCACCAGGATGTCGTCCACAAACGTGCCCGACTCTGTCATCAGCCCCGAATACTGGATCTGGCCGTCGGAGAGCTTCCAGGCGTCGTTGCACGTCACGTGCTGGACCAGGGCGATCGCTTCCGACCCATAAATCTCGATCTCGCCCATGTGGCTCACGTCGAACAGGCCGGCCGTCGTGCGCACGGCCATGTGTTCGGCGACAATCCCGGAATATTCGACGGGCATGTCCCACCCGCCGAAGTTGACCATCTTGGCGCCCATGCGGCGATGGGTGGAATTCAGAGCGGTTTTGCGAAGTGTCTCGGCTGTAGGCGCAGTCACGCGTTCACCGGAAAATTGCGGCGAATCGCTACCGTAGCATGGGCGATTATCGCCGTCAACAAACCCGGCTCCGGCTCCAATTTGACTTACTGGCCGCCGGCGGACTGCTCCAACTGCTTGGTGATGGAATCGATGTACGCTGCGTCCGCGGCGAGCAAGTTGCCGAGCCGCGTGATTTCGCTCTCGGCCTCCTGCCATTGCCGCTGCTCGATGCCTTCACGCACGCCGGGCAGCGTTTTCACCCCATAGCCTGTATAGAGTCCCGGCGCATAAATCATGTGCCGGTACCACGGCCGGTGCGGCAAGCCCGCCGCTTCGAGCAGGTGCTGCTCGCTCTGCCGCAGCGCGGCGTTGATGGGACGCAGCGCCTCGGGCGAGCGGAACAGGCTGCCGGCCCCCGCCCGCGCCATCGCGCGGCGGTAATGCTCGGCGGCGCGCGCGAGCGCGTCCACGGCATTATCGAGCGGTGCGAAGTTGATATACGGCACGGGCGCCTGCTCCTTTGGCAGGAGGACCGGATGGCGCGGGTCGTTCGTGGCGCGGAAGACGCCCTCGCGCAACTCCTGATTGCGCTCGCGCGTATCCTCCTGCTCTTTTTTCAGCAGGTCCTCGCACTCCTTCGTGTAGGTGCGCACCGCGTCTGCCAACCCGCCGAAGTCAAATGGCAGCAGGTCCGCATCGGCCAGCCGCATCACTGCGGTGCCAACCGTCTGCGAAAGAGCGCGGCCGTAAGCAAAGTCCGTGTCGGCAAAATGCGTGTACCAGTAGAAATCGTCGTAGATCGAATGATAGATGCCGCCTTGCGTCTCGCCCCCAAAGCCCAGATTGAGCGAAGCCACCCCCAGCCGGTCAATGAACACGGTGTAGTCGGAACCGGAGCCGAGCGCCTGCAACCGCACGTCCGGATGACTGCGGAGTTCCGCGCGTTCCGCCGCGGAGTGGGCGGTGCCTATGAGCGAGAGCCGCCGCCGCTCACCCACAGATTGCTTCGTCTCCGGGTCTTCCACGTCGCGCGCTACGCCGTTCAGGAAATGCTCCAGCACGTGCGAGCCGGAAAAAAACAGATAGCCGCGCGCATTGCTGTCCGAGTTGATGTATGCCACGGCGTGCTGCTGCAATTCTTTTCCGTGCGCTTCGCCCCAGGCCGTAGAGCCGAGCAGACCCGGCTCCTCGCCGTCCCACGCGCAATAAATGATCGTGCGCTTAGGCCGCCAGCCCTGCTTCACCAGTTCGCCCATCGCGCGCGCCTCTTCGAGCAGCGCCACCTGACCTGAAATTGGGTCTTCGGCGCCGTTTACCCACGCGTCGTGATGATTGCCGCGAACGATCCATTCGTCCGGCTCGCTCGCGCCCTGGATGCGCGCAATCACGTCGTAAAGCGTCTTAAGCCCCCAATCCGATTGCACCACCAGATGCACTTGGGCCGGCCCTGGCCCCACGTGGTAGGGAATCGGCAGGACGCCTCGCCAATCCGTGGGCGCCATGGGACCACCCAGCGCCGCGAACAGCGGCTGCGCATCGCCGTAAGAAATCGGCAGCACCGGAATTTTCGTGATGCCCGGCGCGTTTGCCGCCGTGTAGTGCGGCGCGGAAGGATCGCCGCGGTCGAAATAGAGCGGGTCGCCCGGAAAGCTGGACGGAAAATCTTCCACGCTGCCGCGCTGCGCTCCGTCGGGGGGGCGCATCGGGCCGTTCGGGAACACGTTGTCCACGAAGTAGCCATCGTCGCGCGGATCGGAATAAATCAGGCAGCCCACCGCGCCGTGCTCGCCGGCCAGTTTTGGTTTGATGCCGCGCCAGGTGCGCCCGTAGCGCGCAATCACGATCGCGCCCTTCACGGAAATGCCCAGCCGATCGAGCTCCTCGTAGTCCTCGGCCGATCCGTAGTTCACGTACACGAGCGGAGCGGTTACGTCGCCGTCCACCGAATACACGTTGTAGGTGGGCAGTTGCTCCTTCTTTTGTGACGAGGTGGGATCCACGGCCACGTCCGGCTCTTCGAGCTTCGCGGTGAACCGCGTGGGTGCCGTCATTTCCACCACGCGCCGTTTGGGCGTGGGGTACAGCACATCAAACGTCTCGAGGTGCGCGTCCCAGCCCCAGGACTGAAAGCGCGAGAGCAACCATTCGGCGTTGTCCTTGTCGTAGGCCGTGCCCACGTGGTGCGGGCGGGCAGACAGCCGTTCCATGCTCGAGCGCAGTATCTGCGCATCAGGCAGGTCGCGGAATTTTCCCTCCCATTCGCGCTGCGTCTTCGAGTCGGCCGCCGAGTAGCCGTCGAGCGGAGTGTCGTCTCCTGCTTGCGCGGGTGCCAGCCACATCGCCAGGCTCGCGGCGAAAAGAATCAGAGCGGTACGAGTCCATCCATGCGTCATGATTTCCCCCTGTGAATGAGAACAAGTCTTTTACCCGTCGCGCGGCGCTTCTGCAAGCGCCATTTGAGACCTTGCAACGCCCTCGTCTCGCCGCCACCTGCCGTCTCACCGCTTTACGTCCCATCCCGCCTGCCCTATAGTGTTTCCGGAGACGCCGATGGGTACCGAAATCCTCTGCTCGCAGTGCGACAAGCCGGAATGGCAGTGCCTGTGCGACAAATACTGCGGCGTGTGCAAATCGTGGGACAACGTGACCCTGTGTGCCGACGGCCAGTATTACTGCTCGGCCTGCCGCGAGGCCTGCGACGTCGACCCGGCCAATCCCGACCGCTCGTGAGCGAAGAATCCAAACGGGCTCATCTGAAGCTCTCCGGTGGCGCCGGTCTGTTTACCGCCGCGGCTGCCGCGCTCGAACACTTCGCCGAAGAAGCCAATCTCGGGGAAGACGCCGCAGGCGCTCTGGTGGCGGCCTGCGAACAGGTATGCGCCGACGCCTTACGGCGCGCGGGACCAGAGGAAGGCACGCTCGAAGTTTCCATTGAGCAGTTTCCCGACCGTCTGGAAGTGGGCATTGCCCATCCCGGCGTTGTCGGACCGGCCGTGGGGCTCGACGCCTTCCTCGGCACTGCTTCCACCCCCGGCGATGCGCCCGGCATCAGCCTGCTCTCCCGCGTGGATCGCGTGCGCTACGAGACCGTGGGCCAGGTGTCGCGCATGATCCTGGTGAAGTACCTTCCGGGCGCAAAAATCCGCGCGAATTGATTCCATTCCATGCTGCTTTGTAGGGGCACGATCCGCCTCCCGAATCCCGAAGGATCCGGAACAGATGGCCCTGCGCAGTAGTTCGATCGGAAAGGAGCCGCAGGGTTGCGCTCGCTCTGCCGGGCAAACCTCGCCTTACATCTGGAAGGAAAAGGCGTTGCCTCGCAGCAGCGAAAGCAGCAGGTCGGTGGAGAACTGCGCGCGTATTTTCAAATGCTCGCCATCCGCAGAGACGCTGGTCGCATCGATGGCCTTCGCCATGTCCGCATTGTATTGGTTCACCTGATACCGCTTGTAGAGCAGTCCCGCCTGCAATAACTGCGCCAGCGTGAGCGCGTCGTCGGTGGATGCGCAGTGGGGAATGATCTGGGCGTCCACCACCGGGTCGGTCTGCACGCTGATGGTCATTCCACGAATGCGCCCCAGAAGCGGCTGCGCCCCGGGAAACTGGGCCAGGTCCGGCATCAGCTTCGAAATGGTTTCCTGCGAGTAGTTCTTGTCTAGCGCGGCCCACATCGTGCCCTCGCCATTCACCTCGCTCACCAGGTCGTTCAGCGTATCGTTGGCCAGAAAGCTCTCCTCATCCCCGAACCGCACGCTGATCAGCGCTTCGAGCGGCTCGCGGTGGCCGAAAGCCATCGTGCTCGAGTCCAGGAAAAAGAAAAAAAGGTCGCCCGGCGACATGCCGCTTCCATAGGCATACAGCGTGTAACCGCGAACGGTGTCCGTCGGCAGCTTCTGGTTCTTGAAGAACGAGTCAATCACGTCCGGCTGGAAATTTCCGAGCGCGATCCCCACCACCTCTTCTCCCGTAAATTTCTGTGGGTGCGCTGGCGGCCCGCTTGGTGCCCCATTTCCTCCGGAACCGTCCGTGCCTGCCGGGGAAGGGGACTGAGGGGCGGCGGCGGCCCATGCGATCTGATCTACTTGTTTATCCAGGTCGAGTCCGGCGGACACCAGGTAGCGCTCGAAGTGCGAGAAGCGGGTGGGAAGCACCTGTGCCTCGAATTGGGCGAACCAGTCCGCCTCCCGCGCGGCTTTCAAATTCGCGTAGCCCACTTCGCCCACGTTTTTCGGGAACATTGCCAGCACGGAGGGAGTGAGCGCGCTCCCCTGCGCAATTCGCGCCACGCCACCGAGCGTCAGCCCCAGGCAAACCACCGCAGCAAAAGGGCCGGAAAACCGTCGCATTTTCATCCGACCGCCACCTTTGCCGTCGCCAGCCGCTCTTCGATCACGGCCGCGCGCGCGCGCATCGCCTTTACGTAGTCGGCGTCGGTTATCGAATCGAGATTAATGGCCACGTTCTCCAGCGCCCCGCGCACCGCGGCCGCCGCCATCAGCCGGCCCACGCGCAGGTCTGAAATCATAGACGGGCTGATTAGCGATTCGAGTTGTCCGAGTTGGGTCAGCAATGCCGCCGCGGTTTCCGCCACGCGCAGCGGCACTTCCGCCGCGCCTCGCGTGGCCCGCTGGATCGCCTCCGCGCGTTTCCGCTCATCTTCCGCCGTGCCCTTTGGCAGCTTGAACGCCGCCATCACGCCCTCGTACGCCGCCGCGTCTTCGTCAATCGCCGTCGCCAGCGTGTCGCCCACCCGGCGCAGCTCCGCGAGCGCGCTGGAGAGCTGCTCGGCAAATTGCGCCTGCGACTTTTTCTGCCGCGAGAGCTGCGCCACCATCTGCCCCAGGCACGCGCCCAGCGCCCCGGCTACCGCGGCCACCGATCCGCCGCCCGGAGCCGGCGTGGGCGCCGCCACCGCTTCCAGCAACGGCCGAGCCATGGCCGCGAGTCCGCCGTGGGTCTCGAGCGGAGGGCCTTCGCGCGCTGCGGCTAGCCGGTTTTCTAACACCTGCGCCGCCGAAAAGTTTTCGAGCTGCAGATAGAAATC
>JASHSV010000097.1 GCA_030038535.1 Candidatus Acidiferrales bacterium
ATTCGCGGATATTCCCCGGCCAGTCATACGCCACCAGAGCGTCCACAACCTCCTGCGGAATCGTCGTTATCCGCTTGTTCAGGCTTTTCGCGTACTTCGCCGTGAAATGCCGCACGAGAATCGGGATATCCTGCTTCCTTTGCCGCAGCGCTGGAATCCGGATTGGAAACACATTGAGCCGGTAAAAAAGATCCGCCCGGAACAGGCCGTCTTCCACCATCCGTCCCAGGTCCCGGTTCGTCGCCGCGATCAGCCGCACATCCACATGAATCGATCGCGTCCCGCCCAGCCGTTCGAATGCCTGCTCCTGCAGCACGCGCAGCAGCTTCGGCTGCAACTCGATGGGAATGTCGCCCACTTCATCCAGGAACAGCGTTCCCTGGTTCGCCAGCTCAAACCGTCCCGGCTTCTGCCCCACCGCGCCCGTGAACGCGCCCCGCTCGTGCCCGAATAGCTCGCTCTCCAGCAACCCCGCCGGTATCGCCGCGCAATTCATCTTCGCGAAGATGTGTTCCCGTCTCCCGCTCAACTGATGGATCGCCCGCGCCACCAGTTCTTTTCCCGTTCCCGTCTCGCCCAGCACCAGCACCGTCGAGTTCGTCGGCGCCACTGTTTCCGCCTGCATCAGCGCCTGCCTCAGCCCCGGACTCTCTCCCAAAATCTCCTCGAATTCCTGCTCCGTCCGGATCTCATTCCGCAGATACGACCGCTCCTCGGCCAGCCGCGTCCTCATCTCGTTGATCTCGCGATACCGCAGCGCGTTCTCCAGCGCAATCGCCACCTGATTTCCCACCTGCTCCAAAAACTCCGCGTCCGCCTCCGAAAACGCCCCCGGCCGCCGGTCCAGCAGGTGCAACACTCCCAGTTTCCGGCTTTCGCGCACCAAAGGCACAAAGCATCCCGACTGAAAACCCTCCTGCGCGTTGATTCGCGCCGCCTCTCGATGGATCGCCACCGGCGGTGCTGCGAAGATCACTGGGCGCCCCGCGCTCAGTGCCGCGCCCGGACCGGAACCTTCCACCGGCAGCACCATTTCTTCCTGTAGGTAACCCCGTCCATCCGGAAAATCCAGCCCATGAATTCGCAGCTTCTCGCCTCCCCCGTCCGGCAGCGAGAGGCACGCCGCGTCGCACTGCATCGCCGCGCGCACGCTCGTTGGAATCGCCCGGAACAGCTCCGCCAGCGACAGGTTCGATACCACCGCGTTGTTCACATCCAGCAGCAGCTTCAGCCGGTCCCGCTCCCGTGTCACCTGCTCCTGCAGCGCACGCGCCTCGCGATAGTTCAGCGCGTTCTCCACCGCCACCGCCACCTGGTTCGCCACCCGTTGCGCAAACTCGATTTCTTCCGGCCCGTACGTGCCCGCTTCCATGCTCCCAAGGTTGAACGCCCCCAGCTTCCTTCGCGGCGTCGTCAGCGGCAGCCCCAGCGACGAACGGATTCCGTATTCCCGCATCAGATTGATTCGCGGGTCCGTTCGCGATTCCTTCTCCGCATCCTCCACAAAAAATGGCTTCTGATTCCTCCACACCCATGCCGAACCCGACTCCGCCATCGAAAACTCATCGCCCGGTTGCACCGTCCGCAGCCCCGTCCCTTCCAGCGTATGCATCCGCATCACATTGCGTTCCTCATCGTGCAGCATCAGCGTCAGAAACTGGAATCGCAGCGTCGAGTGCAGCAAGGGCGCCAAATCGTGGAACAATTCCTCCAGCGTGCGGTGCGATGCTACGATCTGGGAAATCTCTAAAAGCGCCGTATACCGGTCCGGCACCAGCCGTGCCATTCCTGCTTCGGCCATTGCATCCCCCTCTTTCTTCGCCGACGCTGCCCTCAGCGGTACGTCTCAGCAGCTTGTCCGGTTCTGTCGAACCTGTGTCGACAGGTCGACGCAGCCCCTCATATTTACTCCTCTCCGCACCAAGTTGCAAGCCTCTGCCCTCGATCTAACCATTTTGATTGCAACTACTTACTGTGCATCGCCACCCTCCCTCTGCTCTGGCCGCTGGATTGCTCCGTTTGTTCGTCGTCTTCTGGCCAATGCACATCAGGTCATCGTAAGCAAGGCAATGCTCCGGGGGGTCCTTTGGGAGGCTTTGTGGAACCGCGCAAACTGGGCAACAGCAATTTGCAGATCACCCGTCTCGGCGTCGGTGCCTGGGCCATCGGCGGCGGAGGTTGGGACTTCGGCTGGGGCCCCCAGGACGACTCCGAGTCCATCCGCGCCATCCAGGCCGCCCTCGATGCTGGCTTCAACTGGATCGACACCGCCGCCGTGTACGGTTTCGGCCATTCCGAAGAGATCGTGGCACGCGCCATTGCTGGCCGCCACCCTCGCCCCTACGTCTTCACCAAATGCTCCATGGTCTGGGGCGCTGACCGCGTCATTGGACACTCGCTCAAAGCCGCGTCGATCACGAAGGAATGCGAAGCCAGCCTCCGTCGTCTCAATACCGATGTGATTGACCTCTATCAAATCCACTGGCCCAATCCTGACCCCGACATCGAGGAAGGCTGGATGGAGCTTGCCCGGCTCAAGGAGCAGGGCAAAGTCCGCTGGATCGGCGTTTCCAATTTCGACGCAGAGCAACTGAAGCGGGCCGCCGCCATCGCTCCCATTACCTCCCTTCAGCCGCCCTATTCGCTTCTTCGCCGCGACGTCGAGCACTCCATCCTTCCTTACGCCCAGAGTCAGGGCATCGGCGTCATCGTCTATTCTCCGATGGCTTCCGGCCTGCTCAGCGGCGCCATGACCCGCGAACGCATCTCCGCCATGCCCGCCGACGACTGGCGCAGGCGCCACCCCAATTTTCGCGAGCCCCTTCTCTCCCGCAATCTCCGCATCGCCTGTCTGCTCCGCGAGATCGGCGGCCGCCATGGCCGCTCCGCAGGAGAAGTCGCCATCGCCTGGACCCTCAAGAATCCCGCGGTCACCGCGGCCATTGTCGGTGTGCGCTCCGGCCAGCAGGTCGCCGGCATCGCTGGCGCCGCCGAACTGAAACTTTCTGCTCAGGAAATTTCCGAGATCGAGGAAGCCTTGAAGTTGGAAGACGCCATGGCCAGCGCTCCCCGATGAATTCTTCGGCAGCCTTGCTGGCCTCTCTCGACCGTGCGTGCGCTTGTTTCCGGGTGGACCTTCGGCGCGGCTTTTCTCGCCGCGCCGGTGACTGGGGCGGGACCGAAACTCTATGTGGATAGTCCGTCTGGCGCTGAGAAGGCCGTACACCTTCGTGGTGTGCTCTCTTCTTATTCTCATGCTCGGCGTTTACGTCATTCTCGTCACGCCCAAAGACATCTTTCCCAATATCAACATCCCCGTTGTCAGCGTCCTCTGGAATTACGCCGGCCTTTCCCCGCAGGAAATGGCCAACCGCATCACCTTCAACAGCGAACGCTCGATGACCACTACCGTCAACGACATCGAGCACATCGAGTCGCAGTCGCTCAACGGCATCGCCGTTGAGAAAATCTTCTTCCAGCCCAACGTGAAAATCGATATGGCCGTGGCTCAAGTCACCGCCATTTCTCAGACGATTCTGCGGGGCCTGCCCCCCGGAGCCACGCCCCCGCTTGTCATCGTGTACTCCGCCTCCAGCGTGCCCATTCTTCAGGTTGGTCTTTCCGGCCAGGGGCTATCGGAGCAGCAGCTTTTCGACTTCGCCGTCAACTTCATTCGCACCCGGCTGGTCACCGTTCAGGGTGCCGCCATTCCCTATCCGTACGGCGGCAAACAGCGTCAGGTTCAGTTGGACCTGGATTTTTCCGCGCTCCAGGCGAAGGGGCTCTCTCCCGTCGACGTCGTCAATGCCGTCAGCGCCCAGAATCTCATCCTCCCCGCGGGCACTTCTAAGATTGGTCCGTTTGAGTATGCCGTGGAGATGAACGGCGCCCCACAAACCATCGCCGAGCTGAACGCCCTCCCCATCAAATCGCAGAACGGCGCCACCATCTACATTCACGACGTCGCCCACGTCCGCGACGGGTTTCCTCCGCAAACCAACATCGTCCGTGTGAATGGTCAGCGCGCCACGCTCATGAGCATCCAGAAAACCGGAGGCGCGTCCACACTCGACATCATCCAGGGCATCAAGAATCTCCTTCCCATTATCGCCGCCGGCCTCCCCTCCAATCTCGAGATGCACCCTCTGGCCGATCAATCCATCTTCGTTCGCGCGGCTATCAGCGGCGTCGTTCGCGAAGGACTCATCGCTGCCTGCCTCACCGGGCTCATGATCCTTGTCTTCCTCGGTAGCTGGCGCAGCACCCTGATCATCGCCATTTCCATCCCGCTTTCCATTCTCGCTTCCATCATCGTCATGAGGGCCCTCGGCGAGACCATCAACATCATGACCCTCGGCGGCCTGGCCCTCGCCGTCGGCATCCTTGTCGACGACGCCACCGTCGAAATCGAAAACATCAATCGCAACCTCGCTCTCGGCAAGGAAACCGAGCAGGGCATCCTCGACGGTGCGCAACAGATCGCCGTTCCTGCCTTCGTTTCTACGCTCAGCATCTGCATCGTCTTCGTTCCCATGTTCTTTCTTACCGGCGTGGCCCGCTACCTCTTCGTGCCTCTTGCTGAGGCCGTTGTCTTCGCCATGCTCGCCTCCTACCTGCTTTCCCGCACCCTCGTTCCCACCATGGCCAAGTTCCTGCTCCGCGGCCACATTCATGCCGAACGTCTCTATGAAACCGTCGGCAAGAACCCGCTCTGGAACCTGCAAATTCGATTCGAGGTGGCTTTCGAACGTCTTCGTGCCCGCTACCACGACCTGCTCGACTCCTGCATCGCTTCCCAGCGCCTCTTTGCTCTCAGTTTCCTCGGTTTTTGCCTCGCTTCGTTCGTCCTTCTCCCCTGGGTCGGCCAGGACTTTTTCCCCGCAGTGGACAGTGGCCAGTTCAAACTCCACTTCCGGGCTCCCACCGGCACCCGCATCGAAGAAACCGCCAGCCTCTGCGACCGCGTCGAAGCGGTCATCCGCCAGCTCGTTCCGCACAGCGAGGTCGCCAGCATCATCGACAACATTGGTCTCCCCTACAGCAGCATCAACCTTTCCTATTCCAATTCCGCTCCCATCGGCCCCTCCGACGCCGATATCCTCGTCAGCCTCAATGAGGGTCATCGCCCCACCGCCGAATACGTCCACGACCTCCGCCACGACCTCAATCAGAGATTTCCCGGCGTAACCTTCTCTTTCCTCCCCGCCGATATGGTCAGCCAGATCCTGAATTTCGGCCTCCCCGCTCCAATCGACATCCAGGTCGTCGGCTACAACCTCGACGCGAATCGCCAATTCGCCGACAATCTCCTCGGCCTCCTCAAGCGCGTCCCCGGCACCGTGGACATGCACATCCAGCAGGCCTTCGATTCGCCCAAGCTGCAGATTGACCTCGACCGCACTCTTGCCAGCAACGTCGGATACACGGCGCGCGACGCCGCCAACGACCTGCTCATCTCCCTCAGCGGCAGCTTCCAGACCTTGCCCACCTTCTGGCTCGAGCCCCGCACCGGCGTCAGCTACAGCATCGTCACGCAGTCTCCCCAGTACCGCATGCAATCCTTCCAGGATCTCGGCAACATTCCCGTCACCGGCGCCGGCGCCAATCGCACCGAAATCCTCTCGAATCTCACCCACATCAGCCGCGGCCAGGAAATGGCTGTGGTCTCTCACTACGACATAGCTCCCGTCATCGACATTTTCGGCAACGTCCAGGGTCGCGACCTCGGCGCCGTCGCCGCCGACATCGACGCGATCGTGGCCAAGAGCCAGTCTTCCCGGCCGAAAGGCACCGAGCTCAGGATCCGCGGCCAGATTCAGACCATGCGCTCCTCTTTCGTCGGCCTTCTTGGCGGCCTTGTCTTCTCCATCGTTCTCGTCTATCTCCTTATCGTCATCAATTTCCAGTCCTGGCTCGACCCGTTCATTATCATTTCCGCGCTCCCCGCTGCCCTCGCCGGCA
>JASHSV010000005.1 GCA_030038535.1 Candidatus Acidiferrales bacterium
GCTTGGCGAGGCGGGCGCGGCCGCCGAAGCGAAACCGGCAGAACGGAAGCCTGCAGAAGGAAAAGCGGCGGAGGCAAAGCCAGAGAAAAAGGAGCCGCAGACGGTGCGCATCCCGGCGGGGAGTTACATCCTGCGGATGGACCAGCCGTACAGCCGCATGGTGGATATGCTGCTGGACACGCAGTACTACTCGACGAACGATCCGCGGCCGTACGACGACACGGGATGGACGCTGGGCCCGCTGCGCAACGTGAAAACGGTGCGCGTGACGGACACGGCGATCCTGAAAGCGCCGATGACGTTTGCGGCCGCGCCGGCGCATGTTACCGGAACGGTGGACGGCCCCGATGCGGCCACGCTCTACATTGTGGACGCGACGGCAGAGCCGGCGCTGGCAACGCTGCGGTACAGGCTGAAGGATGTGGCCATGTCCGCGGCGGAGGACGGATTCGAGGCGGATGGACAGAAATTCCATGCCGGAGCGCTGCTGATTGCGGCGGGCGCGGATTCCCACGGGCTGCTGTCCGCCGCAAAGGATCTGGGACTGCACGTGCACGGGACGGCGGCGGACATCAAAGTGGCGCGGCATGCGGTGGGCGTGCCGCGAATCGCGCTGATGCATACCTGGACGGCGACGCAGAACGAGGGCTGGTTCCGGCTGATGCTGGAGGAAGCGAAAATTCCGTACACGTATATTTCCGACCAGACCGTGCGCGCGACGCCGAACTTAAAGGAAAAATTCGACGTAATCCTCTATCCGCCAGCGGCCGGGGACGTGGCGCGGACGCTGCGCGGGGTGCCGCAGCGGACGTTGCCGGACGGCAGCGATGCGGGAGGCGCTATTCCGTGGAAGAAAAGCGACCTGACGCCGAGTTTCGGCGACGGGCCGGACCAGTCAGACGACATTCGCGGCGGGCTGGGCCTGGAGGGCGCGGCGAATATCGAGAGGTTTGTAGAGGCGGGCGGGCTGTTCATTCCGATCGCGGGCAACGCCGCGTTGCCGATCACACTGGGTATGACAGAGGGCGTTTCGATTGCGCAGACACGGCAGCTCCAGGCGCGTGGCGCGGTGCTGAACGCGGATGTTGTGGACCGCAAGAGCCCCATTGCGTACGGGTATGACGAACACCTCGGCGTGTACTTCAATCAGGCGCCGGTTCTGCGCGTAGCCGTGGGAGGTGATTTCGGCGGTTTCGGCGGCGGGGGCGGGGAGCAGGAAGGACGCACGAGCGGCCGCGGGTCGCTGACGGACCCGGACATTCCGCAGGGACGGCCGTGGAATCCGCCGGAAGCGGAACCAAAACGGTCGAAGATGGAGCAGGAGACATATATCGATCCGGAAATTCGCGAATTCGTGGGCGCGCTGCTTTTGCCGAAGCAATTGTGGCCGAGGGTGGTGCTGCGGTTCGCTCCGGACAAGAGCCTGTGGGCCAGCGGGATGCTGGCCGGCGGCGGAGAACTTGCGGAGACGCCTGCGGTCGTGGATGTGCCGGTGGGACGCGGGCATGTGGTGCTGTTTGCCATCAATCCCATGTGGCGGCAGGAGACTCAAGGGAGCTTCATGCTGGTGATGAACGCGGCGCTCCATTGGGACCATCTGGGAGCGGGATGGAAACCGCCGGCGGAGGGGGCTGCTCCGGCCACGACGAAAACGGCCGGAGAAGAGGAGCAGTAGGAAGATTCGCATCGCGGAACCGGAAGCCTCGCGGGCGTAATAATAAAAATTGGCGGCAGAATCGCGCCCGCGCGATGGCCGGGCGCTCCGAGCGCGCGTGCGCCGGCGTCTGCTCGAGCATGGATTTCGACTGCCAGGAGAAAGGTCGTGGCGGACTACTACCTGCTGAAGACGGAACCGTCGGAATATTCGTTCGCGGATTTGATGAAAGACAAGAAGACGGCGTGGGACGGCGTGTCGAATCCGGCGGCGGTGAAGAATCTGAGGGAGATGAAGAGCGGAGCGGAACTGGTGATTTATGAGACCGGGGACGTGCGGAGCGCGGTGGGGACGGCGCGTGTCCTTTCCGTGGATGCCTCGGATCCGAAGAATCCACGCGTGGAAATTGCGGCGGGGAAGGCGCTGGAGCGGCCTGTGACACTGGCGGAGATGAAGGCGAACGAATTGTTCGCGGATTCGCCGCTGCTGAAGATGGGAAGGCTTTCCGTGGTGCCGCTGACGACGCAACAGTATCGCGCGCTGACTCGGGAATGAGGCGCGACGGCCGCGGATCCGCAGGATACACGCGCCCGCCGCCCGCGCCCGGGCTGCGCGCGCATCAGTGCGTGCGCGAGGAACGTCGGTCTGGCCTTGAGGAAGGGCCGGAAGTCAGGATGGGTTATCGAGACGGCCCAGAAAGAGGATGGCGCCGGAGGAAAGATCGCGGATCAGGAAGAAGCACGGATGGTCCACGATGAAGTCCGTGTAATGAATCATGGCTGCTCCGGTGACGCCGACGCCGGTGGCTGCAGCGGCTTCGGTGCCTTGCTCGTTTACGTCCACATAGGCTTTATGAACCACGGTCGAAAGAAGCAGCTCCCTGCCGCGCTCGCTTATTCCGGAAAAATCGGCACCGCGGGAGAATGCCAGCGGCATGCCCAGGTCGCCGAGTTCGTGGGTGAGCTCGAAGGAAGAGGTCATGGTGAAACGGGGAAGTCCGACGCGGACCATGGCGGGATGAAGCTTTCCGAGCGAGCCAGAGAGCGATTCGGCGGTTAAGTCCTGCTCAAAACCGGCCAGGCCATCGGCCTCGCGCGGCAGAAAAATGTCCATGGCGAGGGTGTCGCCCTTGTAGGGGAGCTCGAGGACCTGGAAGCTGGCCGCGTCGAGATATTTGAAACTGCCCTGCTGCTGCATCATGTGGACTTGAACCTTGGCGCCGCCCGCCGCGGTGAATGAGGCATCGTGAGTGTGGGTTGGCTGGAATGGCCGGGCCCACGCGCCTTTGAAATAGATGGCATTGGCGAGGATGAGCCGCGTGGCGGGGCGGAACGCGGAGGGCGGAAAAAGGTCTTTGATTTTTTCCTGCGTGCGGCGAGCAACCCAGGAGTTGATCTGGTTGCGGACAGCTTCGGCATTATGGATAAAGTCCATTGAATCGATTTCGGCGTTGTAAGAGGAACGCATCGCGTCCAGATACGGCTGCTGGAACGGATATTCCTTCTGCGACCACAGGCCGTTGGCAATATCGAGCCGGTAGCCCTGTGTGCTGGCGCCAGACTGAAGAGCGGAGAGCAAAACCGCAAAGCCGGAGCGGGCTTCTTCCGGATTCGAAGACAAATGAAGTACGGCTGCCATTTGGGAAGCGGTTTGGCCGCGAGCGCCGTACGAGACCATGCTCATGGCCGTTTCTATGCTGAAGGGCGAAAGGAAGAGATTACGAGGCTGGATGCGCAACCGGGCGTAGAGGTCGAGCCCGAAGGAGTTGCTGGCGTGAGGGATCGCAGACGAGGAGGAATCGCCAGTTGCGCCGAGAGCCGAATGGCTGGGCCAGGCAGGCGGGAACAACAAGGAAAGGGCCAGGACGGCAACGAGGGCAGCGAGGGCCATACGGAGTGCCAACCGGCGCATGAGGTTTACGCACACTGGGCAGGAGATCGGAAGGGAGCCAGACACCGAAGTCAGTATACACCGTGAGGATATGGGCGGCTGCTGATCATCGAGAGGGTCCAAGGCCGCGGATGATGAGATGGCAGCTCGGGCGGTCAGCGGGAGCGGGCGACGACGAGAGTGATGTCGTCGGCCTGGGCGCCGCTGGAAAATTTCTGCACAGCAGCGGTGACTGCACTGCGCACGGCTTCAGCTCCGGCATGATTCACGGAACGGATGGCTTCGAGCAGGCGCCGTTCGCCGAATTCGTCGCCGGCTTCATTGGGGGCCTCGGAGACACCGTCGGTGTACATCACCAGCAGGTCGCCGGGGGCGAGCGTAGTTTCGACGACCTCGCATTCCCAATCCGGGAAAATTCCCAGCACGGTGGCAGTGGCCACCAGGCGTTCCAGCTTCCCAGTGGCGCGCAGCAAGAGGGGTGGATTGTGGCCGCAGTTCACGTAGCGGAGCGTGCGCGCGGCGTCGGCATAATCGGCAAAGAAGAGGGTAGCGAAACGATCCTCGGGCGTGTTTTCGCGGAAAAGGCGATTGACGGACTGGAGCAGGCGAGGGAGATCGTCGAGGGCGAGCGCGTACTGGCTGCGCAGATTGGCCTGCAAGTTGGCCATCAGGAGCGCGCCGGAAATGCCTTTGCCGGCGATGTCGGCGAGAACAATGCCGAGGCGGCCGGGCCCGAGATCCAGAAAATCGTAGTAGTCGCCGCCGACCATGCGGGCCTGGATACAGCCGCCGGAGTAATCGAGAGTGGCGAGCGGGGGCATTTTTTGCGGGAAGAGTTTTGATTGCACCTCACGCGCGATTTCCACTTCGTGGGCGGTCCGGCGTTCGGCTTCCATGCGTTCAGCAATGGATTCGGCAAGGCGGATACTTTCCAGCGCGACTCCTACCTGGCTGGCGACGGCTTCGAGCAGGCGCATGTCTTCGCTGGAATAGGGTTCTTCGGAGCGGCGCTGGCCGAGAACGAGCAGGCCGATGAGGCGGTTGTCGCGGCCGAGAATGGGGACGGCACATTCGGGTTCGAGCGGCTGCCAAGCGGAGAGAGCGCGCGCCAAAGACGACTCAGAGGGAGCGGCTTCGAGCGGGCTGGGATTGCCGGGCAGCGCGAGCGTGACGGCGGGCGAAAAAAGAAGGGGAGAGGGAGGAACCTCCCAGGGCTTGCCACGCGCGGCGAGATCCCGCAGAAGCGGCATGGCTGGATCCAAAACAACAAGCTGGGAGGGAACAGGGCCGAACTCGGCCGCCAGCCGGCCATCGGGAGCCTCGAGGAAGCCGGTGAGGAATTTTGGTTGCAAAGCCTCGTTGCAATGTTTTTCGAGGAGGGCGGCGAGCTGATGGCGGTCGCCCGAGGTGCGCGCCTTTTCGGCAAGATCCTGCAAAATCCGGCGGGCGTCGTAGGAGCTGCGGAAGAAAGCACGGTCGATTCGCTCCGTGCCGCGGCGAATCAGCGGGGCAGAAACCCAGACCAGCACCACGCCGAACACGGCGCTGACGGCCATTCCAAGATTCGAGCCGGCGGGAACGAACCGGGAAAACGCAGCGGTGAAGAAGGCAATCATCAATGCAGCGACCCCGAAGAGCAGCACAAAGAAGCCGCGCTGCACCAGGATGTAGCGCGCGCTGCGCCGCAGGAGCATGGGGAATTCCATGACCCGGTGCTTGATGACGACGTAGGCGAACGAGAGAGGGAAGAAGGCGAGGTTTATGATGAGAACGGTGTCGAGCCAGGGGGAGGGCGTGAAGGCGAAGATGTCTATGGCCGCCCGTTCCGCAACTACGGGCAGGACGCCGACGGCAATGCCCCAAAGAATGAGGCGGCTTTTTCGGGATACCACGGGATTTGTCGTGTAGAAGGCATTGCCAACCAGAGAGACGAGACCGAGAAAAAGGAATCCGTAAACGTAGGCGAGCACGAATCCGCGCGAAGCCGTCCGTCCGGCCCATTCGATGAGGAAGGAAGGCGCCGTCATGCCGCCGACGCGCAGGCCGGGGATAGCCGTCGTAATGCCGAGGGCCAGGCCGACCCATTTAAGCCAATGGGCGCGACGTTCGAGCGGCGCGGAGGCGGGAAATACTCCGAAAAAGATGTAAAAGAGGGCGCCGATCAATCCTTGGAAGGTGGCGCGAAAGGCCAGCAAATAGGCACGAAGCGGGGGCGAAAGGGCGTACGAAACCGGCTGAGGCGCCGCGGCAATGAAAGCGCAAAACATCAGTGCCAAAAGCCAGGCGTTCGCGTCGTCGCGGCGGAGAAAAAGCACGGTCATGCCGACCAGGAGAAACGAGACGGGATAGGAACGCAGCACCTGGTCCAAGGAAGACCTCGCCAGGCCCTCTTCCGATTTGGACTGGCGGGCACGAAAGACCGCGCGGATCACCAGAGTGCCGATGAGCTCGGGACGCTCCACGGTGAGCTCGACGGGATCGCCGGGTCTTGCATCCCACCAAGCCTGATTCAGCACGTCTGTAGTTGCGACGCTGAGGCCATTGACGGAAAGTATGCAATCGCCAGGCCGCAAACCCGCGCGTTGCGCGGGACTATCCGGAT
>JASHSV010000098.1 GCA_030038535.1 Candidatus Acidiferrales bacterium
CGCTCCTCGAATAGGCCTGAATGATCGAATCCGGCATGTGTGTGCCGTAGCGGCTCACGATTCCCCAAACTCCCGGAACCCGCCGGGCTGCATCGCCGGCCGTGCGCACCGCGTCTTCCACACGGACGTTTTTGTCCGTCAGGACCTTGCGGTCGAAGTAGAAATTGTCCACCGGCAGCAGCCAATGCGCCGAGCCCCACTTCTGGTTCATGGCGTCCTCGATGGCCGTGCGCACAGCTTTCAAGTCCAGGTTTTTCGCATCCAGCCGCGCCAGGTTCGCGTCACGCGCTTGGGCAAGCGTCGGCGCCACGCCGTGATCGGCCGACACGGCAAACCAATACTTCCCGCGTCCGATCCGCGTATCGAGCTGGCGCAGAAGGTCCGCAACCGCCGCATCCGTCTCGTGCGTGATCTTCCGTACCTCCTCGCTGTAAGGACCGTAGGCGTGCCCGGCATAATCGTTGGCCGAAAATCCGATGAACAGAAAATCGGTGGCCTCGCCCCGCCCGATTTTTTCGTTGTCCATCATGGCCAGCGCGAACTCGGCCACCAGGCGGTTCGCCGCCCCGCTCTCGCGGAAATGCGCCACCGCCGCCTTTCGCCCCGCGGGGTCTGCCGGGAGCTGGAGCGCGTGGCTTTTGTTGAACGCCAGCACCCATTCCGGCAGCAGGCTCCGGTAATACAGGCTGGTGACAAACCCGGTGCCCCCCGCGTCGAACCAGTACGCCGCGTTCCCGCCGTGCCCAGTCGAAAGAATGGCTGCGCGGTCTTTCAGCGCCACACCGAACACTCGCGACTTTCCGAACGTGGCCAGCCGCATTTCGTCCGATAGCGTCGTGCCGATCATATTTCGCGGCGAAACCGGCGTCTGTCCCGGCGTGCCGCCGACCACCATCGAGCTGTCATCGAGAAGCGCATAGATAGTCTTTCCCATGAGCGAGCTGTACCACTCGTTGGCGGTGATCCCGTGACGGTCGGGAGTGGTTCCGGTGGCCAGCGTGGCATGCCCCGGACCCGTTTCCGTGATCGCATAGGGGTAGTAGCATTCGCGGAACACCGCGCCCTCACGCATCAGCCGCACCAGGCCCCCGTCGCCGAACTCGCTGCGGTAAATGTCGAGGTAGTCCGAACGGAACTGGTCGATTACGAGCAGGACCACCAGCCGCGGCGTCGGTCCGCCCGCCGCCGGCGCCTTTTTCGCCACTGCGGCCGGAGCCTTCTGCGCCACGGCCGTGAACGGAATCGCCAGGATCAGAACAACAGAACAAAAAATTGCAATGAATCGCATCCCCGAGGCAGGCGTGCGTGGGCCCGCGCCGCTTGCCCGCAGGGATACGTAATGACTCTGCGCGTGCATACATACCTCCGGGCTTTGCAGTCTACCAGACGCGGCCAACTACCGAGAACCGAGCGGCGCTCCCTGCCTTGACACCCCCGGAAGCCGCCCCTAGTATGGTGTGACCAATTAGGGCCCGTGCGAGGGGAATGCCAACCCGCGAAAAAACGCAGTTATTGACCGGGGCGCAGACCGGGCGCACCATCGAGCGCCTTGGCCATGAAATTGTTGAAAAAACCGGCGAAACTCACGCAATTGCGCTGATCGGCATCCGGCGCCGCGGCGTTCCCCTGGCGCATCGGCTCGCCGGAACCTTCCGCGCCGCCACCGGCGCCGAGGTTCCTATCGGCATTCTCGATATCACGCTTTACCGCGACGATCTTTCGCTTGTTTCCACTCATCCCGTCGTGCAATCCACCGAAATTCCATTCTCCGTGGACGGCCGCGACCTGATCCTCGTCGACGACGTCCTGTTCACCGGCCGCACCGTGCGCGCCGCTATCAACGGTCTGTTCGACCTCGGCCGCCCCAACCGCGTCTTGCTCTGCGTGCTTATCGACCGTGGCCATCGCCAGCTTCCGATAGAAGCCTCCTATGTCGGCCGCCGGGTCGAGACCACATTGAACGAAGTCATAGAGGTCCATCTGAAAGAAATCGACGGCGACGACCGCGTGCTTCTGATGGAACGCGTGTCCTGAGGCGCTGCTGGGAGAATCGTGAGCTTTACGTTCCGCCACCTGCTCGGCACCGAGGCGCTCACGCGCGACGAAATCAACTTTCTTCTCGACCAGAGCCGCGCCTTCCAGGCCATTCAAAAGCAGCCGCTCAAAAAGCTCGCCACCCTTCGCGGCAAAAGCGCCGTGCTGGCCTTCTTTGAAACCTCCACGCGCACGCGCATCAGCTTCACCACCGCCGCGGCCCGCCTTGGCGCCGACACCATGAACCTTCAAGCGGAATCCTCCAGCACGCAGAAGGGCGAGTCGCTCGTCGATACCGTCCGCATGCTCGAAGCCATGAAGCCCGACGTGATTGTCATCCGCCACGCCGCTTCCGGTGCGCCCCATTTCGTGGCGGAGCGACTCGGCATTCCCGTCATCAACGCCGGCGATGGCCTGCACGAACATCCCTCGCAGGGTCTGCTCGACGCCCTCACCGTCAGCGACCGCCTCGGCCGTCTCGACGATCTCAACGTCACCATCGTCGGCGACATCCGCCACAGCCGCGTCGCCCGTTCCAATATCCACGTACTCTCCAAATTCGGCTGCCGCATCACTCTCTGCGGCCCAGCCATGTGGCTGCCTGCGGAGATGGCCGCGATGGCGCCCAATATCCGCATCGAGCCGTGCATCAACCGAGCGCTGCCCGGCGCAAACGTCGTCATGGTCCTGCGCGTGCAAACCGAACGTCTCCGCGAACCCTCGCTCCCCGCCGACGAATACATCCGCCTCTATCAAATGACGCCTGCGCGCCTCGCACTCGCCCGCCCTGATGCGGTGCTCATGCACCCCGGCCCGATGATCCGCGGACTCGAAATCGATCCCGCCGTCGCCGATTCTCCGCAGTCCACCGTTCTCGAGCAGGTGACCAACGGCGTGGCCGTGCGCATGGCCCTGCTCTATCTGCTCACTGGCGGAGCGCCCAGTGGCGCCGCTCCGCAAACGGGATGAGGCGATGGGAGACCACATGCTGCTGATCCACAACGGGCGCGTGGTCGATCCCGCGCGGAGCTTCGGCGCGCCCGCCGACGTTCTCATTGAGGGCGATCGCATCGCGCGCGTGGGAGCGAAGCTCGACGCACCCGGCGCCGAGCGCTTCGACGCTTCTGACCTCGTCGTTGCTCCCGGCTTCATCGACCTGCACTGCCATCTTCGCGAGCCCGGCAATGAACCTGCCGAAACCATCGAGACGGGCACGCGTGCTGCTGCACGCGGCGGCTTCACTGCCGTTTGCTGCATGCCGAACACGCAGCCCGTGAACGACAACGCTGCCGTTACTCGCTTCATCCTCGATCGCGCCGCAGCCTCAGCCAGTGTGCGCGTGTGGCCCATTGGCGCCGCTTCGCACGGCAGCATGGGCGAAGGCCTCGCCGAAATCGCGGCCATGAAGGATGCGGGCATCGTCGCGGTCACCGACGACGGAAAGCCCATCGCCACTGCGAAGCTGCTGCGGCACGTGATGGAGTACGCGCGCTCGCTCGATCTGCCCGTAATCGAGCACAGCGAGGATGCCTCGCTCTTCGCCGGCGGCGTGATGCGCGAAGGTCCGACTTCCGTCCGGCTCGGTCT
>JASHSV010000006.1 GCA_030038535.1 Candidatus Acidiferrales bacterium
TGAACACGTTTGCCAACTCGCGGACCGCGTTTGCCGGCCTGCGGGGGAAGCCCTATCCCATCTATCACACGCCGCTCGAAGCGGGAATGAGCATCGGCATGATGCTGATCAGCGTCGAGCTGCTGATGATGCTGTTCATCCTGTTGTTCGTTCCCGGGGACTATGCCGGGCCGTGCTTCATCGGCTTCGCCATCGGCGAATCGCTGGGTGCGGCGGCGCTGCGCATCGCCGGCGGCATCTTTACGAAGATCGCCGACATCGGCTCGGACTTGATGAAAATCGTCTTCAAGATCAAGGAAGACGATGCGCGCAATCCGGGCGTAATCGCCGACTGCACCGGCGACAACGCGGGCGACTCGGTGGGTCCGAGCGCGGACGGTTTCGAAACCTACGGCGTAACCGGCGTTGCGCTGATCACCTTCATACTCCTGGCCGTGAAGGATCCCAGCGTGAAGGTGCAATTGCTCGTGTGGATTTTCGTGATGCGCATCGCCATGCTGGTGGCCAGCGCCGCGGCGTACTTTATCAACAGCGCCATCGCGCACGCAAAATACGGCGATGCGGACGAAATGAACTTCGAAGCGCCGCTTACATCGCTGGTGTGGATCACTTCGGCGGTTTCCATTGCGCTCACCTACGTGATTTCCGCGTACATCATTCCCTCGCTGGGCGGCGACGCGACGCTGTGGTGGAAGCTCGCCACCATCATTTCCTGCGGCACGCTGGCCGGCGCGCTGATTCCCGAACTCGTCAAAGTGTTCACCTCCACGGAGTCGCGGCACGTGAAGGAGGTCGTGAACTCGGCGCAGGAGGGCGGCGCGTCGCTGGGCATCCTCTCCGGGTTCGTTTCCGGGAATTTTTCGGCCTACTACATCGGAATGGCCATGGTTTTCCTGATGTCGGTCAGTTTCCTGATCAGCCGCGAAGGGCTTGGCAATCTGATGATCGCCGCGCCGGTGTTCGCCTTCGGGCTGGTAGCCTTCGGCTTTCTGGGCATGGGGCCGGTGACGATCGCTGTGGATTCATACGGCCCGGTGACGGACAACGCGCAATCGGTGTACGAGCTTTCGCTGATTGAGCAGGTGCCGGGAATCCAGCAGGAACTGAAAAAGGACTACGGGCTGGACGTGAATTTCGGGCGCGCCAAGGATTTGCTGGAAGCGAACGACGGCGCGGGTAACACCTTCAAGGCCACGGCCAAACCGGTGCTGATCGGCACGGCGGTGGTGGGCGCGACCACGATGATTTTCTCCATCATCATGGCGCTCACGCAAGGGCTCACGGTCAACGTGGACAAGCTTTCCATCCTGCACGCGCCGTTTGTGCTCGGCTCCATCACCGGCGGGGCCATGATCTACTGGTTTACAGGGGCGGCCACACAGGCGGTGAGCACAGGCGCCTATCGCGCGGTGGAATTCATCAAAGCCAACATCAAACTGGAAGGCGTGGAAAAAGCGTCGGTAACGGACAGCAAGCGGGTGGTGGAAATCTGCACGCAATACGCGCAGCGCGGCATGCTGAACATTTTCATCGCCGTGTTTTTCGCCACGCTGGCGTTTTCCTTCCTCGAGCCCTTCTTCTTCATCGGCTATCTGATCTCCATCGCCATCTTCGGGCTCTACCAGGCCATCTTCATGGCCAATGCCGGTGGCGCCTGGGACAACGCCAAGAAAATCGTTGAGGTCGAGCTGAAGCAGAAGGGGACGGAACTGCACGCAGCCACGGTCGTGGGCGATACGGTGGGCGATCCTTTCAAAGACACGTCGTCCGTGGCCCTGAATCCGGTAATCAAATTCACTACGCTTTTCGGATTGCTGGCTGTGGAACTGGCAGTGAAACTGACGCACGAGACAGGCGGGGCGATGACGCGTGGGCTGGCGGCGCTGTTCTTTGCCGTCTCGGTGATATTTGTTTACCGCTCGTTCTACGGAATGCGCATCCGTTCCGGCGCGGCGGCCGAAGCGCCCGCGCGTGCCCACGCAGACTGAACGGAGCTACCCGCGCATAAGGCCGACGGCCTGGCGCGGATCGTAGCGGAAGCCCGGAAAAACATAGCTCAAATCTGCCGAGCCCAGGTGGCGTGAGACGACCTCGCCGAGCACGGTTCGAAAATCGGTGGTGACGGCCAGGTCGCGCCCTTCGTAGAGATGCGCGCGGTCGAGTCCCGGCCAACGGCCGTACACTTTGCCCCCTTTCACTTCGCCGCCGAACGCGAACATGCAATTGGCGTGGCCGTGGTCGGTGCCGCGGTTGCCGTTTTCCGCGGCGGTACGGCCGAATTCGGACATGGTTACCACGGTCACGTCCGCCATCTTCGCGCCCATATCCTTGTGGAACGCGGCGAGAGTGCCTCCGAATTCGCGCAGAATATTGCCGAGCTGGCCCTGCACGCCGCCTTCATTCACGTGGTGGTCCCATCCGCCGATGTCCACAAACGCGACTTCGACCCCGATGTCGGCCTTGATGAGCTGAGCAACCTGCTGCACGGCCGTTCCGAACTTCCCTTTCGGATAATCGGCGCCGTTCTCGGGAATGTAAAGTTCTTCGCGAACTTTCTTCAGCATTTCGATGGCTTCGAAGGTTTCCTGTCCGGTGCCGTGGAGCGCCTGGTCCACAGTCTGCGCGTAGAGCGCCTCGAATCCACCCGACATGGCGCCGGACATGGCCACAGGCGCGAGCACCTGGAATTGCTTGATGTCGGGAATGGCCAGTGCGGGGACGGAGCCGCGCAAGGTGCGGGGCATCTGCTGGCCCATCGCCAGCGCGCGGAACGGCGTGGCGTTTTCCACGTCCTGCTTCTGCAGGTAGCGGTTCAGCCAGCCGTCCTCGGTGCTCTTGACGCCCGGCGTGCCCGATTCCATATAGTCCTGCGCGTCGAAGTGCGAGCGCGAATTATCGGGCGAGCCCGCAGCGTGGACGATGGCAAGCTGCTTTTCGCGAAAGAGCGGCGTGAGCGGCTCGAGGCTCGGGTGAACGCCGAAAAATCCGTCGAGATCGATGGCCGAGTTCTGGCCGCCGTTGGGAGGCGGAATGTTGATGGAGGGCCGCATCGCGTAGTAGTCGCGTTCGCCGTAGGGAACCACGGCGTTCAGTCCGTCCATGGCGCCGCGTTGGAAAATCACCACCAGGACTTTCTTACTGGGCGCGGTGGCGGCACTGAGCGCGCGCGTGAGAAACGAAGGCATGGAGCTGACTCCCAGCATGGCCACGCCGCCGCCCTTCAGGAAATAACGGCGAGAGATTGTCATCGTCGTGCTCCTTCTTTAAGCCTCAGGGCCGCAGCCATGAGTGGCTGGGCCACCTAGCGGCGCTGAAACTCGGGCGAGCCGAGCACCAGGCCGGTAATCATGCCGGCGTCCACGTTTTTCACCGGGTCGTCGAGCATGGCCTGCAGCACCTGCGGGTCATCGAGCTGCTTTTCCAGCACTGCACGGGTCTGCTGCGAAACTTGACCGCCCAAAAACATCGTGATGGCGCGGTCCAGGACGCCGTTGGGATCTTTCACGTCGCTGGTACCGAGCAGTGAAGCCAAATCCACTTTCGTATCGCGCATGCGGCCGGTGGCCAGCAGGATGCTGAA
>JASHSV010000099.1 GCA_030038535.1 Candidatus Acidiferrales bacterium
GGGGATATCCGGTGACGCCGGCGCTGTTCCTCATCATTACAGGCTGGTTTCTGGTGAACACACTCGTGACGCGGCCGGGCCCGTCGCTGGCCGGACTCCTGCTGATCGCCACGGGAATCCCGGTGTATTTCGTGTGGGCGAGGCAGCGCGCGCACGCGCCAGCCCCGACTGCCGATTCCAGCGCTGCGCCGGATGCAGAAGCCCCCTGACGGCCACCGCTTCCTCACCAAAGTGGCCGGCTTGCTCCGCGCGCGGCGTTCCCGCATACTGGTTTCTTCAGCGCCCGAAAGCGATAGGCTTCCACAGACATGAAAAAGCCAGCCCGCATCGTTGTAGTCGGAGCAGTTCTGGCCGCAACCCTCTCCGCGGCTCCCGCCCGGCCGACGGACGACGCTCCCAAAAACGAGCAGTATGTCCCAGACGCGCTGCTGGATTCGATGCAGACCGAGCTGCGGCGCGCCTCGGTGAAGCTTTCCAAAGCGGACCCGCCGGCCTACTTCCTGAGCTATTCGGCATACGACGGCGACGCGCTGACCATCAGCGCCTCGTACGGCAGCCTGCTCGCCTCGTTTGAAGGCCGCTTCCGGCGCGCTGGAGTGATCGTGCGCGTGGGCTCTCCACAGCTCGACAACACGCACGGGCAGAACCGGCGGTCGGCCATCGTGCAGGGCACGCTGCCGCTGGAGGACGATTCCGACGCGCTGGCGCGCAGCTTCTGGTGGCTCACCAATCGCGGCTACCGCTCTTCGGCCCCCGCATTCCTGAAAGTGAAAACAGACACGGCGGTGCG
Organism: Candidatus Acidiferrales bacterium; assembly: GCA_030038535.1. Taxonomy (GTDB): domain Bacteria; phylum Acidobacteriota; class Terriglobia; order Acidiferrales; family UBA7541; genus JOPF136. Next base: position 791 of record JASHSV010000099.1, read on the forward strand.
TTCCGAGGAGGAAGATAAATCGAACGACTTCGCGCTCGAGCCGCCGCAAGATCACGTGGACACGCACGTGCCCGCGCTCGGCCTGAACGTCTCCGAATGGCAAGAGCGGCTGCGGCGTGAATCCGGCTGGTTCCGCGAGTACCCGGAAGTGTACGACTCCGAAATCGTGCTTCAGGATCAGACCTCGGGATTCCGCTTCACCTCGACCGAAGGGAGCCGCATCGCGGAGCCGAGCCACCTGGTACGCCTGGTGATGGAAGCCATGACGCGCGCCGACGACGGCATGGAGCTGATCCGCGTGGAAACCTACCAGGCGCCGCAGCCCGCGGACCTTCCAGGCGAAGCCGCCATCCACGCCGCAGTCGAAAAAATGGCCGCGGACCTCAAAGCCCTGCGCGCCGCGCCCGTGGCCGAGCCCTTCGCCGGGCCGGCGCTGCTCTCCGGACGCGCCGCCGCCGTATTTTTCCACGAAGTGGTGGGTCACCGCCTGGAGGGCCACCGCCAGCGCGACGAGGAGGAGGGACAAACGTTCACGAAGAAGGTGGGCCAGGAAGTGATGCCGAAATTCCTGAGCATCGTGGACGATCCTACGCTCACAACGCTGGCCGGCGAGAAGCTCAGCGGCTCGTACAAATTCGACGACGAAGGCCAGCCCGCCGTGCGCGTGCAACTGGTCGAGGACGGAGTGCTCCGCAGCTTCCTGATGTCTCGAATGCCGATCAAAGGATTCAGCCAGTCGAACGGCCACGGCCGCGCGCAGCCGGGGCTGATGACCACGGGACGGCAGGGCAACCTCGTCGTCACATCAACGAACACGGTCAAAGAGTCCGAGCTGCGCCAGCGCCTGATCGACGAAGCCAAGAAACAAGGCAAGCCCTACGGGCTTTACTTCGAGGACGTGCAAGGCGGCTTCACGCTGACCCAGCGCGGATTGCCGCAGGCCTTCCAGGTGCTGCCCGTGATTGTGTGGCGGGTCTATACCGACGGGCGGCCCGACGAACTCGTGCGCGGCGTGGACATCGTGGGCACGCCGCTCGCCGCTCTGAATCGCATCCTAGTGACCGGCGACACGATGCACGTCTTCAACGGAATCTGCGGCGCGGAATCAGGCAGCGTGCCTGTTTCGGCGGCAGCTCCGGCCATGCTGTTTTCCGAGATCGAGGTGCAGAAGCGCGAGCACTCGCACGAGAGGCCTCCGCTGCTCCCTCCGCCGGGTTTCGAAGCCGGGGGTAAAGCGCGGGCCGCTGCGTCACCCGGCAAGGCTGCTGATGCACCGAAGCCGCAGGGAGACTCGCGATGAGGATCCTCCGGGCCACGCTCCTTTCGTTTGCCGGCGCAGCACTCTTTTTTTGGTTTGCCGCGCGCGCGCGCGGGAATGCACTGCCACCGGGGGGCTCCGGCTCCGCGCTGCCGGTTTCCCCGGCGGCGGCCGCAACCGATTCCGATCCCGTGCTGAAGGCCATGCAGGAGGAGCTCGAGCGCTCGAAGGCCCAGCTCAAGATGGAGAACGTGCCTGCGCCTTTTTACATTGAATACCGCGTGGTGGATACGGACGATTATCAGCTCCAGGCCGAGTTTGGCGCCACGGAGAGCGAGCGGCACTCGCATTTGCGGTTCGCGCGCGTGGTGGTGCGCGTGGGCGATTACCATCGCGACAGCTTCTACGAATCGGGCACCGGGGAAGCGACCTCAGTGCCGCTCGACGACGACACGCTGGCGCTCCGCCACGCGCTCTGGCTGGCCACGGATGGGGCGTACAAATCGGCGAACGAGGCGTTGACAGCAAAGGAAGGCCTTTACAAACGGTACTCCATCGAACAGACCGTGGACGACTTCGCGAAAGAGCCGGCCGTCCAATCGCTCCGGCCGCTGGTGCGCCTGGAAGTGGACCCGGCAAAGTGGCGCTCTGTGCTGGAAAGGGCCACTGCCCTCTACCGCGAGTTTCCCGATGTGCAAACCTCCGGCGCGAGCGTGCACTTTCTGGCCACCAATACGTATTACGTGAACACCGAGGGTACGGTGCTTCGCGGGGGCGATGCCTTCTACTCAGTTTCGGAGAACGGCAGCACACAAGCCGAGGACGGGATGCGCATCGAGCGCTCGCCCGGCGACTCCTACGCCGAGGCTTCTGAGCTGCCCACGCGCGAGAAGGTGCTGGCCGACATGCGCGCGATGTTCCAGACCCTTGTGGACCTGCGCACCGCTCCCATCGTGGAAGAGGAATATCGCGGGCCCGTGCTGTTCTCCGCCGACGCGACGAACGATGTGGTGGAAACGCTGCTGGCCGCCAACGTAACCGGACGCCGGCCGCAGCCCAACGTCTCGTCGCGCACGGTAGGCGCTTTTGCGTCGAGCTACAAGAGCCGCGTGCTCCCCGAGTTTCTTTCGCTGGTGGACGACCCGACGCAGACCACGTTTTCCGGCCACTCGCTCATCGGCAGCTATCCGGTGGATGACGAAGGCGTCAAGGCCGAGGCCGTTTCTGTGGTGAGCAAAGGCGTGCTCGAAAATTTTCTGGTGAGCCGCAGGCCCATCCGGGGGTTTACCGAGTCGAACGGCCACGGCCGCCTTTCGCAGGCCGGGCAGACGGAGCCTTCCATCGGCGTCCTGAAGCTCGAACCGGCCGAGCCGCTGACGCGCGACGCGATGCAGCAGAAGCTGCTCGATCTCTGCCGCCAGCAGGACCGCCCCTACTGCTATTCGGTGGAAACGCTCGGGCCGCGGTTGTCTCCGCGGCTGCTCTATCGCGTCTGGTCCAAGGACGGCCGTCGCGAACTGGTCCGCGGGGCGGAATTCCAGGAGCTCGACACGCGCAGTTTGCGCTCCGACGTGATCGCCGCGGGCAACGATTACCTGGTGAGCAACCGGCTGGGCCAGACCGCGCGGACCATCATCAGCCCCTCGATTCTGTTCGATGAGCTGGTTGTGAAGCGCGCGGACCTGGCGAAAGAGAAACTGCCGGAGTATCCCGCGCCGCCAACTGCGCGGGAAACGGCGGCCCGTCAATCGCCCGCGAGCCCAAGATGATGCGCTCCGGACAACGATTGTTGACGGGGGGTCTGGCGGCGCTTGCCGGTGTGCTGTTTTCGGCGGCTTCCGGCGGCTCGCCCGCGCCTGCGCGCGTTCCCGTGGTCGTCGAGCTGTTCACTTCGGAAGGCTGCTCCGACTGTCCTCCGGCGGATGCGCTCCTGGCGGAGCTCGACCGCACCCAGCCCGTGCCGGGCGCATGGATCATCCCGCTCGAAGAGCACGTGGATTACTGGAACAGCCAGGGCTGGCGCGACCCGTTTTCCTCGGCCGCATTCACGGAGCGGCAGGAGGCCTATGTGCGGCATTTGGGGATTGCCTCGCCGTACACGCCGCAAATGATTGTGGCCGGGCGCACGCAATTTGTGGGCAGCAAGTCGCACACGGCGCGCGCGGCGATTGCCGCCGCGGCCGATGCGCCCGGCATCGAGGTCGCGCTCGAAGTGGCGACGGGAGCGCCTCCCGACTACTCGTTCCGCGCCACGATTCGCGCGGCAGCCCTCCCGGCGGGCGTGCGGGAGGCCGCCGTCGTGCATCTGGCTATCACCGAAGACGCCCTGGCCTCCGACGTCGGCGCCGGGGAGAATGCCGGACGCCACATGGAGCATCGCGCCGTGGTCAGGAAATTCATTCCTGCCGGAAAGATGGAGCCGGGCAAACCGTTCAGCGGGATAGTGGATGGCCGCATCGCGCCGGGCTGGAAGCGCGAGAATCTCCGCATGGTCGTGTTTCTGGAAGGCAAGAGTACAGGCAAGATCTTGGGCGCAGCAACAACAGCGGTCGGCCGCTAGGCCGCGCTGCCGGACCGCGCGGCGGTTGAGATCCGAATGCGCATCGCCATCGTTTCGGACATTCACGGCAACCTCACCGCGTTTGAAGCCGTCCTGGCCGACCTCAGTCAGACCGCGCCCGATTTGATTCTTCACGGCGGGGATCTGGCCGAAGGCGGGCCGCGTCCCAGCGAGGTTGTGGACCGCATTCGCGAACTCGGCTGGCCCGGCGTCGTGGGCAATACGGACGAGCTGCTGTTCCGCCCCGAATCGCTCGCCGAGTTTGCGCAGAAGGCGCCGAAGCTCGCGCCACTGCTGGGGGCCATAGAGGAGTTAGGCGCGGCAGCGCGTGAAGCGCTGGAGAACGAGCGGATCGAGTGGCTTCGCCGGCTGCCGCACGTCCATTTCGAAGGCCCGGTGGCGCTGGTGCACGCCAGCCCGGGGAATCTGTGGCGTGCGCCCACCCGCGACGCGAGCGATGCCGAACTGGAATCGGTCTATGCGCCCCTCGGCCGGCAGGTCGCCGTCCACGGACACATCCATCAGCCCTACGTCCGTACGGTCGGTGGCATGACCGTCGCCAACAGCGGCAGCGTCAGCATGCCGTACGACGGCGATCCGCGCGCGTCCTATTTGCTGGTGGACGACGCGCGGGCTTACATCCGCCGCGTGGAGTACGATATCGAGTGCGAAATCCAAGCGGGGTTCGATTCCGGCATGCCGCACGCGGAGTGGGTGGCGAGAATCCTGAGGAGCGGCCGCCCGCAAAGCTTGGAAGCGCCGGCATCACAGGGAGCATAATTGGCCCATGTGTGGCCCGCGCGGCTTAGAATGTGAACACACGGTGAATTCCGCATGAATCGCGCAATAAAGCCGCATTCCACGCGCAAAAAAGTGGCGCAGCCGGCCGCACCTCACTATACACTGAGCGGTGACGGCGGATCCCAGCGCTCGCCCGTCCGGCCGGGAGGTGGTGGAGTCGTGAGGCGGCTTCTCATTATCGAAGACGACAAAGACATCGTCGAGCTTGTGCGCTACAACCTGGAAAAAGAAGGCTACCAGACGAACACGGCGGGCGACGGATTGACCGCGCTCTCCACGCTGAAGAAATCTCCGCCGGACCTCGTGATTCTGGATCTGATGCTGCCCAAGCTGCCCGGACTGGAAGTGTGCCGCGAAATCCGCCGCGATCAATCCTTGAACCGGCTGCCCATTTTGATGCTGACCGCGCGGGGAGAAGAGGCGGACCGCGTGGTGGGCCTGGAAATGGGCGCGGATGACTACGTGACCAAGCCCTTCAGCCCGCGCGAGCTGGTGGCGCGAGTAAAGGCGCTGCTGCGGCGGACCGAGCCCGCCGGCGAGGCGGAAAAGCCGGTTGAGATTCGCGAGCTGTTCATCGATCCAGCGTCGTACCGCGTGGCGCGAGCCGGAAAACCGATCGCGCTCAGCACGCTCGAATTTCGCCTGCTGTATTACCTGGCGCGGCGCGCCGACCGCGTTTTTTCGCGCGATCAATTGCTCGACGCCGTGTGGGGTACTGACCGCTTTGTGACTCCTCGCAGCGTGGACGTCTACATCCGCCGCCTCCGCGAAAAGGTGGAGGCAGACCCGGAAAAGCCTGAGTACTTGAAGACGGTGCGCGGCGCGGGCTACATTTTTGACGCCCGTGGCGAATAACCTCCTGCTCATCCTCGGCGCCTTCCTGCTGCTGGCGGCTGCGGCCGTAGTGTGGCGCCTCGCCGGCTGGAACGCACGCACGCGCACAGAGACCTTGCGCCGTTTTCTCGACGGCCTCGGCCGCGGCGAATTCCGCGCCGCGCGCCCGGGGGAGTTCGCGGGTGCGTGGGAAACGGTCGGCAGCGCGCTCACCGATGCCTCCACCAAGCTCGCCGCGCGCATCGAACACCTGGCCGACGAGCGCGACTTCTCCGCCGCCGTCCTCACCAGCATGAGCGAAGGCGTGGCGGTGGTGGACAACCGCGAGCGCATCCTGTTCGCCAATGCCGCGTTCACCGATGCCGTGGGCTCGGCCGACGACTGCCGCGGCCGCCCGCTGCTCGACGTGGTTCGCCACACCAGCCTGATCGAGGCCGTGGAAGGCGCGCTCCGGACGGCGGAGACGGTCCGCGGCGAGGTGGAGTTCGGCACGGTGCGCCCGCGCACCTTCGCGCTTACCGCCGCGCCCGTGGCGTCCACTGCCGCTCGTGGCGTTGTGCTGGTGCTGCACGACGTCACCGAAATCCGGCGCCTGGAGCGCGTGCGGCGCGATTTTGTGGCCAACGTCTCCCACGAGCTGCGCACTCCGCTCACCACCATTCAGGGATTCGCGGAGACGTTGCTTGCGGGCGCTCTGGACGATCCCGCCGCGCGCCGCAAATTCCTGGAAATCATCCGCGACCACGCCGCTCGCCTGGGCCGCATCACCGACGACCTGCTCAAACTTTCGGCCATCGAAGGCGGCAGCATGACCTTCCGCATGGAGCCGGTTCGCCTGCCGCAGCTCGTGGAGCATTGCATCGAGGCAGTTTCGCTCAAGGCCAAAGCGCGCGGGCTGGAGATCGAGGGCCACGCGCCCGAATCGCTCCCGCTCGTGTTGGGAGACCCCCTGCGGCTGGAGGAAGTGCTGAAGAACTTACTCGAGAACGCCATCCAGTACACGCCCGCGCCGGGAAGCATCCGGTTGACCGCGACAGCGGAGGGTGAGAATGCGGTGCTGTGCGTGGCCGATACGGGCATCGGCATCCCCTCCACCGATCAGCAGCGCATCTTCGAGCGCTTTTATCGCGTGGACGTGGCCCGTTCGCGCGAGGCCGGCGGCACCGGCCTCGGCCTCGCCATCGCCAAACACATTGTGGATGCGCACCAGGGGCGTCTGCGGGTCGAAAGCGAACTGGGCAAGGGCTCGCGCTTTTTCGTCTCGCTTCCGGTGTGCCCGCCCGAGCCGGCCGCCGCGCCCGAAGAATTGCCGGCCGCGCCTCAGGAGGCTGTTCCGCAACAGCCCACCGAACCCACTGAAAAGCCCGCGTGAATTCCGAGGAATTCCGGATTCAACTAGAATTCACATTCAGCCAATCAGCGCGTAACGCCCTTCCGGTACAAGGGAAATCGAGCAGCATGGCGGTTCTGAAGGTCTTTGGAACCGCTGCACCTCACCACAGCTCTGGCCTCTCATGCGGGCCGGCGTTCCCCTGGCGCCGGCCCTTTTACTTTTGGAGCGGACATTCCCGCCTGTCGTGCCGTGGCCGCTCGACGGACTCGGGAGACTAGATTCAGGTCTGCATTCCCAGAAAAAAGGGCAGCCCGCCGCGGCGGGCTGCCCTTTTTTCTGGGAATGCAGACCTGAATCTAGTCTCCCGAGTCCGTCGAGCGG
>JASHSV010000100.1 GCA_030038535.1 Candidatus Acidiferrales bacterium
TCGCCTGCACGGTCTCGACCGAATCCGCCGCCGGATTCACTCCGATCACTGCGTCGCCACAACCGTACAGCAGCCCTTCGAAGGCGGCGAGCAGGATTCCGCCCACGTCGTCCACCGGATGGTTCGGCTGGATGCGGATGCCCAGCACGCCGCGTTCTCCCATCGTGTTCCGGCAGCGCGTCACGTTGCGAATTTTCGCTGCTGCCAGCACCAGATCCTTGTTGCTCATCAATTTTGCCGTCGCCGCCGCAATCTCGGGCGTGATGGCCCACGCCAGCGATTGCAACTGCTCGCCCGGCGTCTCGTCGTCGAGAAGAAATTCCCGGAATTCGCCCACCGTCATGCCCGCGATCGGTCCGAAACGCTCGCGGTCGTGCGTCTCGAGAATCAGCCGGCTCACTTCATCTTCGGATGGATCGATTAAGGGTTGGTCGGCAATCTCCGCCAGGGTGAGGTCCGCAAGCTGCCGCTTTGCGGCCACACGTTCGCTCTCGGAGTCCGCCGCTAAGCCCGCCAGTTGGTCGCCCGATTTTTCTTCGTTGGCTTTGGCCAGCAGCTCGCGCAGGTCACGAAACTGGAATCGCTCAGGCATCGAACGGCCCGCATCAGGCGCACACAGGCTACTGCCACTTTCTCATCTTTGGTGCCCAAGAGAGGACTCGAACCTCCACGACCTTGCGGCCACTAGACCCTGAATCTAGCGCGTCTGCCAATTCCGCCACTTGGGCACGCGTCCGGAACGACGCTTTGCGGATGGTAGCTTCATTTTCTCTGCGGGATAGAAAGTTGTCAATTCACTGCCCGCTGCCTGCCAGCCGCGTCGGGGACTTGCTGCCCCTGTCCTTCCGGCCAGTAGCGGTTTGCGAACGAAACTACACACATCCAAATTGACCCCGCGAGGGTTGGGGCGTAGGCTTGCCGTTAGCTTTGTCGAGTTTCAAAACGGGAAGGATTCTCCGCTGATGGATCTCGGTACTGAGGCCAAGCCACGCGAACGCAGGCGCGGAGAACGCGTCCTGATACGCATGGCCGTCCAGGTCAATGGCACTGGAAAAGACGGCAAACCCGTGCATTCCCCGGCGGAAGCCGTTGTCGTCAACAGGAATGGCGCCCTCGTTCGCGTTCCCCACCCCCTGAAGCCGGGCAGCTCGCTCGAGGTGTACCAGGGCCAGGAGAAGAAGGCCAATGTGTTCCGTGTGGTGTGGTGCAGCGACCGCCCGCGCGAAGGCCGTCACGACGTGGGCATCGAGTTGATTGAGCCCTGCGAAGAACTGTGGGGCATTCGCTTCCCCCCCGTGCAACCTGGGCAGCCCACTGAAGCGGGGCCCCCCCGCGGCATTTGATCGCATTCCCATAACACAGGCTTTCTCCCTCCTCTTGACGCCCCAGCCGGCAGCCGCGCCGGTGTGTTGCGCCGCTACCGGTTTGGAGCTATAGTCCCGCCCGGAAGCGGGCAGGCACCTGCTCAGGGCGCAGCCCAGAGCGGACGGCCTGCGGAGGGTTGGTTGTCATGAGTCTGAACCTCAATCTACTCACTATCCTGGTCGCGCTCTGGGGAGTGCTGGCACTCTCGCTGATCGCCCTCGTCGTCTACCGCGGCGTCATCGGACGCAACGAGGAGACCGAATTGATGGTGGACCAGGCCGAACACCGGTTTGCCAACGAACAACAGCAGATTTCGGACCGCATCGAGCGCCTGAGCGGGCCCATTCGCTATATCGGCATCGCCGCAGGAGTGCTGCTGCTCGTCATCATTGCGGTGTGGATTTACACGGGATTGCAGAATTCCTGAGCGCGCTTAACTCTTCCACGCTGCCATCCGTCTGGTCACTATCCTGCCTTTGTTGCAATCCCATGAGGACGCTCCCGGCCTGTGCGTATGCGCGGCGGTATCTTGCGACCAGCCCAGTCCGCGTTACGGCTTGGCAGGCGGCTGCGCGCCGGGCGCCGAAGTCGGGGCCGCCGCGGGCGGCGGGGGGTTGGCGTACGATGTGTGGTTGGTAATGATCAGCCAACGGCCGTTTTGCTTTTCAAATACAAGCGTCGTGTGCCCGTGATACCCCGCCGGCTGCCCGTCCACTTCGCCGATAAAGGTCCACTGATAGACCGCCCACGCCACATTTCCATTGACGCGAATAAACGTATTTGAGCGGGTGATCTGCGCCCCGCGCACGCGCTCCCTCTGCCGCTGGTAGGCCTGAATATATTTGTCCAGCCCCATCACCGGTGGTTCCCACAAGCCGCTCACCACCAGCACATTGTCCGCGAAATACTTCCTCAGCATATCGACGTCTCCGATTTGCCAAGCGCCGAGCATCTCCGTGATAGCTGTTTCCACGGCCTGCTGGTCGCTGGGTTGGACCAGCGGCGTGTCGTTGTTTGGCGTATCCTTCAGAGGCGTTTGCTTTTGTTTCTGCGCCGCTGCCGGCCAGGCGGCAAGCAGCGTAAGTACAATTGGAATCAGCAACAGCCGGCGAATCATAGTTTCCCCCAATGCCGCCGCTGCGCGGCGCGAGAGCGCACGGGAGGTAGCATACCACCTTGGAGGAAAAGCACTGACGCGCGGCCCCGCGCGTGTGCGGAAGATGAAAACGATGCCGCGATCGCGTGCGCGCCCCACGCGCTCCCACGCTCAGGGCGTCTTCTGCAATCGCGATTGGCTCAGTAGATTCACGAACAGCCGCAGCGGCCCCTGCACTCCTGCCGGCAATTGACGGAAAAACGAGAGGCCGGTGTAAATGTATGTTCCCTTTCCCACCGGCGCGACCACCAGTCCGCCAGTCAGCTCGTCTTCTCCCGGATCACGCAGAGCCAGAATGGCCGAGTATCGCGAATCGCGATCGCCCCAAAAATAGAGCCCGCGCTCCTGCACCCAATCGTCAAAGTCCCTGGCCGTGATCTTGTTCGGAAAATTCAAAAGCGGGCTCTCCGGCGCCAGCACACGCACCGGAGAATTCCGGTCCGTGATGCGCAGCGTGGGATTGCCCACCTTCGCGGGATACGGTGCCGGCATCAGCCGGTTCCAATCTACCGCCCTCGCGTATTGCACCACCAGCGTGCCGCCTCCAGCGGCGTATTCCAGCAGCCGGTGGTTCGACGACCCGAGGTCGCTGCGCAACTCATAGGCGCGGATGCCAACCGCAATGGCGTCGTATCGGCTCAGATCGTTGAACGCCAATGCCACAGGATCCAGCAGGTCCACGCTGATACCGGCTTCGCGCAGAATCTCCGGTATCGGATCGTTCTCCGCCGCCACGTATCCCACCCGCAGGTGCTCCGGCACGATTAAATCGGGCACGCACAGCGTCACGGCAGCCGGCTCGGTCCAGAGCCACGCCGGCAGCGTCGGCAGTGGTTCAACGGAAGCGCCATATTGCTGGCCGCCGAGCTTCGCGTAAGCATGCAGAGACAGCGTCGACGCAGCCGCCTGGCGCGGGACCTCGAGTTTCAACCTCGCAAGTTGGTCCCCGGGGCCATCGAATTCGAGCGCCACCGGAGCCACCCGCGGCCAGTTCGGCGGAGCGTCCAGCCCCACTTCCATTTGCCTCGCCGCAGTCCCGTAGTAGTGCACGCGTGCCACCAGTTCGAGCGGCTGGCCGCGCCGCGCCGGAGCCACCAGCATTTCGCGCGGCTCTAAAGCGAGCGTCACGCTCGGTACAACCTGCAGTGGCAGGTGCTCCACCTGTGTCGAACTGGCGCGCACCTCCGTGGCCGCTGCTGTCGCCGAAAATTCGTAACCGGCCACGCTCGCCTGCGTCCGCGCGCTCACAAGCGGCGGGGGCACGGGGTACATCCAGTCATCCGCTCTGCGCGGAGACTGGGCCTCCGGCGGGACGCTTACAACAAACTGCGCGTCGCTGCCCGCCGCTTTATCGCCCGTTTTCTCCTCGGCCTTCCAACCATCCGGAAGCAGAAGTTCGGCGCGGCCTACCCTGTCGAGCGTGCCCTCCCGGTGGCGCTCAGACACGCTCACTCTTATCGTTTCTCCGGGAATTGCTTCGCGGCGGCTGGCCTGCGCGTCGAGTCGCAGCGCGGCGGCCAATTCCAGGGCGTGGTCGATCCGGCCTCGGACGCGCAGAAACTCTGTTTTTTCCTGATCATTCGCCACGGCCGCCGCTCCGGTGACCTCTTTTCCGGCTGCGCCCAGTTGGCGCGCTGCCTTGGGCCAGTCCAGAGCGAGAGCGGAACGGCGCGCCTCCGCCAAGGCGCCCTCCGCATGTTCGAGTGCCGGGCGCATGCTCGCAAGATCCGGGTAGCGCCTCAACAGCCCCGTCAGAGGCTCGGCCAATCCCGCGGAATCCGGAGCAACGCCGTGCTCGTCAATCAGATTAATTGAGAAGCGAGGCCCGGGTCCGGTGAGAAATCCCGCGATGCCCTGCGTGCGGTGCTGGTAATCTCCTTCCCGCCCAATCTCCGCGTACGTGCGCCCCCACAGCGGAGAGATTTCATCGACAGGTGGCGCCCAGCCTTTTTCGCCCTCGCCCCGATACCGCTCCAAAATCCGGTCCACTTTCCACGGCGCCAAATCTCCGGGATATTTCGCGGGGTCAGCCGCGTCCGCCACGGCCACCGGCGTCAGGATGCCCGAAGTCTGGTGATGCCCGTGGCCGGTGTGCACGCCGCCCCAACTGTTGATCACAAAATTCGGCTGGTACGAGCGGATCACGTGCACCATGTCCGCCAGCGCCGTATCGCCCCACACCTGTTCCGCCGCTTCCACGGTTTTCACGAATCCCGTGTCGGGCGCCCGCGTGAAAAACAGCCGGATGCCATAAATCTTCGTCGCTGCGAGCAGTTCGTGACTTCGCAGAACGGCAAGCTGCGCGCCCTCTTCCGGCCCCAGCGCGTTCTGTCCGCCTTCTCCTCGCGTGATGGAGAGGAGCGCCACGTCGGCGCCCAGGCCGCGCGATAGATACGTCAGCAGCGCCGCCGGCTCGTCGTCCGGATGCGCCGTGATGCACAGGATTCGTGTGACCACGCGGGCATGTTCGATCGCCTCCACAGCGTCGGGCAACTCTTCCGAACTTTGCGGCCCCTGCGTGAAAACCGGCAGGATCGGCGCGAGCAGTGCGGCGAACAATACAGCGGCGATATAGAGGCGGCGGCTCATTGTCCCGCTCCCGCCGCCTGTCCAAACGGCCATTGCTCGAGCACCGCCGCGCGCGCCAAAAATACCGCGACGCCCGCGGCCATCACGCCGAGTCCCGCCAGCGCCGTCCGGCCCGTCGAGAAAAACACGCCCAGCCACAGCACGATCGCCGTCACCGCAGGCGCCGGATACAGCCACATGCGGTACGGCAGCCGCTCGCGCCCCCATTTTTTCCGCAGGATCATCACTCCCACCGCTCCTCCCACGAACTGCACCAGGATGCGCATCGCCAGAATCGCCTCAATCACCTCGCGTAGCCGGAACAGCAGGCTGAACACCAGCCCCGTGGCCCCCAGCGCCATCAGCGACACATGCGGAAAATGCCGCGTCGGATGCACGCGCGCGAACGCGCGAAAAAACGTCCCGTCTACCGCCGCCGCATAGGGCACCCGCGAATAGCCCAGCGTCAGCGCGAACAGCGAGCCGAACGCCACCCATAGCACCATCCCCGTTGCGACCTTCGCCGCTCCCGTTCCGTAAATCCGCTCCACCAGCGCGCTGGCGATGAACGGCGTCGAACGCGCCTCCTGCCAGGGAATCACGCCCAGCACCGCAGTCTGCAGCACCAGGTAAAGCACCGCGATTCCCGCCACCGAAATGAAGATGCTCCGCGGAATATTCCGTTCGGGCTGGCGGATCTCCCCGCCGAGATGGCACACGTTATAGTAGCCGAGGTACGTATAGATCGTCTTCACGCTCGCAACCCCCAACGCGGCGAAGAATGCCGGCGAAAGGTCCCAGGCCCCCGGCGGCATCGTAAACGCCTGTCGCGCATGGAAATGCGTCAGCCCTCCCCAAATCAGCCAGCCCAGCGTCGCCACCACTCCCGCCCACAGCACCATCGAAATCTTTCCGATCTGGTCGATCCGCCGGTACAGCAGCAGAACCACAGCGATCACCACCGCGCCCGAAACCGCCTTCTGCTCCCACCACCCCAGTGGCACCAGATAGGATGCGTACTGCGAAAATCCGATTGCCGCCGATGCCATTACCAGCGGCGCCTGAAACATCGTTTGCCAGATGAACAGGAACGACATCAGCCGTCCCCAGCGTCCCGGCCCGTACGCCTCGCGCAGGAACACATAGCTGCCGCCGGCTTCCGGCATCGCCGCGCCCAGCTCTGCCCATACGCAACCGTCCAACAGGGCCACGATCCCGCCCGCCGCCCAAGCCAGCAGGCACTGCGGCCCCGGCATCGCCTCGATCACCAGGGGCACCACCACAAACGGGCCGATGCCCACCATGTCGATCATGTTCAGGGCCGTGGCTTCGGCCAGTCCGAGCCCACGTTCGAGTTGTTGTCCGCCCATCCGCGCGCCCGTCCCGCTCGGCGGGCACGCAGAATATCAGAGTTGCCCGCTCGCCCAGCCCGGATTCGTGAGTTACACTGCCGCGACGATGCTTTTGCTCGGAATTTCCCTCACCGCCGCTAGCGTCACCGTGCTCGTCCTCGAATTTCTCCGTTGCCGCGCGCGTCCCCTGCCCCTGCGCGGGTGGGCGGCTCTCGCTGTCCTCCTAGCAGCGGAGTTTTTGATGTTTCGCGGCGTCGAGCCGGTTGCGACCTATTTCACTCCCCTCGCCTGGACCGCCTGGCTGTTCCTGGCCGATGCCATGCTCTGGTCCATCCGCGGAAAATCCCCTATCGCCGATGATCCCCGCGAGTTCGCCGCCCTCGCTGCCCTTTCTCTCCCCCTCTGGCTCATTTTCGAGGGCTACAATCTCCGCCTCGGCAACTGGGCCTACACCGGTCTTCCCGCCAACTGGCTCGCTCGCGATTTCGGCTACGCCTGGTCGTTCATGACCATCATTCCCGCCGTCCTCCTCACCGCCGACCTCGTGGAATCGTTCGGATGGTTCGTCGGCGACCTGCCGAAATGGAAATTCCCGCGCGCCTCTTTGGGCGGCGTGACGGCTGCGGGCGCGCTGTGTCTTTCCATTCCGCTCCTGCTTCCTCGCGAAGTCGGCTCCTGCCTGTTCGCCTTCGTCTGGATCGGATTCATCCTGCTCCTCGAGCCGGCCAATTACCGTCTCCGCCTCCCTTCGCTGCTCCGCGACCTCGAAGAGGGACACCGCAGCCGCCTCTACGCTCTCCTCGTTTCCGGATGGGTGTGCGGCTGGCTCTGGGAATTCTGGAACTATTGGGCCGCCGCGCGTTGGCAGTACACGTTTCCGATGTTCCAGCGCTGGAAAATATTCGCCATGCCCGCGCCCGGTTATATCGGCTTTCTGCCTTTCGCCCTGGAGTGTTCGGTGATGGTGGTCTTCTCGCGCTGGCTGGTCGATAAACTCCGTGCCCGCTTCGCGCGCGCCCCTCGAGGCTGACAGGTGGCAACGCGATCCCTCTGCCTCCTTCTCGCTCTTTCTCTTATTTCTTGTTCTCAAGTAGCCACGCTCCCGCTCAGCGGGACCTCGTGTCTTTTCCCCTCTTCTCCGGCTCTCCTCCCTCCCTCCGAATCCCACCTCGCCCTTCCTCCCGACGTCCTGCAACAATCCCACGACGCCCTCGACCAGATTTTCCACGCTCATACGGAACGCGCCGTTGTCATCGCTCGCGGCCTCCAGCAGCGCCTGCCCACCCATCCTCTCGGCTACTTGCTCGAGGTCGAAGCGGACTGGTGGGCGCTCTACTGCAACGCCTGCGAAGTCCGCTATAACCTGATCGACGCCTGGTCCCGCACACACTCCAAGGACGACGACGCCTACTTCGCTCTGGCCGGCCGCGCCATCGAACTCGCCGAAGCGCAGCTCGCCCGGCAGGAGTCCGCCCCTATGCACGTGTTCGCCGGAATGGGCTACGGCCTCCAGGCCCGCCTCCACGGCCTTCGCGGCGATCATCTGGCCGTGGCCCGCACGGGTGTCAAAGGACGCGAGCATTTCCTCCGCGCACTCGCTCTCGACCCTCAGATCGGCGATGCGCTCACCGGCATCGGCCTCTACAACTATCTCGCCGACACGCTCTCCACCTTCGCGAAGATGCTCCGCTTCTTCATGGGCATCCCAGGAGGAAACAAGAAGGAAGGCATCCAGCAGCTCGAAGCGGCGATGAACACCGCCGAGCTCACCGCCGTCGAAGCGCGCTTCTATCTCGCCCGCAATCTGCGCAACTTCGACGAGAAGTACGAGCGCGCCGCCGAACTGCTCCAGCCGCTCGTCGTCCAGTACCCCGACAATCCCGTCTTCCAGCTCCTGCTCGCCGACATGTATGCCAAATTGAACCGCAAAGACGCCGCCGCGCTCCACTTCCATGCGGCGCAACAGATCCCCGTCGCCCATCCCGCCTGCGCCGCCCGGGTCCAGTCTCTCGCCGCCGCCGCCCTCGCCGCCATTGGCCGCTGAATCGCCGCCCTACTCCGCCATCACAAACAGCCGCTCCGGATCGAGACGCACTCGCCACGGCTCCGCATGCGCTCTCAATTGCTCCCAGCGGTCCTTCAACACTTCGGCCTGGATATGAAAACCGTTCCCCTTCCCCGAGGGAAGCCGCAGGTAGAGCGTCCGCCGGAACGGTGTCTCCGTGCTCTCTACCAAGGTGCACGGAAACACGTTCTCTCCTCCCGGCTCGTCGGCAAATTCCACATGGTTTGCTCGGATCGCCACGTGCTTCGCCTGCGCGCTCGGCTGCGCCACGCGCAGCACCAGCCCCCAGTCCAGCGCTTCGACCATTCCGTTTCCCGCTGGCCGCGCCTCTGAAAAATTCTTGCAGCCCGTCAGCCGCGCTGCTTCCCGGCTCGGCGGCCTCCGGAAAATCTCTTCCTTCCGACCCCAGGCCAACACCCGCCCCCCCGCCAGCACCAGGATCACATCGCAAAGCCGGTACACCTCCTCCAGGCTGTGGCTCACGTAGAGTGTCACGCCGCCGTATCCCGCCAGCGTATCCAGCAGCTCCTTCTCCACCAAGCCGCGCAGATGGAAGTCCAGCGCGGAAAGCGGCTCGTCCAGCAGCAAAATTCGCGGCTCCGCAGCCAGAGCCCGCGCGAGTGCCACCCGCTGCTGTTGGCCCCCCGATAGCTCCCGAGGATACCGCCCGCCCAGCCCTCCGAGTTGCATCCGCTCCGCCAGCGCTCGCACCCGTGCCTCCCGTTCCGCCCGCGGAAGATCGCCCAGTCCGAATCCGATGTTCTCCTCCACCGTCCGGTGGGGAAAGAGCGCGTAGTTCTGGAACACGTATCCCGCGCGCCGCTCGCGTGCCGGCAGATTCACCCCGCGCGCGGAATCGTACAGTGCGTTTCCGTCAACTTCGATCCGCCCGCGCTCCGGCCGTTCCAGCCCCGCCACCGTGCGCAGCGTCAACGTCTTCCCCGCGCCCGATTCGCCCAGGATTCCCACGCGCTCGCCCCGCGTTTCGAGCGTCACGCGCAGCCGGAACGTTCCCCGGCAAACCTCGAACTCAGCCTGGAATTCCACGGCTAATCCTGCTGCACCACGCGCATCGCCAGTCCCTTACGGTGCCGCGTCCATAGGTTCAGCGCACCTAGCGCCACGAGCGAAATTCCCACCGTCACCAGCGACCATCGCACCGCCTCGGCAGTGTCCCCCGATTCCACCGCGAAGAAGATTGCCAACGGGAGTGTCTGCGTTCTTCCCGGGATGTCGCCCGCCAAGATCAGCGTCGCGCCAAAATCCCCCAGCGCTCGCGCAAACGTCAGCACCATGCCCGCGGCCAGCCCCGGCCACGCCAGCGGCAATAGAATCTCCCGGAAGATTCGTCCCTCGCTCGCTCCCAGCGTTCGCGCCGCTTCCATCAGCGGCCCTTCCACCTGTTCCAGCGCCGCCCGGCTCGTCATGTACATCAGCGGAAATGTGGTCACCGACGCCGCAATCACTGTCGCCGGCCACGAAAACACCAGCCGTGCCCCCAGTTCGTACAGCAGATTGCCCAGCGGACTCGTTCGCCCCAGCACGAGCAGCAGGAGAAAACCCACTACCGTGGGCGGAAGCACCAGTGGCAGCAGGAAAACTCCATCCAATAGCTCCAGCGCCACTCCGCGTCGCCGGATTCGCCATCCCGCCGCCAGCGTACCCCCCACAGCCACCACCGCGGTCGCCACCACCGACGTTTCCAGCGACAGCTCTACTGGCGAGAGATCCATTCCTTGCCTACTTGAGCGGCGCC
>JASHSV010000007.1 GCA_030038535.1 Candidatus Acidiferrales bacterium
CATCGGCCACGAATTCATCGCCGTTTTCGCCGACGAAGCGAAAAGGCTCGGCGACATCAAATTCCTCGTCCAGGGCACCCTCTATCCCGATGTGATCGAATCCGTCTCCGTCAAAGGTCCCTCCGCCACCATCAAGACGCATCACAACGTCGGTGGCCTTCCGCCCGACCTTCCCTTCGAACTCGTCGAGCCCCTCCGCGATCTCTTCAAGGACGAAGTCCGCCGCATCGGCCGCGAACTCGGCATTCCCGAGGAAATGCTCACTAAGCATCCCTTCCCGGGCCCTGGCCTCGCCGTGCGTTTGTTAGGGGAAGTCACGGAAGATCGCCTCGCCACCCTCCGCGAAGCGGACGCCATTGTCGTCGAGGAAATTCGCCGCGCGGGCTTCTACGAAAAAGTCTGGCAGGCCTTCGCTGTGCTTCTTCCCGTGCGCAGCGTCGGTGTGATGGGAGACGACCGCAGTTACGGCTCGACCATCGCCGTCCGCGTGGTGGACTCCGAGGACGCTATGACCGCCGACTGGACCCGCTTGCCCGCCGACGTTCTCGCGCGCATCTCCGCACGCATCGCCAACGAAGTACGCGGCGTCAGCCGCGTCGTTTACGACGTCAGTTCCAAGCCGCCCAGCACGATTGAGTGGGAATAGAAGGGAAGAGAAATGCGCACGACGGGGGAAACGAGCCCTACCGCCAATCGTACCGGCCGCCAGGCAGGCTTCCGCACATCTGCATCTGCCCGTCCTGGGGTATCGCGCCTCGCCGCTTTACGCTGCTGCTGCCGCGCGTCGCGCCAGCTTCTGCGCCATGAAGAGCAGGAGCTTCCGGTCCTTGTCGTCGATTTTTCCCAGCAGCCGCCGGAACCGCGTCAGCGTTCGCGCGTCCTTCCCGGCGCTCCCCCAAATGATGTCGTCGGCCGACCGGCGCCGCGGCAACTTTGGCAGCACTGGAGGCTCCTCGCCATCGTAAAACATTTGGTAGAGTGGTACCTCGAGAGCGCGCGCGATCTTCTCGATCGTGTCCAGCGCGGGCACTGTGTGCCCGTTCTCGACACGCGAGATGTAGCACCGCAACAGGCCGGTGCGCTTCTCGATGTCCCCCTGGGAGAGTTTCTTGGTTTCTCTGAGTGAACGAATACGGTCGCCGATTATCATGCCGCCATTACAACATACTTATACGTACCAAGCAAGCCTGCATTGCCATTCTCTTCCTGCTTTCCACAGCTTCATCGATTGCCTGATTGGTCCACTGGTCCGTCCAATCCGTCTCATCTCTGTCGGTCCACCACGGAACACTTACTCCCGGCCCGCGCCCTTTCATCCCCATTTTCTTCCCATGGGTATCTGCGCCTATCCTCTTGTAACCCCGGCCTCTTCCGGCGCGTCCCAAGAAATGGAGTGAACTTGGCGCTCGCACAGTCGCGCATCGCGTCCGCCCGCTCCGTGGCCCCGCAACAGCGGGACCCGCGGGCCGACGAGTCCGCTTGCATCCGCAAGGCTCAGCAGGGCGATGTTGCCGCCTTTGAGGAACTCGTCCGCCTCCACCAGCGCCGCGTTCTCGGCATCGTCGCCGGCATTCTCCGCTGGAGCGAGGATATTGAAGACATCGCGCAGCAGGTTTTCCTCAAAGTCTTCACGGCCCTCCGCCGCTTCGACGGACGCTCCAGTTTCGGCACTTGGCTCTACAAGATTACCGTCAACGAAACCTACGACTATCTCCGCAAGCGTAAGGCCCGCAAGCTCGTCTATGAATCCGACCTCAGCGTGGAACAGGAGGAGCGCCTCTCGCAGCTCCCGCCCGAAGAGCCAGGCCGCGCCGCCCTCGAACAGGCCGAATCCCGCCAGGCCGTCGAGCGGCTCCTTTCTCAGCTTGCCCCCGAGGAACGCCTCATGATCGTCCTCAAGGAAGTCGAAGGCTATTCCGTCGAGGAGATCAGCTCAGCATTGGGCATGAATTCCAATACCGTCAAGGTGCGCATGTTCCGCGCGCGGCGTCGGCTTTCCGAACTCTACCGCCGCCGCTACGAACAGCCGCGCCGGATGGCTGCCGCGGCCGCTTCATCGGCCAGGAGCACGGCGAATCCGCCCCTCCACAGTTCGACGAAAGGAAGGATGTGAACATGTCTCTAATCCACAGGCGCGACCAGGCCTGCCCCAAGTTTGAGGCTCGTCTCGAGGATTATCTCGAGGCGCTCGAAGCCCAGCCCTCCGCCAAGCCCGATCCGTCTCTTGCTTCCCACCTCTCCGCCTGCCCCGATTGCCGCGAGGCCTTCAATCTCGCCTGCGCCGCAGGCCCGCTCGTCCGCGAGGGTGCCCTCGCAGTACCTGATTCACTCGCCGCCGATCCCTTCTTCGCATCCCGCGTCGGTGCTCGCCTTCGTGCACAGTCGGGCCGCTCCGGCGAATTCCTGCCGCTGCTTCAGTCCGTCTCGCTCCGCTTCATGGCTGCAGCTCTCTCCGTCGGCCTGCTTCTCGGCGCGCTTTCCGCTTCCGGCTATACACGCGCCGCCCGGCAGGCTGTCGGACGGATTCGCGGCTCTGATGTCCTTGTGATTTCCAGGAATTCCAATCCCGCACCCGTCAATCCGGATGATGTGGTGATCGCGCTCCTCTCCAGCGAGCGCGGGAGGCAACCGCGATGAAATTCAAGGCAGCCACTCTCGTTTTCTGTGTGTTTCTCTGCGGTGCCGTGGTCGGCGGTCTCGCCGTCCACGTGTTCGGCGACCGCATCTGGTCCACTCGCGCCTCCAGCGCCAATTCCATCGCCACCCGCGACGAATTGCTCCAGGAACTCAGCCAGCAGCTCAACCTTACGGATGCCCAGCGCGCTCAGGTTCGCGACAGCATGGATCAAACCGTCGCCGACTGGCACCAGATTTACAGCAGCGTCACTCCCCAGCTCGAAGACGCCCGCCAGCGCGGCCGCCAGCGCATCCGCGCCATACTCTCATCGGATCAGCTTCCCAAGTTCGAGGTCTTCATCCGCAATCTCGATGAGCGCCTTGCCAGAGCCGATAAGCAGCAGACAGGCTCTAAGCAAAAATAATCGCGCGCACCCCGGCGCGCGTCTTGCTTCCCGCTGATTCCTTTCGGGAGGTCCTCTGTTCCGAAGCCGCGGCCCGATCCTTCGGGACGAAAGGGAATGGTCCTTAAACGCCTCTCGCCTTTTTTCTAACTTCTTCCTCCCGACTTTGTGCTCTCCCCCTTCCGCGCCTTCGCCAATCTCCACGCTCTCGCCAGCAATTCCCGCATCGCCCCCGGCTTCACTCGCTTGAGTCTCACCAGCACCCACGGATAATTCAGGTAATGGTCTGTGATGAAGTACGTTTCCCCCTCCTCCGCCATTAATCCTTCTCGTTCTTCAAACGTAGTCGCCAGGACCAGCGTTTCCCCATCCTCTTTCAATCTCGCCATTAAGCTCCCGCACACCTTGAACGCCGCCGTCCCGTACGACTTCGCGTCTTCGACTCCCTCAAGCTTCAGCGCCATCTTCCTCACCTGCGCAAACGTCACGTCTTCCTCCGTCTCCCTCTCGCTGTGTGATTCGGCTGTCGCCGTGCTCCCGGCATTGGCCCTCATTTCTCTTTCACTCGCCACTCCTCACACGCCCCTTCTCCCCGGACACACCACAACGCTCCAAGACCTCCCAACAGAGATTCCCCTCTGACCGCCTAGAATGGAATGTCCTCGTCCGTCACGTCCGACGCCGCTCCCAACTCCTCGCCATGTCCGGCCGCCGGTGCCTCCACCTCGTCGCCCGCCCCACTCGCGCTCGGTGCCGCTCCGTCGCCCCGTCCTCCGAGCATCCGGAACGTATTGCAGACAATCTCAAAACTCGTCCGTTTGTTCTGGTCTCGGTCCGTGTACTCCCGCGTCTGGATCCGTCCTTCCAGATAAAGCAGCGACCCCTTCTTCAGATATTTCTGCGCAATTTCCGCCTGCTTTCCCCACACCACAATCTTGTGCCACTCCGTCCGTTTCTGTCTTTCGCCCGCTCTGTCCCGGTACGTTTCATCTGTCGCCAGGCTGAAGTTTGCTACCGCCTGTCCCGCCGACGTGTAGCGCACTTCCGGGTCCCGGCCCAGCCGTCCCACCAGAATCACCTTGTTGACGGACATAACAATCCACCTCTTCGCGCGAAACTATCATGCCCGCACAAAACCTCCAAGTCTCTTCCGACACCCGTCGCAGCGGTCTCGTGCGGGAGAGTTTTACCGCGGCGAAAGCTCAGGAGTCCTTTTCCCTGGCCGGTTATCTGCCACCGGTAGCAAGGTCGTGCAATTTCGCGTTCGCCTTTCGCGCTTCGTCCGTTCCCGGATGCCTTCGCGCCACTTCCCGCAGTTCCCGGATCGCCGCCGCCTGCTGTCCCATCTCCAGCAGCGCCAGCCCCTTTTTCAGCCGCGCCGCTGCCAGCTTGAAGCTC
This sequence comes from Candidatus Acidiferrales bacterium, assembly GCA_030038535.1. Taxonomy (GTDB): domain Bacteria; phylum Acidobacteriota; class Terriglobia; order Acidiferrales; family UBA7541; genus JOPF136. The sequence goes on from JASHSV010000007.1 coordinate 4,419, forward strand.
TTCGGATAGTCCACCAGCACGTGGTCGTAGGCAGACACCGCGTCCTGGTAATCCGCCTGCGCGAAAAAAATCTCGCCTTCATAGAACTCCGCGTTTCCCGCCAGGTCCGTGTCCGGGTAGTATTTCAGATAGTCCGAAAATTCCTGCCGCGCCAGGTCGTATTTCCCCGTATCGAAATCCCTCCGGGCCGACGCATAGAGCACGTCCGCCGAAGGTGGTGGCATCGTCGCAGGCGCGCTCGCCACCGGACTAGGCGACGGTGCTGCAATTCCCTGCGCCGGCGTGCCCCCCTGCACCCCCAGCGGCGCCGAAGGAGCCGGCAATTGCGGCGCGGTTCCCGCCAGTTTCGCATCCACGCTCTGCAGCGTGCTCTGCGTATCCGCCATCTGCTGGTTCAGTTTGCCCAGCCGCGACTTCAGTTCGTCCATGTTGTCCACCATGGCCTGGAGCTGGGTCCCCATCGCGTCCAGGCGCGATCCCGTCGTCGCCTGCACCTGCTGCACTGTCTGTCCCAGCGCGCCCATGTTCGTGCTCAGCTTGTTCACGCTGTCCAGCGACTGTTCCAGCAGCGTCTTCTGCACCGCGTGCTTCTGCTCCACCGACGTGTTCAGATTGTTCACCGATTCAATCAGACGCGACACGTCCGTCTGCAACTGAATCATGTCCCGGTTCGTCGCCTCGGCCGGCCGCGGCGCGCACATTTCCCCAAACGCGAAGCCGGCCGCCACCGCGATCATCACCAAATACACTTTCTCGTTTCGCATTGAAGTCCTCCGCAATTCGATCGGCAAACCCAACTGCCCCCCGGCAGGGCTCCGGGGGCCTCCTGGCAATCACCTTGCCCGGGCACTTTCCAGAGACCGCGGAGACGGGTTCCTCGCTGCTCCTGCCTGCACGCCCGCCGTAGCAGTTTCATCGCCAAGGCGGGTCACGAGTCGCCAGTCACCCGGTCATCTGGCCGACACGAAATGCCCCCTTCGGTTCTGCTGCCAGCAGCTCTCGTCGTGCTCCGTGCAGAACGGCCGTTCCTTTCCGTAGCTCACCGTGCTCATCCGGTTTCCGTCGATCCCCAGCGACTCCAGGAATTTCTTCGTCGCCTCGGCACGTTCCGCTCCCAGCGCCAGGTTGTATTCCAGCGAGCCGCGCTCGTCGCAATGGCCCTCGATCCCCACCTTCGCCTCCGGATACCGCCGCAGGAACTCCGCCGTCCGCGCCAGCGCGTCGCGCGCATCCGGACGGATGTCGTACTTGTCGTAATCGAAAAAGGCGTCACGCACGTTTTGCCGGAACAATTGGTCGAACGGCAGCGGCGGCGCCGATACTTCCGCCGGACGCGAGCCCGGGCTCACCGTGATCCGCACGCTCGTCGCCGCGTCGCCTCCCGGCCCGCTCGCCGTGATCGAGTACGTTGTGGACGAATCCGGCGTCACCGTCTTGGACCCCTCCGGCGCCACCGAATCCGCTCCCAGCACCACTTTCGTTGCGTTCGTCGAAGACCACGTCAGCGTCGAGGATTGCCCCTGGTCAATAAACGTCGGCGATGCCTGCAGCGTCACCGTTGGCCGCGGTGGCGGTGGTGTCGGTGCCGTTGGCGCGGGATTGGCTGCACTCGGTGCCTCGTGATGGCACGCAGTCAGTGCCCCCAATGCCGTCGCCATCGCTACCGCCAATGCGAACCGTACTCCTCTCTCACCTCGCATCATCCTGACCTCCTCATAAGAGCTGGCTTCCATCGATAAATCCGGTGTTTCACGTGGGCGTCTTTTCTCGACACAGTGTAGCCCCGCATCCCCTCAGTCTTGCCGTCCTGCATGTTGCGAGCCCGCCCGGAAGTCCTCCCCCGCTCGCCTCTGGCCACTCTCTCATTTCGGCGACCAATTCGGCGACTCGTTGTCTCCCTCCGTCGTCAATTGCCGCACCTCGGTCCCGTCCGCCAGCATCGTCCAGATTTGCCACTTCCCCGTCCGTGTGGACTGAAACACCAGATGCCTTCCATCCGGCGCCCACGACGGTTTTTCATTCCTTCCCGCGTCCCGCGTCAGTTGCACCAATTGGTGTGTCGCAATGTCCATCGCGTAAATATCGAAATTCCCGTCCGGCCTGCGCCATGTGAACGCCAGCAGTTGTCCGTTCGGCGACCAGTCCGGATCCACCACGTAGCCCATGTCCGGCAGGTCGATTTTTTCCGAGTTCGTTCCGTCCGCGTTCATCATGTAGAGCTGCGGCAGCCCGCCCCTTCCGCTCACAAACGCGATCTGCTGTCCCGTCTTCCGGTTCCACACCGGCTGCGTGTCCGGACCGCCCGACACCGTGATCCGCTTCAGACCTCCTCCTGCTGTCGCGTCCGCCGTGTAGATGTTTGGTGAGCCGGCCACCCCGCTCGACATGAAAGCCAGCCGCGTCCCGTCCGGTGACCATGCCGGCGACGAATTCGTTCCCCCGTAGTGCGCAAACGCCACCGTTCTCCCCAGTTCCATCGAGTACATGCAGATTTGAAATGTTCCCGCCAGGCACGTGTACGCAATCCGCGAGTCGTCCGGCGACCATCGCGGCGCCACCGCGATGGTGCGCCCGTGCGTCAACTGCGTCTGGTTCTGCCCGTCGTAATCCATCACCCAGATCTCTTTCGTTCCCGACCGCGACGAGGTAAACGCGATTCGCGTCAGCGCGATTCCGGGAACCCCGCCCGATAGCCGCATCACGATTTCGTCCGCAAATTCATGCGCCACTCGCCGCACGTCCTCGTTCGTCACCGCTCCCGGATACCGCTTCCCGATTGCCGGCGGCGCTCCTGGCGTGCGCACGTCGGAGAGCCACGCGTCCACCCCCAGCGTGTTTCCCGAGGCCGTCAGGGTCCCGTAGGCCACAAACTGCGCATTCGCCGGCGCCGCCGTCCAATCCGCCTCTTTCAACCCTTCCGGCCGTCCCGGGTCCGCCTGCGGCAGAAAACTCTTGCTCACCTCATCGAGAATTCCGCTGTACTCCAGGTCCGCCCGCACCGTGTCCGTAAACAATTGCCCTAGCGGCTGCGACCCTTGGTTTCCCGCCACAAAATCCGCAACGGCCACGCGCGCTTTCTCTACTCCCATTCCCGTTCCCGCCCGGAACCAGTCCTGCGGCGCGGCGCTGGCGTTCAGCCTGTCAGTCCCGCCCGCTGCTGCAACCAGACTGAATAGGATAGCCGCTGCCGGAAGCACGTACGAAGCGCTTCGATTGCGTCGGTTGGTCCTCATGTCCCCCAGCTACTCTGAGCGCTCGCCCTTCCAGCGCCGCTCAGCGGTGAAACTCAAACCAGAACTGCACCGAGACGTACGTCCCCGCATAATCTCCCGGCAGCGTCGGAAAGGGAATCGAATCCTGCACCGCGCGCAGTGCCGAACGGTCCACCTGCACGTTCCCGCTTGAGGTCGTCAACTGGATGTTCCGCGCCGTCCCGTCCCGGAAAATCTGGAACTCCACCACCGCACGCGGCGCAAACCGGATCGATGGATCGATCGTCGATTGCAGCCAGCTCCCGCTGATTCGCCGCTGCACCGCCTCCACGTACCACGAATAGCGCATCCCGAAATCCCCGGTCGCCCCGGAAGGCCCGCTGATCCCGATTCCGCCCTGCGATCCCGAGCCCGTCGTAAACTGCGTGTACGGCATCGTTGGCGTTCCACCCTGCCCGTACGGGATCGCGCCCGGCGGCGGTGTTGCGTTGTCTTCCAGCAGCCGCGACGGTTTGCTCGGCGCCAGCTTTTTCTTGTCCTTCTCGAATTTCTCCAGCGCGGTCGCGTCCGGCGGTATCTCCGTTTTTTTCGGCTCCGGCTCGCTCTTGTACAGCCCCTTCGTGGGATCTGCCACGCGGCCCGTGCTCACCACGGCAGGGCGGGGAAGTGGCACTCCCGGCAGCGAACCCACCGCCCCAATGGTCACCGCTCCTACTCCTGCCGTCGCCGACCATGCGTTTCCCTGCGGCGCATAGAACGCCGCTACCAGCAGCGCTGCTACCAGCCCCGAATGCATGCCCGCCGAAAGAGCCAGCCCCCCGCCCAGCCTCGGCTCCGGACTGCCTGGGTAGCCACGGTCGGCGCTCCCGTCCCGATGATTCGGGATTCGGGGCTGGCCCTGTGGACTTCCCGGTCTTCGCTCCACGTTCGTCATTCTTTCCAATCCATTCCGCGCCGCTGCGGCCTCACCCTCTCTGCTCTCGTCTTCCTCTTTCCGCTCCCATCTTCCTCTTTCTTTTCTCTTCCCAACTCACCACTCGTCACTCGCCACTCGTCACTTCCCAATCGGCTCCGTTACCACGCTGATGTTCTGTATCCCTCCCTGCCGCATCGCATCCACCACGGCCGCAAAACTGCCGAACGGAACCGCCTGGTCGCAGCGGATAAACACCGAGCGCGTCGCATAATCCGGCGCCTTTGCCTTCACCAGTTTCCCGAGGTCGTGCACGTTCACCGGATCGTTTCCCAGGTACACCCTCTGCGCGCGGTCAATCGTAATCACCAGCCGCTCTTCGGTAATTTCCTTCACCGTCTTCGTCTTCGGCAGCTCTACCTCGATTCCCGACTGCAAAATCGGCGCCGTTATCAGGAAGATGATCAGCAGCACCAGCACCACGTCCACAAACGGAACAATATTGATGTCCGCCAGCGACGTCTCCGTCTGTCGGTTCAACTGCGGCATGTGCCCCTCAACATTCGCGCTCCCGCGCGCCGTTCCCCCGTTTTTCGTCTCTAGCTTCCATACGTCTTTTCCACCGCGGCCAGAAATTCATTCGTAAACGTATCCATCTGCGCCGCCAGGTTTTTGATCGAGTGCACAAAGTGGTTGTACGCGATTACCGCCGGAATAGCCGTGAACAGCCCCGCTGCCGTCGTGATCAGCGCCTCCGCAATTCCCGGCGCCACGGCTCGCAGGCTCGACGCCCCGGCTTCGCCCAACCCCGAAAACGCGTCAATGATCCCCCACACCGTCCCGAATAGTCCGATAAACGGCGTCACCGATCCCGTCGTCGCCAGCCACGGCATCCACTTTTCCAGTTTGCGGACTTCGTTCGCCGACGCCGCCTGCATGGTAGCCAGCACCGCGTTCTGGCTTCTCACTCGCCCCCCGTGCGGATTCACGTCCGCCAGTTGGCTCTCCACCTCCCGCACTCCCGCCGTGTACACCGCCACCAGCGGCGAGGCCGAAGGCGACATCGGTTTCGGATCAGTCAGCTTTTTGCGGGATCGAAACTCGGAAAGGAACCGCGTAGTATGGCTGTTCAGCAGGGAGAACAGCCGCGACTTCTGGAAAATCACCGCCCACGAGAACAGCGAGAAACCCAGCAGCAACACCAGCACAGCCCGCGCCACCCAGCCCGTTTGTTCCAGCAGGGAACCGAGCTGGCCTATGAGCAATGCGCCCAGTAAAGGTGTCAATGTCCTCCCTCAGTTTCCCTAGGCCGCTTCCCACGTTAGCACACGGCCGGAAAGCTCTGCAACGCGCCCTCCTCACCGCTATGCGCAATTGGAAATCAGGATTGCTTCTGTCGTATGCGCACCGCCACCACAACTTGCGTGCTCACGGCAGTGCCGTGGACCTTCGGGGGAGTGAATTGCCATCCGCGCCTCGCCGCAGCCTGCACGTTCGCCCCAATCGCCACGTCTCCCATCACCAGAATGCAGTCCGCTACCGTCCCCTGCGGTTCTATGGAAACAAGCAGCCGGAATTCGCCTCCCGCCGCGCTCTGCATCAGTCCCTCGTCCAGGCCGCAGTTCTCCCCCGCTTTTAGTTCCACCGGCTCGTCCAGATATGCCTGGCCGATTTCCATTTCCGGCTTGACTGCCGCCTTCCAGTCTTGGTGGACAACAGGGCTTACTGCGCACACTACCCGCGGTCCCTTGGTTTGCTCTTCCGGCCTCGGGATGTTCGGTATAGCCCCGGGCTCAGGCGTCCGTCTCGGCTCGACGAGCGCACCAGCCAGCATTTTGATTCGTTCGGCAACTTGCGCCGAGAGCTTGCGCGACTCCGCCGCATGCCGCCCGCTGCCCGCCGCGAGCAAATCAAACACCTTCTTGGCGGCCACCAGTTCGTGCCGGTCCGAGCTGCCCGCTTTTGCCTTCGCATCGTTGAAGATCTTTTCCTCGGCCGCGTCGATCGCTCCCGGCAGCTTGTCGGCCTCCGCGATCGCCTCTGCGCCCAGACTCCGGCTTCCCGCGAATGCCTTCGCCTTCTTTGCGGCCGCCCGGGCCTGGTCGAATTTCCGGTCTTGGATGTCCCGCTTCACCTCGGCAACCATCGCCCGGAAGGTCCTCTGGTCGTCGGTGGAGGGCGATTCCTGTTTGGCCGGCACGGGCGTGCCGCTCCCCTGCGCCTGGCCGCTCGTCCTCGCCCAGCCCGCACCAGTGAGGAGCATGCCCATCGCCGCTACCGCCATCAATGCTCGCACGCACTGCGCGAAGCGCATCGCCCGGGCAGTCTCCCGTCTCTCTTCTATCGATTCGCTTGGTTTCATGGGAGCGCCGATTACCTCGAATCTTATGTTCGCCTCTCGCGCCAGTCAACGCTACGCGGTCGCAATCGGGCGCGTATTTCCTCTTGGTGGTAAACTTTGGTGATTCCCATGGCCGACGCGCCTCATGTGCCCCTCGCGTCCCTAACGGGCTCCGCACACCCGGCTGTCGGCCGGGCCTTGTCATCCCCGGCCCCGGCTTCTTCGCCGGGAGTGAAGGATCTGCTTCTTCCTGGCCGTGTTTCCAAGTCTTTCCACATCGAAACCTTCGGCTGCCAAATGAATGTCCACGACTCCGAGAAAGTTGCCGGCGTCCTGCTCGAGCGCGGCTACTCGCCCGTTGACGATCCCCTGGCCGCCGACGTCATTTTCTACAACACCTGCTCCATCCGCGAAAAAGCCGCCCAGAAAGTCTTTTCCCGTCTCGGCCAGCACCGCGGCCCGGCCGGTCGCGGCAAAATCATCGGCGTCCTCGGCTGCGTCGCCCAGCAGGAAGGCGAGGAAATCTTCGAGCGCGCGCCCTGGGTTTCGCTCGTCTGCGGCTCCGCCAGCTATCGCCGCCTGCCCGACCTGCTCGCCCAGCTCGAATCCGGCAATCGCCGGGTCATGGGCCTCGATACCGACACCGAGGAAACCTTCGAAACCGAGATCACGCGCCGCGACAATCCCTTCCGCGCCTACCTCACCATCATCGAAGGCTGCGACAAGGCCTGCTCCTATTGCGTCGTTCCCTACACCCGCGGCCCCGAACGCAGCCGCTCGAGCGATTCCATCCTTCGCGAAGTCCGCGAGCTCGCCGCTCTCGGCTATTCCGAAATCCAGCTCCTCGGCCAGACCGTCAATTCCTATCGCGATCCCGCCCCCCGCGCGCTTTCGTTCGCCGATCTCCTCCTCGCTGTCGCGGAAACGCCCGGAATCCGCCGCGTGCGCTTCACCACTTCGCATCCCCGCGACTTCGGCCCCGACATTGTCGCCGCCATAGACGCGCATCCTTCCATCTGCGATCACGTGCATCTGCCCGTTCAGTCCGGATCGACCTCCGTCCTCCGCCGCATGCTCCGCACCTACACGCGCGACGAATATCTCGAAAAAATTGCCATGATCCGCTCCGCGCGCCGCTCCATCGCCCTCTCCACCGACATCATCGTCGGCTTTCCCGGGGAGGATGCGAACGAATTTAGCGAAACTCTCTCTCTATTGGATTTGGTCCAGTACGACCAGATTTTCAGCTTCAAGTTTTCCCCGCGCCCGCATACGCCCGCCGAACACATGGACGACGCGCTTTCGGAGGAAGAGAAGGGAAGCCGCCTCACCACCCTCCAGGAGCGCCAGCGCGAAATTCAGCTTCGCCGCAATCAATCGTTCGCCGGCCAATCCTTCGAGCTGCTCGTGGACAATCGCGGACACAAACCTGGCCAGTGGGCCGGTCGCACGTCGAGCAATCGCGTCGTCAATTTTGCTTCGCCACGCCCGGACCTTTTGGGACAATACGTGCAGGTTCGGGTCACTCAGGCAGGACCGAATAGTCTGTTAGGGGATCTGGTTTAAGTCCGTCCCGCCGGCGCCTGCCGTAGTTGCTTCACGCCGGCTCGCTGGAGGCGCTTTTAGACTTTTGGGGAGTTGCCGACAATGGACATCGAAATGAAAATCCGCGGTCTCATGATGGATCCCGTCTCCAACATGCCCATTGTCGTTCTCAAGGACGTGCAGGGCACCGCCATCCTCCCCATCTGGGTCGGCGTCTACGAAGCCAATGCCATTGCCCTGGAAATCGAAAAGGTCCAGACCCCCCGCCCCATGACTCACGACCTGCTCAAGAATCTTCTCCTCGGCCTCGAAGTTCAGGTGCAAAAAGTCGTCGTCTCCGAACTCAAGGACGACACCTTCTACGCCATTATCTGGATGGAGCGCGACGGCCAGATCATCTCCATGGACTCGCGTCCCTCCGACGCGCTTGCCCTTGCCCTCCGTCTCGATTGCCCCATTTATGTCAGCGAGCAGGTTCTGAAAAACTCCAAGGTCGCCAGCGCCGTCAGCGAAAAAAATACCCACGAAGAGCTGCGCAAGTGGCTCGAAGGCCTCTCCGACGAAGACCTCGGCCGCTACAAGATGTGACTTCCCCGTAGCGCCGGCGTCCTGCGCCGGCCCTGACAGTTCAGCGTCCCACGTCGCGGGAACCAACCTGGGCAGTTACGATCGATTGCCTTCTAGTTTTTGGAACAGTTGAAAAAATGAGTAGCGTGCCGACCGTCCTGAGGCCGCTGGTTTTCACCAGTCACTAGTCACGAATCACCAGTCACGGCTTCGGCGGCTGATCCGGCTTCACTTCCGTCGGCGTTCCGAACTTGATTGTCGATCCGAACCTCTTGTAATTCTTGTACCGCACCGTC
>JASHSV010000101.1 GCA_030038535.1 Candidatus Acidiferrales bacterium
ACTGTATCAACGGCCTGCGCAATAGTGCCGTCCTGGAAAGGACCTTCATCGAAATAGGTCACATCGTCGACGATCACGGTGCAGCCCGCGGCCGCCAGGGCTTCGATGTTGGTGGCAAACTGGGCCTCGCTCGCGTCCGCGCTAGCGAAATAGAGCTGAGCACCGGGGGCGAGGTCGTAAACGATCTCCAGCATCGCGGTGCCCTCATCCGCTCCCGAGGGACCGGCCTGTCCGGAGAGCACGGTGACATTCGCGGGCAGGTCGCCCTCGGCTTGAAGAGTTGCGAGCGAAGTGACGCCATCGGACAGCACTCCCACCTTTACGACTGTACCGATAATGTTTTCCGCCTGCACCAGATTGTCACCCTCCGATGTCACAGCTTCCGTATCCACCGGCGCCGTAGGCGGCGCAGCCGCACGCAGACTGGCGAGCGTGCTGGCCAGCCCGGGAAATCTGGCCTCCAATTGACGGCGCGCCATGGCTTGGCGCACGGCAAGGGGTAATTTCGCGCTTCGGAGAACCAAACTGGGAGCGAGCTGCGTGTTGTAGTGTGCCTTGCTGGCGCGCATGATGAAATTCACGTCGGGTCTTTCGGCGAGCGTTTCAGCGCTCAGCAAAGGGATCCAAGCACGAATCGCTCCATGCTGCGGTGATACCGATTCGACCTTGCCTCCGAGCGCAACGATGCGCGCCAAAAGCGCCTCGCTCACAGTTCCCTTGATGTCCACGTTCACGTTTCCCTGCCCGTCGCGCTTCAAGCCGCGGGAGATTCTCGCCAGGGCAGGGATCGCCTCCAGGCTGAGTGCACCGCGCTGATACTGTGCGGCAAAGTGCAAATGTGAATCCAGCTTCCGCTGAGCGGGGGTCAGCCGCCCCTTTTCGTCGAGGATCGTCTGTATCTGCTGAATCCCGCTGGGCTGCAACTGCTGAGCGGAAGCCACGCCGCCCCAGCTCGCTGCCACTGCAAATGCGATGAAACCACCAAGATTTTTTTGCCAGGCGCCTCGTGTCATCGCGACCTCCATGACTCCATCAATCCCGATCCAATAACGCAAGGTGAACCGAGCCATCTGGCCGGCCGCCAGCTACCGGCGAGCATGCGGGCCGGACCAGCAGTGGCCTTCGCAGAACCAAGCATCTTAGCCATCTGCCCGTGTCCGGCCCGGCAGCCAATACGCGCCGCCACGGCCGCACGCCTACTGAGCGGGCCCATCGGTCGCGCTGTGCGTCTGGCGATTCCGCTTCAAAATCTCCGCATGCCGGGCCCAATCGACGCTCTTTTCGGGCGGCTCGCCATAGAGCGACGGATGGAGATAATAGCCGCGCTCCTGCGAAGGCTTATCCTGTTCCACGGGAATTCGGTTCGCGTTGGCCCAAGCGTCCTGCCGAATTCCCGTTACCGCCCACGATACCTTCATTCCCGCTTTCCCTCCGGCGATTTTGAACTGATTGCCGGCGATTTCCTGCGCGATGTACACGGGCGCGAAACCCCCGATGCAGGTGAGCTGATACCGGAAATCTTTGTTGAGTGCCTGAAACCAATCAGGAAGAATGACGACAGCCTGGCCGTGAGAATCCAGTTGCACCACGCCGTCATAGATGTTCTTCATATCGGGTGATTCAACGAAGGAGTGATAGAGATACTTGTTGGCTGGATCCAGGGGATCGTCAATTTGGAATGAGCCACCGGCCTTGGAGAGCGAACCCGTGATCTGGACGTTGCCGCTGAATTCGCCTGCGACTCCGCTGGAACTGATGCCCCAGACTCCGATGGCGGTGGAGCCGTTCTCGGCCTCCCCGATGACGCCAGCGCCGTCCGTGCCATCCGCCAACCCGTCCACGCCAGTGTTCGCGCTGGCCAAATCGGTCGCCTGCACGGAGAGTGCTGTTATACCGCTGCCCGCCACCGCAATAGTTTGCATGCCCGAAAACGTGTTGCCGGCGTTGAGCTGCGGGACCACGGTCGTATCGATGGAGATTGTCCCGCTGCCCTGGATGGGGTTCGGCGAGGCTACGATTCCGGTACCTTCACTCACGCTCGTCACCCCAGCCCCGGAACTTACGGTGGAACATGCCCATGCCGTCCCTGTCCATTGCAGCACCTGGCCGCTGGAGCAGGTGTTGAGCAAAGTCAGATTTGCCGCGCCTGTCGTTACCCCGCCCGTCAAGCCGCCGCCTGCAGGCGTGTTGACGGCGGTGATGCTTCCCCCACCGCCCGTCGCGGCGGTCGTTTGAGTGCTTCCGTCGGGAAACATGAAACCCCCGCTGGTGCTCTGAATCGTTCCGGCCACGGAGAGCATCTGTCCCGGCGACGTGTTCCCAATCCCCACGAATCCATTCGTGCCCAGAACCGTTATCCTTTCCGCGGTCGTGCTGCCGTTGCCCGCGTAGAAACTCACCTTCGTGAACAGCACGCCCGGCGCGAACACCGCGTTGCTCGTCCCAATCACTCCCATTGCGTTCGAGCCGTTCAGAAACAGCGCGTTCGTGTTGATCGCGTCCGCCGACGTGTTCCGGTTGCCCGTCGCCAGCCCCGTACTGGCTCGAATCCCTCCGTTCACATCCAGCGTCTGCACCGGCGATTCCCCAATCCCGATCGCGCTCCCGCTCTGCTCGATCAGCGAGTTCCCCAGGTCTCCGGTGGTGTCGATGAACATGGGGATGAAGCCCATCGTTTCCGTACCCGCGCTCGCTGGCTTCTTCCCCTTTGTCGTCGTCGGGCTAGTCGCGCTCGCGGTCGTGGACGTTCCGCTGGTCGTTGTCGTCGTCGCGCTCGTCTCCGTCGGCGCCAGCGCGAAAGCCGAAGCCGGCTTCCCGCCCAGCGTGTCCGCATCCGAAGCCTTGAGCGCATACGGCACGCTCACCAGCAGCACCCGCGCCTGCTCGACTTCTCCCGGCAACTCCACCCTCACTCCCAGCCACCGCGGATCGCCCGAGGCAAACAGGTCCAAGGGCATCCCTTCGCTCTGCGTGCTGCCCAGCAGCACGGAGTAGCGCCCCTCGCCATCCAGTTCCACGTTCTGGGTCTCCATCCAGAGCGTGGCTCCGCCTTCCTGCTCCTGGTAAATGGAAAAGGTGAGGCCGACGGTGCCGGTGCGGGGAGCGCCTGCGGCGTCTTTCACCACGCCCGAGAATTTAACGAGGCGCGGCACGGGCAGCGCAGGGACCACCTGCGGCGATGCAGCCAGCGGCTGGCCTCCGGCCTGCGGCTCTGCCGCCGCGGCCGGCGCCACGGCACTCTTTGCCGGGACGGTCTGCTGCGCCCAAATCGGCTGCAGCCCAACCCAGCAGAGCAAGCTCGCAACAAGAGCCAAGGCGCGTAGAGCGGAACGGGAGACTTTCATGAAGACCTCCTAGGCACATCGCACGGCAAGTGACTGGCACCCTAATTGAAGGGCAAAGTGAAGTCAATACTTTGGTGGGGAACCAAGAATCGGTCGGAAAAACTGCGGAACGGAAAGAAGAACAATTGGAGATCGCTCGACGCGGTGGAAAACAGCGCCCGCTGGGCGGGGCAGGTAGCAGGCATGGCCACGCACTTCCATTCGGTCACAATTTCAGTGAGAGCGCTGAGAGACAGTGGCGAGAGCGAGGTGCAAAGGCTCGCGCTGAATGGTCGGGGCGAGTGGTCCCGATCCTTCGGGATGAAACACCGACACAACAAGTGGTCGGGGCGAGTGGATCCCGTCCCGAAGATTCGGGACGGGATTTCGCCTCGCGGCTCCCGTCCGCCACGGCGGACTCACGCCGAGAGAACGGCTCAATTTGAACTTTGGAAGAATGGTCGGGGCGAGTGGTCCCGATGCTTCGGGATGATACACCGACACAACAAGTGGTCGGGGCGAGTGGATTTGAACCACCGACCTCCTGGTCCCGAACCAGGCGCTCTAACCAGGCTGAGCCACGCCCCGACGCAGACGGCAACGAATCCAGAATAGCACAGCTCAATCGCCGGCGGGCGGAAGGACCATCACTTCGACGCCCGAGGGAGCGTCCTTGCGATGGAATACCTGCTCTGTGGCTTTGCGGAAGTCCTCCGGCCTGGCGTTGGGAATATCCACGAAGGTTTGCGGGTTTCGGTCCACGAGAGGAAACCACGAGCTCTGGATCTGGACCATGATGCGATGACCACGGCGGAACGTGTGGTTCACGTCGGGCATCGTGAAATCCACTTCGGCGAGCTGGCCGGGCGTCAGCGGCTCGGGTTTCTCCCAGCTCCCGCGGAATTTGGCGCGCATAGGCTCGCCGCGCAGCAACTGCTGATAGCCGCCCATGCGGAGGGGAGGCATGCCAAGAATACGTTTGGTGCCGGCATCGGGGTCGCTATCGGGATAGTCGTCCGGATAAACGTCGATGAGTTTGACGACAAAGTCGGAATCAGTGCCCGAAGAGGCGACGCGAAGCCTGGGAGAGACGGGACCGGCAATGGTCAAATCCTCTTCGAGCGGATCGGTCTCATAAACCAGCACATCGGGACGGCGTGAGGCAAAGCGCTGGTCGTCGGTCATGTAGCGCTGCGGGACAGCGGTAGCGATGTAATCGACGAAAGGCACGGGATGAGCGGGATCGCTCGTGTATTCGTCCAGGCCCTCGTTTTCCGACGGGGGCTCGAAGGAGAGCTTGCCGCCAGCACGCAGATAGAGGGTTTTGGGACGCGCCTGCGCGGGCGGCCAGGAGTCGTATTTGCGCCAGACGTTCGTGCCGGTTTCGAACACCCATGCTTTCGGCGGGGGAGTTCCCTTCCCCTTCAGGTAGTACTCAAAAAAAGGGAATTGAATGAGCGCGCGGAAATAGTCAGCAGTCTTCGCGGCGAATTGAATGTCGCCGAGGCGATCTCCCGGGGAGCGAGCCCAACCGCCGTGCACCCAGGGGCCTACGACGAGACTATCCGGGGTGCCAGGATTGTTCCGATCGACGGCGTGAAAGGTCTTGAAGGGCCCGGAGAGATCTTCCGCGTCGAACCAGCCGCCCACCACCATCACGGCGCAGCGGATATTCTTCATGTGGCGGGAAAGGTCGCGCGCTTGCCAATAGTCGTCGTAGGTGTCGTGGGACATTTGATCCGTGAAGAGCCAGTTGCCGTTTTTCAGATAGCGTTCGTTCAGGTCGCGCAGGCTCCCGGCATGGAGATAGAAGAGGTAACCGTCCGGGGTGTCGAAATCGAAGGGCACGGATACTTTCGGAGGGGGCGCGGGTTCGGCCATGGGCTTGAACGAACTGTAGAAACCAAAATTAGCGGCGAGCATGAAGGCACCGCCATGATAGGCGTCGTCGGACATGAACAGGTCGGTCATGGGCGCCTGGGGCGAGGCCGCCTTCAGGGCCGGATGCGAGTCGATGATGCTGGCAGAAGTGTAAAAACCGGGATAGGAAATGCCCCAAATGCCCACTTTCCCGTTGTTGTTCGGGACGTGCTTCAAGAGAAACTCAATGGTGTCGTAGGTGTCGGAGCTGTCGTCAACGTCCTTCGAAGACTTTTTTACGTCGATGTGGGGATGCATCTCGAGGAACTCGCCTTCCGACATGTAGCGGCCGCGCACGTCCTGATAAACGAAAATGTAGCCAGCCTTTTCGAATTCGTCGGAGGGGCCGAGGGTCTTCTTGTACTGGTCTTCGCCGTAGGGACCGACGCTATAGGGCGTGCGGTCCATGAGGATGGGGTAGGATTGCGAGGCGTCTTTCGGTACGTAAACGGAAGTGAACAGGCGTTTTCCATCGCGCATGGGAATGCGGTACTCGTATTTCGTGTAGTGCGCTTTGACGTAGTCCTCCTGATCCTGCTTCGGAGGATCCTGTGCGCGTCCTGTGCGAGCCAACAGTCCGACAGCCAGCGCGACGAGAACGATTGCGCGCCACGCAGAACTTTCTCTCATCGTTTCTCTCCTTACCATCAAGAGCATCGCACGCCGGCCGAGGCTAGGCCACCTTGGCTTCCGCCGATGCACTCCAGATTTTGGCGAGCACGCGCTCGAAATTGCCGCCCAAGATCAGAGTGATGTCGGCGTCAGAGTAGCCTCGGCGGATGAGCCCCTCGGTCAAATCATAGGTTCGCTTCGGGTGGTCCAGCCCTTCGATGTCGTCCTTGTCGCGAAAGCCGTAGCTAGCTTTGTAGCCGGCGTGGAGCTTCTTGCGGACAGGCTCGGGCAGGGCGTCGTACCCGTCGAGACCAATATCGCTGCCCACACCCAGATGCTCGACGCCGACGAGCCTGGCGACGTGGTCGTAATGGTCGAGAACGTTTTCAATGGTGGTCGGTTCCTTGGCGGTGACAAAGGGGCGCACACCGGTGATTCCCATCACGCCCCCACTTGAAGCGATTTTGCGGATGGCTTCGTCGGTCTTGCTGCGCGGATGCGGGTTGAGCGCGCGGCAATTGGCATGCGTGATGAGCACGGGCTGCTTCGAAACGCCGCAGGCGTCGAGCGTTGTGACGTCGCCGCAGTGAGAGACGTCGACGGCCATGCCGAGCCGGTTCATGCGCTCGACCACGCTCACGCCGTAGTCACTGAGGCCGCTGTCGTTGCGCTCGGTGGAACCGCTGGCGATCAGGTTGCGCGAATTGTACGTGAGCTGGGAGACGCGCTGGCCCAAGCCGCAAAAAAAGTCTATGTCGTCCACGGTGCGGAAATGATCGGAATCCTGAACGCCGAGGATGATGCCGATTTTTCCGGCCCGTTTGGCCTCGGCGAGACGCTCGGGAGAGTCCACGCGCATAAAGGTCTCGCTATGATGGGCGATCAGCCCATTCCACTGCGAGAGAAAACGGAGCGTGCTGTCGTAGTCGGCAAAGCCCACGGCGATGTGCAGGACGTTGTAGCCGCTTTCGCGTGCGCGTTGCAGCTCGGAGGCCGGAATGAGGGCCGGATTCTCGAGCCAAGTTGGATTCTTGTCGCCGGACAGCGGGGCCAAAACCATGTAAAGACTGAAGACGTTGAGCATGTCGATCACGTTCGAGCGCCGGACCAGTTCGATGGCCCGCGTGGAGTATTCCCTGGGACTCGAGGCGAAGAGGCGGAAGCGTCCGAAATTGAGCAGCGGCGCGGCAGCCACTGCGGTAGTGGTTTGCGCGGCAATCTTCAGCACGGTCCTGCGGTTCACGGCGCCCTCCGGGACAAGACGTGGTCCGAGCGCGGAGAGTCTACCCTAGAGAGCGCGGAGACGGAACGATTCAGGCGGTGAGCGGATGGTGCGCCCAAGCGGACGATTTTAGAACTTTTCTGGGTGAATTCATGGCAGGTACGACACAATTTGAGCGGCCTGTCCGACTTAGCCTGTAGCCCTTTTGGGATGCCCCTCGAGCGCTTGTCCGCTGACTCGACTTACCAGGAGTCGGCAACTTGCGGCATACTTCACTGTCTGATCGGAAGTCTTCGCGGATTGGACGCGCGGAGCGAGAGGTGAACATGGCTGGAAAGCATAAGGTGGGAGCCATTTCTTATGGTGCGTTCAGCCTGCTCATTCTTGCTGGTCTCGGCAGCCTCCATGTGCTCGCGCGGCCACGTGATGTTCAATCGCCGGAAGTTCCCGGCGCGGTTGCGGCTCCGGCGGCTCCCGCAGCAGCGGCACCTGAATATAAGCAAACAGCCGATGGGTTCAAGGCCCAGATGTCTGCCGCCCTGTCCGCATATCAAAAGGGGGACCATGCCGAAGGTCGCCGGCTGCTTGAGCAATTCCGCTTGCCGGACTCTGCCAACTGGTTTGCCGTCCAATTTGGATCCGAGCAAGGCGAAACACTATCCAAACGCTATGATCGCCTATTCGAGGGTTACTTGAGCTCAATGGAAAATCACCTAGAGGAAGTTGCGAGCGTCAAAGGACGAAAGTTGGAGATGAACCTGAAACCGGGGACCAGCGCACAACCAGTTTCTGGGGGGCATCCGGGGTCCCAGCAGTTGAGTGGCCTTCTCCCTGCGAAGGACCCGGCTTGTTTTAACGTCAATTTTCTAATCAAAATGACTTCAAAAGCAGACTTAGTATTAAAAGGAAATTACGGAGCTAACTTGTGGGAGGACACTTTCTTATATCAGGGTGGTGCGTTCCGGTTTCTCGGGCATGGAGCCTGGCCTTTCTGGGTCTGGCGGGACCGTAATTAGGAACGGCCGATAGCCCTGATCGTGAACGGCTGATTCCCCACGAGAGGCCAATCCACATGCGCCATTCAGGCTGACCAGGAAAAGCGAGATCTTGATTGGCTCCGTGCGCACCGAGCGTAAACTTAAGTTCGATACGAACAAAAGGGCACAGTCTGAAGTCGTTGAAAATAAGCTGCCTTTGAGTGGCGCGCCCGGAGAGATTCGAACTCCCGACCTTCTGGTTTCCGCCGTAGGCGGACTCTATCCGGCTGACCTACGGGTCTCCAGCAATTGCCTCAGTTCCTTTCGTCCCTGGCCCGACTTCAAATACCGCTCCCATTGCATCGCGGCACTCCGGGTTTCGAAGCCTCACTTATATACCAATTCCCAAACGCCGCGGTTCTTCGTGGATTTGGTCACTCCAGCGTTGTGCTGGCCCAGCCGTTGGACGGGATCAGCACAAGACCCCGTGTAGTGCCGCCCCGTGGTCTGATTCCGGAGAACGTACACAAAGTACATGGCAACAAGTGGCGCGCCCGGAGAGATTCGAACTCCCGACCTTCTGGTTCGTAGCCAGACGCTCTATCCAGCTGAGCTACGGGCGCGCGGGACAACCAAATTCTATCATGGCGGGCTGAAGCGGACCTTCTGGTTTCCGCCGCAGGCGGACTCTATCCAACTGAGCTGCGAGCGCGGTAACAAAACATTTTGGCATGCAATCTCCGGCAGTAAACTATCGCGGACCAAGCTGGCAGTGATGCTCAGCAGAGTTGAGGGTACCCGGGATCAGGAGCGTTATTCCTGCCGCGGGCGGGAGCATTCGTCTATGGCGCGCGAGGTGCACAGACTTGCGGCGGAAACTCACTGCATTGCTACCGCATCTGAAAGGAAGGATCAATGCGCCGGCGATTTCGATGCAGCAGTGGCTGCAAGATGGCGCCTCGCCCGGAATGTTCGGTTCGATGCGATAGGATCAAGCTCGTTAATTTCTGGTCAGAAAAAGGGGGAATTATCGATGGGAATGAGAGAAGTCGGATGGTCTAGCATTCTTCGCCTGCTGCGGCATTCCCGGGACGAACAGATTCCACGCTTCTTGCGTGACCACCGGCGAACAAACCTGGGGGACGAGTCAACGAGCGTGGGCCCGTTCTGGACTCTCGCAATTTTATTCGCCTTTGCAGCCTTGTTTGCGGTTCAGATCTCAGCCCAGACGCAAGCTCCGCCGCCTCCTCCGCCACCACCTCCGCCTGCGCAAGAGGCTGCTCCTGCTGCTGCTCCGCAGCCGGGCCCGCCGCTGGGGAAAAAACAACTGGATCAGTTGGTGGAGAGGATCGCGCTCTATCCGGATCCGCTGCTGGCCCAGATTCTCGGCGCTTCCACGTTTCCCGAACAGATTCCGGAAGCCGCGCAGTGGGCCAACCAGCACGGCTCCCTGAGCAAGGACAAATTGGCGGAAGCCATTCGCGAAGACAACCTGCCCTGGGACCCCACCGTACTCGCCCTGCTTCCCTTCCCCTCCATTCTGAACATGATGGCGCAGGATCCCGCCTGGACCGGCCAGCTCGGGAACGCGGTGCTTACGCAGCGCGCGGACGTGATGGACGCAGTCCAGCGAATGCGCAAGGAGTCGCAGAAGTACGGATATCTGCACCCGACACCCTATTACAACGTAGTGGATTCCGGCGGCTATGTGGAGATCCTGCCGGTAAACCCGGCGTATATCTACGTTCCGTTCTATGATCCGCTGATTGTGTTCGGGCCGCCACGCCCCGGTTTCGCGGTCGGTGTTGCCATCGGGTTCAGCCCGGCCATCGTAATCGGGCCGGCTTTCTTTGCCTTCGGGTGGGCTCACCCCTACTTCGGATGGGGCGCCCACGCCATCTTCTTCGACGAGACGCCGTGGATGCGCGGCTGGGCCAATCGGGGCTTCTACGCTCATCCTTACGAGCATGGCTGGGTGCACGCGGCGGGGCCACGCGTCGAACGCCACGAGTTCCGCAGACCATAATTAGGCAAAATCCTGGGCACCGCGATTAGACGGGGCCTCTCCCGCCAGGCCCCAGAGGAATCGTTTTCGCCTGGTCAGGCAACTAGCCGCCCAGCGCTGTCTGACGGTGCTCTCTGGTGTACGCTACCATCCGACGCGAAATTCGCGTCGGCCCGCAGCGCGGGAACTGTCTTCAACTTCGCACAGGAGAGCGGAAGTGCCAGTCGATCGGGGCCGCTGGGCAATCCTGAAGCGTCGCAGGGAGGCGAAATGCCCTGGGTGCGGGACCACCGTCGCGCGTTCTCTGCTCGACGAAGCGCACTGGTATCCATTTTGGAAGAACAAAGAAGGCGGCTGTCCGGCATGCGTGCAGAAAAATCTGCTGCGCAATTTGCTGGACCATGGCGCGAGCTCGTTCGAGCGAAGCGTGCAGTCATCGTGGCCGCTCGATGCCGAAGCCGCGTTTGGCGCGATTCCCACCCCCTTGCGCCTTCGCGCGGATCCGCGCTTTACCGGCCGCGGCGTCACACTGGCGCTCGTGGATTCGGGATTCTATCCGCACCCGGACCTCGTAGAGCCCCGCAACCGCATCCTCGCCGTCGGCGACGCAACACACGAGCCCATGCGCGCCTTCCGGTTTTCGCCCGATCGGCGTCCGGCGTGGCCGAAATGGCACGCGGGCGCGGACTGGCAGTGGCACGGGATGATGACCAGCGTTGTCGCCGCCGGAAACGGGCGTCTGAGCAACGGCCTATACGCCGGATTGGCGAGTGAGTCGAACCTGGTGCTGATCCAGGGACACGATGAGAATGGACGAATCACCAACGAAACGATCGTGCGCGCTCTCCAGTGGCTGCTGCGCGAAGGACCGGCGCTGCACCTGCGCGTGGTGAGCCTTTCGGTGGGCGGCGACCCCGTGGAGCCGTTGCTGGGCAATCCCGTGGACCAGGCCGCAGAGGCGCTCATCGATGCGGGGATCACCGTGGTCGCGGCAGCGGGTAATGCAGGCGAACGCCGGCTGCTGCCTCCGGCCACGGCGCCGCGCGTGCTCACCATCGGCGGAATCGACGACCGCAACAGCTTCCGGCAGGAAGAAATCGCTCTTTGGCACAGCAATTACGGTGAAGCTACAAACGAGGCTCCCAAGCCTGAGCTTGTGGCGCCGAGCCTGTGGGTAGCGGCCCCGGTTCTGCCGGGAACAGCAGTTGCACGTGAGGCAATGGAGCTGTTCGAGCGGCGAAGGCGCGGACAGCCGTTCAACAAACAGCGACTGGCAGAGCTGAAGCTCATTACGCCGCATTACCAGCACGTGGAGGGAACGAGTTTTGCCGCGCCCCTGGTGGCCAGTGCCATCGCCTGCATGCTGGAGGCAAACCCGAAACTCTCGCCGCTGCTTGTGCGCCAAATCCTGATGCAAACCGCGGAGCCCGTTCCGGGCGCTCCCACGGACCGGCAGGGCGCGGGAGCGCTGGCCGCGGGAGCGGCAGTGGCGCGGGCGCTCCAGGAGCGCCACGGCGGCGGTGGGTATGAAAAGTCGCCCACCACCACACCGGAGGGCGTTGTATTTCGCTTCCACGACGACGAGGCACAAATGGTGGAAGTTTGCGGCTCCTGGAACGGATGGGCGCCTCCAGGAACGAAGTTGGCAAAAGACGGCGATGGCACGTGGCGCACAGCGCCGATGAAGATTCCGCCCGGAACGTATGACTACAAGTTCGTGATCGACGGCAAGCGCTGGATGGACGATCCGGCGAACCCGAAAAAGACGCACGATGCCGTCGGAGGCCTGAACAGCGTTCTAGAGGTGCCCCGGTAGCCCTAGGCACTGCAGTTCTGACGACCAGGCTCTTCTTCTCCGGGAGTCCGAGTGCTCCCTCATCCCTCGCGCCACGACTGCCGCGCGATTTCACGGCCCACCAGCCATCCGGAGACGATCGCAAGAGCCGCGAGCAAAGTTCCCTGCCCCAGACGCCCGAAGCAGAAATCCCCCACGGCGAACAGGGCCGAGTAAACCATCGTGCAGCCCAGCACCCATGCTCGCAGATTCGCCGCCAATGTGCGTTCCGCAGTCACTTCCGGCGCGAGCGCAGCGACCGAACGCCAGCCGGCGACGTCTGGCCTGACAGTCCGGTAGAAGCGCAAAAGGGTTTCCCGCGGTTCGGGGCGCGTAGCGAGAGTGACCAAGAGCCAAATGGCCGTTGTGACACCCGTGGTGATGATGGCGTTTTGCGCGAAGGCAAACAGGTCGTCAGGAGCCGATGGCCGCAACTTCAGCAGAGCCACCGAGACGCACAACGCGGCGAGCATGGCGGAAATCTCGCTCCACGCGTTGATGCGCCACCAGTACCAGCGAAGCATGTAAACGGCGCCGGTTCCAGCGCCCACTTCGAGCACAAATTTCCAGCCTTCGACCACGGAACTGAGCTGCGATGCGACCAATGCGGACACCGCAACAAGCAGCACCGTGGCTACGCGCGAGGCGTTCACGTAGTGCGATTCGGCGGCGTCCCGGCGCAGGAATCGCCGGTAAAAATCGCTCACCAAATACGAACTGCCCCAATTGAGCTGGGTTGCAAAGGTGGACATGAAAGCGGCAAAAAATCCGGCCACCAGCAGTCCGCGCAACGCATGCGGCAGGCAGGTGGTGGCCACAAGCATGTAGCCCGACTCCGGGTGCTCGAGGTTGGGATACATCGCCAGGGCTACGAGCGCCGTCAGGATCCATGGCCAGGGGCGCACCGCATAGTGCGCCACGTTGAACCACAGCACGCTGAGCAAACCGTGGCGTTCGTTCCGCGTGGCGAAGATGCGCTGTGCCACGTATCCGCCGCCGCCCGGCTCCGCGCCCGGATACCAGGCGGCCCACCACTGTACTCCCAGATTCAGGGCGAAGGCCGCCAGGGGCAGCGTCCAAATCGCCTGGCCCGATAGCCCCAAACCAAAATCCGGCAGAAAATGCGTCGGGTCGCCCGCAGGATGCCCGGAGAACGCCATCCCAGCGCGGAGTTTGCCCAGCCGCTCCAGGAGCGGGAAAATCCCTCCAACCGAAGCCACCCCGTATACAGCCACCGCGATCACGACTCCCATCTTCAGCACGAATTGAAAAAGGTCGGTCCACAGCACGCCCCACAGGCCGCCGAGCGTGGCGTAGAGGCCGGTGAAGGGGATGAGAAAGAAGACGCACAGCGCCAGCGCCCGTTGTTCCGGAATTCCGAGCGCGATGGCGGTGATATTGACCATCGCCTTGGTCACCCAGCCCAGGATCAGGCAGTTCATCAGCAGGCCGAGATACACGGCACGAAACCCGCGAAGAAACGCCGCCGGCCCGCCGGAATAGCGGAGTTCCGCGAACTGCGCGTCGGTCATCAGCCCGGAGCGTCGCCAGAGCCGTGCGAAAAGAAAAACTGTCATCATTCCCGAGAGCAGCAGCGACCACCACAACCAGTTGCCCGATATGCCGTATTTGTAGACAAGCCCGGTGACTGCGAGAGGCGTATCCGCGGCAAAAGTGGTGGCCACCATCGATGTGCCCGCCAGCCACCACGACACTTCACGGCCGGAAACGAAGTAGTCCTCCGTGCTACGGCTCGAGCGCCTGCGGAAATATAGGCCGAGGGCGAGCGTGATGCCGAGGTACGCGGCGATGGCCCACCAGTCGGAGAGAGCAAGGGTCATGCGGTCCTCCAGCGCAGGGATCGCAGAACACGCGAACCGTGCCGCGTCTTCTGCGAAGGCCGCCGTGGGCAAGCGAGCCGCCAGCGCCTGGACTGGAACCGAATCGCACCGCGAGGCTGCAAGAGCATACTCAGCGGAGAATCATCTGCAGGAACTGCGACTGGAGTGTGGTTCCGGCGAAATTGATGAACCGGTCGGGAAGCAGCCCGGCCACGAGAATAAAGAGCGTGCAAGCCGCGAGCGCCACGCCCTGCGCCAGGGAGATCACCGGCCGCGCCGCACCGCCCGGCTCGCGCATCCATGCGTGAACCACCACGCGGAAATAGTAATAGAGCGCGGGCGCGACATAGAGCGCGGCAAAAATGGCCAGCACGTAGTGGCCCGTCTCAATCAGCGAAAGGAAAATGAAATATTTCCCGATGAAGCCGGCCGTGGGCGGAATGCCCGCGAGCGACAGCATGAAAATCAGCAGCAGAATCGCAGCCACGGGCCGCCGGGAAATCAGCCCGTTGAGGTCTTCGATGTCTTCGCCAATCACGCCCTCGCGCCGCAGCAGGATCACGATTGCGAACGCGCCCGTGTTCATAAACACGTACACCAGCAGGTAGAAGGCGATGCCCTTGAACCCGTCCGGCGTGCCCGCGACGAGGCCCAGCAGCATGTACCCGACGTGGCCGATCGAAGAATATGCCAGCAGACGCTTCAAGTTACTCTGCGTGATCGCGCCGAAATTGCCGATGGTCATCGACGCCACGGCGACTCCCGCCACCACCATCTCCCAACTCGGCCGGATAGGCCAGAATGCCGTGCAGAAAATTCGCAGCAGGAGCGCAAAACTTGCGGCCTTGGAAGCTACACTGATCGAAGCGGTGATTGAGGTGGGCGCGCCCTCATACACATCCGGCGCCCACATGTGGAACGGCACCGCCGCGATTTTAAAGAACACGCCCGCCGAAACAGTAACCAGCGAAATCAAAACCAGCGGATCGCCCGGCGACCGCGAAGCGTATGCCTTCGCGATTTCCGCCAGATTTGTTGAGCCGGCAATGCCGTACATCAGCGAAAACCCGTACGCCAGGATTCCGCTCGAAAAAGCGCCCAGCAGGAGATACTTCACGGCGCCTTCGTTAGAGGTTTTGCGGTGGCGGAGAAAGCCGGTGAGGACATAGAAGGAAAGGGCCATGGTTTCGAGCCCGAGGAAGAGCGTAATCAGGTCGCTGCCCGAAGCCAGGAACATCATGCCGATCGTGGCGAAGAGCAGCAGGGCATAAAACTCGCCGTGGTGCTCGTCTTCGATTTCCAGGTAGCGGACCGAGAGCAGAATCACAAGTGCGGCGGAAATCAGGAACAGGAAGCCGAAGAACACGGCGAATGGGTCCACCACAATTGAACTGTGGTAGGCGCTCACGTCCTCCAGGTTGCGCAGGTTCCACAGCGCCTTGGCGCTGAAGCCCACGCCGGCCAGCGCGAGCACCGCGTTCCACCACCGCGATTTGCGGTCCAGCAGAAAATCGGTGAGCAGAATACCGAGGGCGAAGATGCCGAGCTGCACCTGGGGCAAAATGAGAGCGAATTCCTTCGGCAACTGCATTCCGATTCGGCCTAGGAGGTCCTGGAGCACTCCGCATCACCTCGCCGGAGCCGCGGGCGGCAGGTCGGAATGCTCGCCGGCGCCGGAATCAGGCAGGGCGGGCACTATTCCGGCCGCGGGAACGCGCGCGGCACGAGCGCTGAAATATTCCGGATTCACACGCTGCACAATGGCGTTGGCCGGCTCCTCCAGGTACTGAAGCACCGGAGCGGGATAAATGCCGATCCAGAGCGCGGCGAGGACAAGCGGCACGAGGCAGGCAAATTCGCGGACGTTCAGGTCGGGCAGCTTTTCGTTCGCCGGGTTCGTAATCCTTCCAAACATCACGCGCTGGTAGAGCCACAGCAGGTAGGCTGCGCCGAGCACGATTCCGGCAACCGCCCAGGCCGCGAAGTATTTGCCGTTGGCGGGGTGGCCGCCGCTGAAGCCGGTGACCTCAAATGTGCCGCGCAGAATCAGAAATTCCCCGATGAATCCGTTCAGCAATGGCATGCCCAGCGAGCTGAGCGTGATGATCAGGTAGATGGTGGCGTAATTGGGCATCGGCGTCGACAGCCCGCCGAATTCCGAAATCAGTCGCGTATGCCGCCGCTCGTAGAGTACGCCCACGATGAGAAAGAGTGCGCCGGTCGAAATCCCGTGGTTGAGCTGTTGCAGAATGCTGCCCTCGAGTCCCATTGGCGTAAGCGCGAAGATCCCCAGCGTGCAAAATCCCATGTGGCTCACCGAGCTGTAGGCAATCAGGCGCTTCATGTCTTTCTGCATCATGCAGACCAGCGCGCCGTAGATGATAGCGATGACGGAAACCACCATCATCAGCCAGGCATAATGCCGGGTGGCCTCGGGAAGCATGGGGACGGAAAAGCGCAGGAAACCGTACGTCCCCATTTTCAGCAGCACGCCGGCCAGGATTACGGAGCCGGCCGTGGGCGCCTCTGTATGCGCATCGGGCAGCCAGGTATGGAAGGGAAACATGGGCACCTTGATGGCAAAGGCGAAAAACAGCCCCCAGAACAGCCATTGCTGCAGCGAGGGATCGAACGTTTTCGTGCTCTCCAGCAAGGCCTGGATGTTGAACGTGTACACGCCCGCGTGTTCGCTCATGTACCCGAAATAAATTCTCAAAATGGCCAGCAGCATCACCACCGAGCCAACCAGCGTGTACAGGAAGAATTTAATCGCCGCGTAAAGCCTCCGGTCGCTGCCCCACACTCCAATCAGGAAATACATGGGGACCAGCATCACTTCCCAGAAGACGTAAAAGAGGAAGAAATCCAGCGACATGAAGACGCCCAGCATGCCCGTCTGGAGAAGCAGCAGGAGAATGTAAAATTCCTTTACGCGCGTCTGAATGGCGTTCCAGGAGGAGAGAATGGCGATGGCACCCAGCGCAGTGGTCAGCAGAACGAGCACGAAGCTCAGCCCGTCGATTCCCAGCGAGTACTTCGCCCCAATCGAAGGGATCCAGTCGTACTCCTCCCGAAATTGAAAGCCGGGCGTTCCCAACCGGAAACTCCCGATCAGCGGCAGCGAAACCAGGAAGCCGGCGAACCCGAACAGATTTGCGATCCAGCGATGCGCATTGGCCAGCCGCCCGGGAATAAACATCAGCAGGATGGCCCCCGCCAGCGGCGTGAACATGATCACGCTCAGCAAGTTTGTGTCCAACAATCGGATTACGTCCACAGTTCCATCCCCCTCACGCCCAATGCAGCAGCGCCCGCAGGTAGCCCACAGCCGGTACGCCGAGATATACAACCAGTAAAAGCAAAATGCCGAACAGGATAACGAGCGCGTAGCTCTGCACCAAGCCGGTCTGCAACACGCGCACCGGATAACTGGCAAAGCGGACGATTGTTCCCGAAAGATTCACGAGGCCATCCACGATCCACCTGTCCCACCACATCGAGAGGCGGGAAGTCATCCGCGTCGCGCTGGCCGAACCGTCCACTCCCAGCCCATCCACCACACCGCGGTCAAAATCACCCAGCGCGGTGGCGAGGTCCACAGTGCGATTGACGAACAGCGAGTCATACACTTCGTCCATGTAGTATTTGTGGAACACCAGTTCGTACAAGCCCTTCCAGCGCGCGGCAAGCTGGTCCGCCAGCCCTTCGCGCTCCAGGTAAATGTAGTAGGCCAGCCAGATTCCGCCCACGGCAACGAAAACCGAGATGAGCATCATGCCGGCTTCACCCATGGTCCATCCCACCTCTGCCGCTCCTGCGGCGGCATGCACCGGTGCCACCACCGGCTCGAGCCAGAACTCAAACAAACTGAAGTGCGATATGCCGATCATGCCCCCAACGATGGAAAGTACGGCCAGAATTCTGAGCGGCAAGCACATCCAATGCGTCGATTCGTGGATGTGGTGTTCCACATCGTGCTCCACTCGCGATTTCCCGAAGAACGTCAAAAACACCAGCCGGAAAATATAAAACGCGGTCATGCCCGCCGTGACCAGGGCCACTACGTAGAGCACCTTGTAGATTGACGACTCCTCGCGAGTAAACGTCCGCCACAGGATCTCGTCTTTGCTGAAGAAACCGGCCAGCGGCGGAATCCCCGCGATGGCCAGCGATGCAACCAGAAATGTCCGCGCCGTGGTGGGAATCTTCGACCACAGCGCGCCCATTTTCTGCATGTCCTGTTCGCCGGAGAGCGCGTGAATCACGCTGCCCGAACCGAGGAACAGCAGCGCCTTGAAAAACGCGTGCGTCATCAGATGGAAGATGCCGGCCGTAAACGCGCCCACGCCCAGAGCCAGGAACATGTAGCCAAGCTGGCTGATGGTCGAATAGGCCAGCACGCGTTTGATGTCGTTCTGCACCAGCCCCATGGTCGCCGCGTAAAACGCGGTCAGGCCACCGATCACCGCCACGGTGAGCATTGCATCAGGCGCCAACTGGTAGAGCGCATTCATGCGCGTCACCATGTACACGCCAGCGGTCACCATGGTGGCCGCGTGGATGAGCGCGCTCACCGGTGTGGGCCCTTCCATCGCGTCCGGCAGCCAGGTGTACAGGGGAATCTGCGCCGATTTTCCCGTCGCCCCGATGAAAAAAAGGATGGCCATCGCCGTCAGCACGGCCTCGCCGCTGTGGAACGCCCCGCTGCGCAGGACGTCAATCATGCCCGCGAATTTCGAGACTCCTTCGAGGCCATGGTCCGTAAACCGGATTGTTCCCAGCACGGTGGAGGCCAAAAAAATGCCGAGCAGGAACCCGGCATCGCCCACCCGATTCACCACAAACGCCTTTTTCCCTGCATCCGATGCCGACTTCTTCAGGAAGAAAAATCCGATCAGCAGGTAGCTGCACAGCCCCACTCCCTCCCAGCCGACAAACAGGAGCAGCAGGTTATTTCCCAGCACCAGCGTAAGCATCGAAAACATGAACAGATTGAGGTAACCGAAAAAGCGGTAGTAGCCGCCCTCGTGCGCCATGTAGCCGACCGAGTAGAGGTGAATCAGGAAGCCGACGCCCGTCACCACCAGAATCATCACCGACGAAAGCGGGTCGAGCAGCATTCCCCAATCTGCCGAGAACTGCGATAACCCGAACCCAGCGCCGTGATACGGAATCGCGGGAATCCACTCAAACAGGATTTTCTGGAAGACGCGATCTTCCGCCGGGCGCGCGGAGAGCTGGATCACCGCGCCCGTGGCATAGAGGAACGACACGAACACGCTGCCTACGCAGGCCACGCTGACCGCGGCCTTCGGCAGTCGCCGGCCGAAAAGAAGCATCAGCGCCGCGCTGGCCAGTGGGAACAGCGGTATCCAGCCGATATGCTCCAGAAAGTAGCGGCTGTCCATCGCGCGTTAGCTCCGACCTACCATCTCAGCAAATCCATCTCGTCCGCCAGCAACGTCTGCCGGTTGCGGAAAAACGCGATGATGATGCCCAGCCCCACCGCAGCCTCCGCAGCCGCGTCCGTAATCACGAAAATGGCAAAAACCTGCCCGTCGAGGCTGGCCAGATGCTGCGAAAACGCCACCAGGTTGATGTTCACCGCGTTCAGGATCAGCTCGATCGACATCAGCACGATGATCACGTTGCGGCGCGTCAGCACGCCGATCACTCCGGTGGTAAACAGCAGCAGGCTGACGACGAGATAGTGGCTGGTCGGTATCATCTCTCCCCGCTGTCGTCCCGAATCCCGCGAAGCGGGATGAGGGATCTGTTTTTCCTGAACTCCTAAATCCTCTTTTTCCCCATCACCACAGCGCCCACCAGCGCCACCAGCAGCAGAATCGAAGCAATCTCGAAGGGAATCACGTAGTTCTGGAACAGCAGTCTTCCGATCTGCTCCGTATTCCCTTCCGCGGTCACCGTAGGCACGTGCGGTGCCGCGAACAGCCAATTCTCCTCACCGTACGAGCGCGCCAGGGCCACCGCTGCCAGCAGCTCCGCGAGAAGCGCGAACGAAAGCAGTCCTGCCACCCAGGTCTGCCGGTTGAATTGCACCTGGTGCAGTGCCACGTCCAGGTTCACCAGCATGATCACAAACACGAACAGCACCATGATCCCGCCCACATACAGGATGATCTGCACTACGAAAAGAAACTCCGCGTTCAGCGTCAGATAAAGGCCCGCTGTGGCCAGCAGGGTCGTAATCAGGAACACGGCGCTGTGCACGGCGTTGCGCATCGTCACCACCAGCACGCCGCCCAGCACCGCTAGTCCCGCGAAAAAATAAAATAAGATCTCATTCGTCATTGCGTCGCTCTTCTGCCCGTCTCAGGCGGCGCTCTTCAGCGCCGTCTGCTCCCTTCTCTCCCCCGCGCGCACCAGCCACAGCGCAGCCAGCATCGTAACCACAAGCGTCACTCCGATGCTCACTACCGGATTCCATCCCGCCTCCCGGTGTAACACCACGGCCGTGGCCACTCCCATCACGTTCACGATCGAAAGCGGAATCAGGTAATGCCAGCCAACCTGCATCAACTGGTCAAACCGGTAGCGCGGGAAGGTGAACCGCGCCCACAGGAACACGTACACGTAACCCATCACTTTCGCGATGAACCAGAACGCCCCGTGCACCCCCGCCTTCCAGGCCGCCAGCCCCGGAGCCAGCACCACGGCCAGCGGCACGGTAACCACAAAACAGATTCCCGCGAAAATCGCCATGATGAACTTCTGGTCCCACCCCGTCTGCTTCGGAATGCGGTAAACGCAATAGCCGGTTACGCCCAGCATCACCAGCGGCGGCGCGAAATCCAGGAAGTCCATCGCATGCGTCCCCGCGAATGGCCGCAGCCACCCGCCCAGAAACAGCGTCGTCGCCACCG
Source organism: Candidatus Acidiferrales bacterium (assembly GCA_030038535.1). GTDB lineage: Bacteria > Acidobacteriota > Terriglobia > Acidiferrales > UBA7541 > JOPF136. The sequence goes on from JASHSV010000101.1 coordinate 20,619, forward strand.
ACCCCACCACCACCATGTTCGAATACTCAGCCAGGAAATAGAGCGCCCAGCGGAATCCGCTGTACTCCGTCATGTAGCCGGCCACCAGTTCCGACTCCGCCTCGGGCAGATCGAACGGCGCGCGGTTCGTTTCCGCCACCGAGCCAATCAGGTAAATCACGAATCCCACCGGCGCGACGAACACCAGCCAGAAGCCGCTGTGTGCCTGATACTCCACAATGTCTTTCATGGAAAGCGTGCCGGCCAGCAGCAGCCCGCTCACCATCGCCATCCCCACCGCCACTTCGTAGCTCACAAGTTGCGCCGAACTGCGTAGCGCGCCCATCAACGAGTAGTGGCTGTTCGACGCCCACCCGCCCAGCACAATCCCGAAAATGCCCATCGAGCTCACCGCAAAAATAAACAGCAGCCCGATGTTCATGTCCGCAATCAAAAATCCCGGGCCAACTGGAATTGCCGCAAACGACAGCATCCCTGCGAACACCGAAAGAACCGGCGCCAGCCAGAATATCGCCCGGTCAGCGCTCTCCGGAATGATGTCCTCTTTGATCATCAATTTCACTGCATCCGCCAGCGGCTGCAGCAGCCCGTGCGGGCCCACGCGCATGGGGCCCAGCCGCGCCTGCATGTCGGCCATCACTTTTCGTTCCAGCAGCACCACATAACCGGCCAATAGCGGAAAAATCGCGACGATCACCAGCCCGTCCACGATCTGCCAGATGTACTTGCTCAGTAGGAAGTACGCTTCCTGAATCACCCGCCGAATCCCCCCTTCTTCCTGCTCTGCCCGCCTCGCTACCTGCCCGCTTCCCTCATCCTTCGTAGGGGCACGACATGTCGTGCCCCATGTCCGCAACCAACCACGCTCCACTGCCTCTCTAGCGGTCCACTTCCCCCAGCACGATATCCAACGTCCCGATAATTGCCACCACATCCGCCACCAGATGCCCTCGCGCCATGGTGTCAAACGCCTGCAGATTGATGAACGACGGTGGCCGCACCCGCACGCGATACGGCTGCACTGTCCCGTCGCTCACCACGTAGTAACCGATCTCGCCCTTCGGCGCCTCAATCGAGTGGTACACCTCGCCCGGCGGCGGCTTCAGCACTTTGCCCACCTTCGCCATGATCGGCCCCGTCGGAATGTTCTCAATTGCCTGCAGGCAGATCCGCCGCGATTGCCGCATCTCTTCCATGCGCACCAGATACCGGTCATACGTGTCGCCGTTCTGCCCCGTCGGTATCTCGAATTGATACTGCTCGTACGCCGCATAGGGCATCGCCTTGCGTATGTCCCATTTCACTCCGCTCGCCCGCAGCGGCGGCCCGGTCACTCCCAGCGCAATCGCCTGCTCTCCCGTCAGAATCCCGATTCCCTTCGTGCGCCCCACCCAGATGCGGTTCCCCGTCAATAGCTGCTCGTACTCTTCCACCTTTTTCTCAAAGTCGTCGCAGAACCGCTTCACGTCGTGCTCGAATCCGTCGTAGGTCTCGTATTGCAGCCCGCCGATGCGGAAGGCGTTCGTCGTCAGCCGCGCGCCGCAATATTTCTCGAAAATCTTCAGCACTTCCTCCCGCTCGCGTAGGCAATAAAAGACGGGCGTCAGCGCGCCGATGTCCAGCGCGTGCGTCCCCAGCCACAGCAGATGGCTCGCGATCCGCTGCAGCTCCGTCAGGATCGTCCGCACCACTTTCGCGCGCGGCGGCGCCTCCGCGCCCAGCAGCTTTTCCACCGCCTCGCAATATCCCAGCCCGTTCGAAACCGCCGCCACGTAATCCATGCGGTCCACATACGGCGCGAACTGCTGGTAACTGCGATGCTCCGCGATTTTCTCCACGCCCCGGTGCAGGTAGCCGATGATGCATTCCGAGCCCTCGATGCGCTCGCCGTCCAGCTTCAGCTTCACGCGCAGCACGCCGTGCGTCGAAGGGTGCTGCGGCCCCATGTTCAGGACGATTTCGTCCGCCCCGGGGATGGGCATCTCCACGGGCAGCGCGGCCGTGTTTTCCGTTTCGTCCATCGGCTATTGTCCGCTCTCAATTCCCAGATTTTCGTGCACCCAGGCCTCGTCCTGCTGCAGGATGTCGTAATCCTTCCGCAACGGGTGCCCTTGCCACTCGTCGGGCAGCAGGATGCGCTTGAGTCCCGCATGGCCTTCGAAGCCTATCCCGAACATGTCAAAGCATTCCCGCTCCAGCCATCCCGCCGCCGGCCAAACGGTGATGACGCTCGGCACCATCTCGCCGTCCCCGGCGTGCGCCTTGATCCTCAGCCGTTCGTTCTTCGGAAACGAATACAGGTTCAGCATCACCTCGAACCGCTTCTCGCGCTTCGGCCAGTCCACGGCCGTCAAGTCGGTGAGCATGTCGAATTTTTCCTGGTCCCGCGCATACTGGCAAATGGCGCGCAGCTTCGCCGCATCCACCACCAGAATCGCCTGTTTCCGGTCCAGCCAGGCCTCGCGCACCGCCTCGCCAAACTTTGCCTTGAACCGCTTTACCAGTTCATTGTCGAGCGGTGTGGGACCCTCTTTCGGCTTCGGCGGGGGCGGGGGCGGCTTCGGCGGAGCCGCCGCTGCCGGCGTGGCTGGCTTCGCGGGCTTGTCCGCCGCGGCGGGCTTGTCCGCGGATGTGGACGCGACGGGTTTATCCGCCGTCGCGGACTTTTCCGCCGGAACTGATTCAGCGGGCTTCCCTTCCCGTTCTGGCGGTGTGGACTGCGCGGGATCTTTTTCCGGAGGTTCGATTCCCATAGCAATTAGCAGGCGCCTGAAGTTCTCCAGTTCGGATTTCCCACCATTCCCGGCTGGACGGTTTCTCGTTCCCCCTCTGTCCAACCTCTAACTTCTAGCCTCCACCTCTCTTCTCTACACCCACTCGAGCGCGCCTTTGCGGTAGAGCCAGACGTACCCAACGATCAGAATGCCCAGAAACACGAACATGCTGATCAGCCCGTAGATTCCCAGCAGGCGGTAATCCACGGCCCACGGAAACAGGAATACCGTTTCCACGTCGAAGATGACAAAAAGAATGGCCACGATGTAGAAGCGCACGGAGTACCGCCCGCGCGCGTCACCCTCCGGCGCAATTCCGCACTCGTACGGCTTCAATTTCGCCCCGATTGCGCCCGTCGAGGGCCGGATAAGCGCAAAAATCAGCAGGGTGACGGCCGGGAACGCCGCTGCCAGCACCGCGAAGATCAGCACGGGAATGTATTGCGGCGGCATGCTCAATCGCTGCGCATGCTATCACACCGTCTCCGGCAGTGTCATCCCGCTACCGTCTCTGAGCTTGGCGTCTTCACGCAGCGCCGAACCTCAGGATGGCTCCTGTTCCGGACCCCAGCCCCTGGTCTGCACCTCTGCGCGCATTGACCCGCTTCTGTTCCGCAGCGCCCTCGGCGCGTCTCACGATAGCCCAGCGCGTCAGCGATGGGACGCGGCGCACTCTCGCATCGCCCTGCAATATCCCTGGAGCGCCGCCGCTGCCACCCGTCTCTCGGCCGTCAGTCCCTAACCTTCCATTTTCCATATAATTTACTGCTGTTGTTAGCACATCGAGATGTCCGGTTTTATGAGCACATGATCTGTCCGCTTTCCTCCCTCGTTTCCTGAGCCGTCAGGGAGGGTGGCGGTGCGACGCTTTCCTCACCCGGATCGGCCCCGAATTCTGCCACTCGATGCGGTCCGTAGTACACGCTCACTCGTCCGTCCAGATGCTCACACACCAGCACTCGGCA
>JASHSV010000001.1 GCA_030038535.1 Candidatus Acidiferrales bacterium
CTGGACCCGCGTCCGGCCGACAAGGGGAACCCCGCCACCGCTGCAAGCCGGCGCGGCTCGGGAGTGGACACGTTTCCGGTTCGGCGCGCGGCAGCCGCCACCTGTACGCCCTCGGGGACTTCCATCCGGTAGCCTACCCCTCGCACCGTGTGGATCAGGGGAGGATCGAATCCATCATCGACCTTCCGCCGCAGGTAGTTGATGTACACATCCACAATGTTCGTAGAGGTGTCGAAAGACAAATTCCAGACGTGTTCCACGATCATAGCCCGGCTGAGGGCGCGCCCCTGGTTGCGCATCAGATATTCCAGGAGGGCAAACTCTTTCGAGGTCAGCGGAATTTTGCGCGCCGCCCGCTCCACCGTATGTTCGATACGGTGCATGCAGAGGTCGGCCACACGCAGTACCGATTCGGCCGGCCGAGACCCTCGGCGCATGAGCGCCCGCACCCGGGCCGCCAGCTCGCAGAAGGAGAAGGGACGGGTAAGAACGTCGTCCGCGCCCATATCAAGAGCCCGCGCGCGGTCCTCTGCCTTGGGCGAGCCGCACAGCGCCAGAATGGGCAGTGATGGTTTGGCCGCCCGCGCCGCCGGAAGCAACTCGTGCGCCCGCAGCCCTCCCGTCAGGTTCAGATCCAACAGCAGCAGGTCGTACCCGAATTGCTGCCAGAGAAACGCTGTTTCCGCCCCATCGGCGCAGGCGTCCACCGCGTAGTGTTCTGCTTCCAGGCCTTTTCGAACGAAGGAAGAAAGTGCTTGATCGCCTTCCGCCAGCAAGATGCGCATGACTGCCTCTCTTACATGCGCGGGCGGAAGGGGTGCCCGCAGGAATAATGGAACATTCTCGGTACTAGAACTCTAGCTGTCAAGGGTTGCTATCACTTTTGATTCGCCCCGGGCACTACGCACGGGCCTCGCTCTGGCCCGGCAGCAGAGCCTATTTGCATGAGTCAGAACGAAGAAGGGCCGGTCCGCTCCTGCTCCACCCGATTCTAGACAGATCTGCACATCCCCGGCGGCCTACTGAATTGACAAACCCCTTCGCCGCGCCCATTGTAAGTGAAGGCTGTGCGGAACCGATTCAAGGCAAACCCCGGCTCGCGCCGCACGTCTAAACCATTCGGAGCCAAGGAATCGATCATGACTAAACTTCACCCTAACCTCGCGCGATGGGGGGGCCTGCTGTTGGCCTTAGCAATCCTGGTGCCGTTCGCTTCTCCTCCCGCTCATGCCCAGTCTCTCCCTGATTCTACCCTTGCACTGTTTCCCCCCGAGGCCGGCGAGCTGGCGTTTGCGGACTTGCACACGCTTCGCCAGTCGCCACACTACAAGATCATCCATGACTCTTATATCCCCCCGCAACTTCGGCAGCTCGAATCCCAGGCGCTGGCCCTCGGCATCGACTTTGAGGCGCAGGCGCAGCAACTGAGCTGGGCCAATCTGGCCACTCCCAGCGGAGGCTTCGAGCTGATCAGCGTCACGGAAGGCAATTTTGTGCCTTCCACTGTTGCCGACCGTGCCCGCGCGCTTCGCCTTCCCAGCGCTGAGGTGGCTGGAAAGACGCTATTCAGCATGGGCCAGAACACCGAGGGACTGGCCTTCGCAATCGCCTTCGCGGATTCCAGCAAGCTGGTGTTTGGCGCCCGCGACCAGGTGGAAGCGCTTCTCACGCGCGCCTCCACCGGCACGCCTGGCTTCCTCCAGAACCAGGTGCTCGCACCGCTGATTTTGGAGGTGAACGGCCGCGGTAGCGTGTGGGCGGTGATGGATCAACGATTTGCGGCGCTCGAAATCCGCAACATCGCGCCCGATGCCGCCAACCGCCCGGAAGCCCAGACGCTGTTCAGCAACCTGCGGGCCGCGGTTGCGCGCGCCTCGCTAGGGAGCGACCTTTCCTCCTCCGCCAGCTTCTTATGCACCGACGCGAGTCAGGCCTCTCTGCTCGCTGCCGTGGCTCAGGCGGGCTTCGCCCTTTACGCGACCGCCGAAGCAAATCAGAACCCCGATATGGCCGCCGCGCTCCACGCTGCTGTCGTGCAGCAGCAGGGTGACCGCGTGGAGCTATCGCTGACCCTCACGCAATCGCAGGTCAGCACGCTGCTCGCCCACAGCCTGCCCACCACGCGATGAGATAAGGCGAAAACCAAAACTCGAAAATTGCCGGCTCTACTCTGGCCCGTTCGCTCGATGGCGATTCGCCAGGCTGAAACCCGAGTATGGGCCTGCACTTTCCGGTTTTGGATTTTCTCCTCGACCCTTGGGCACCCGGTTTGGAGTGTCGAGTTTCCTTCCACGGCCTATCCTTTCTCCACGAAATCCGTCGAATACCGGGAACCGGGGCTGACCGAACCTCGTACGTGCATCTAGGGGGGGCCTCATGGGGAATTTCATCGGCAATCTACGTTACGCCATGCGTCAATTCCGGCATTCGCCGGTATTTACGGGCGCCGCGATGCTCACGCTGGCTCTGGGCATCGGGGGCACTACCGCCATTTTTTCCCTCATGCACGAGGTCATGCTTCGTTCGCTTCCCGTCAGCGATCCCGCCGGGCTCTACCGCGTCGGCGAGGGCGACGAGTGCTGCGTCGAAGGAGGCACGCAGAACACGTGGGGCTTCTACTCCTACTCGCTGTACGACCGCCTCAGGGCCGCGGCACCCGAGTTTGAAGAGACCGCCGCGTTCCAAACCGGACGTGGACGGATGAGTGTCCGCCGCGGGGGCGAAGAGGTTCCCCGGCCGCTCCGTTCCGAGTTCGTCTCGGGCAGCTACTTCTCGATGCTGGGCGTCCGCGCATTCGGCGGGCGCTTGATTACGCCCGAGGACGACAAGCCCGCCTCCCCGCCCGTGGCTGTTCTCAGCCATCACGTCTGGCAGACCATTTATGGCAGCGACACTTCCGTGGTGGGCGCCACCTTCGTCGTCGAAGGCCATCCGTTCACCATCATTGGAGTGGCGCCACCCGGTTTTTTCGGCGAAATGCTTGAGAGCGATCCGCCCGACCTGTGGGTTCCCCTGCATCAGGAGCCCATGATGGACACGGGCAGCGCGCTGCTCGATCAGCCCCAGGAAGCCTGGCTGCGCATGATGGGCCGCCTGCGCCCCGGCGCTTCCACCAACGGCATGTCTGCGCGCCTGACCGCCGTCTTGCGCCAGTGGTTGCAGACCGATTCCGATTATCCCGCCAACTGGATGCCCGACGTAATTCGCGTCCTTCCCAAGCAGGTCATCAACGTAATTCCTGCCGGGTCCGGAGTTGAGGCAATGAAGGAGGAATACGGCCGCAGCCTTCAAATCCTGCTTGCCGTATGCGGATTGGTCTTATTGGTCGCCTGCGCCAACGTCGCCAATCTGCTGCTGGCGCGCGCCGCTGTGCGCCGACCGCAGACCGCCGTGCGCCTAGCTCTCGGAGCCGCTCCCCGGCAAATCATCACGCAGGCGCTGACGGAAAGCGTTCTGCTGGCGCTCGGCGGCTCGATTGCTGGTCTGGTAGTCGCTCTTGCAGCGGGACGGCTTCTGCTGGCGCTGGCATTCCGGAGCGCGCACTTCCTTCCCTTCAATGTGACGCCTTCGCTGCCCGTTCTGGCTTTCGCCATCGGATTGGCTCTGCTCACTGGAGCGA
>JASHSV010000102.1 GCA_030038535.1 Candidatus Acidiferrales bacterium
ATTTCCGCCGGCGCGGTGGTGATTGCGGCGCCGGCACGCGTCGCCGGAACGCTGCTCGCGCCACTCGTCTCCGCAGCGGGCGATCTCGCTCGTATCGAATACGCGCCGGTTGCGGTCGTGTCCGGCAGCTACATGACCGAGCATCTCAAGGCGCCGCTCAATGGGTTCGGGTTTCTCGTGCCGCGCGCCGAACGGCTGCGCATCCTCGGCACGGTGTGGAATTCGTCGCTTTTCCCCGGCCGCGCACCGGAAGCGCAGTCGCTGCTCACGAGTTTCGTGGGCGGAATGACTGATCCCTCGGCGGGCGCAATGCCCGACGAGCCGCTCTATCAAACCGTTGAGTCGGAATTGCGCCGCGTGCTGGGCATCCTGCTCGCGCCGCGGATTCGATTCGCGCAGCGCTGGCCGCAGGCCATCCCGCAATACAACCTCGGCCACGCCGAGTTGATCCGCCGCTTCCGCGCTGCGCTCGCCGAAGTCCCGGGCCTGCATGTGACTGGTAATTATCTGGAAGGCCCGGCGATTGGCGCGTGTGTGGACCTGGCAAATCGCGTGGCCGAGGCCGCCGCGAAACCGGCCGCGTAGTCCCAGCAGCGGTCACCGCGAAGTCAGAATTTCGCGCGTTTCTAGGGGGTGTGCGCCGGGCGCACAGGGCAACCTGGTGGCCACTGCGAACGGCCGAGGCGCATCGCAGAGCCCGCTGGGCTGGTTTTCCGTCTATTTCAGCGCGCGATAGCGCCGAATTAAATTGTTGGTCGACGTGTCGTGCTTCAGTGCCGGCTCGGAAGCGCTTTCCAGTTCGGGGATGATGCGCTGCGCCAGCACTTTTCCCAACTCCACGCCCCACTGATCGAACGAACCGATGTTCCACACCACGCCCTGCGTAAAGACGTTGTGCTCATACAGCGCGACGAGCTTGCCCAACGTCTCCGGCGTCAATCGTTCGGCCAGGATCGTATTTGACGGGCGGTTGCCTTCGAACACTTTGTGCGGCACCAGCCAATCCGGAACGCCTTCGGCCTTCACCTGCTCGGCCGTTTTTCCGAACGCCAGCGCCTCGGCCTGGGCGAACACGTTGGCCATCAGCATGTCGTGATGCCGGCCGAGCGGCTTGAGCGGCTTGGCAAACGCGATGAAGTCGCAGGGAATCAGCCGCGTGCCCTGGTGGATTAGCTGGTAGAAGGAGTGCTGCCCGTTGGTTCCCGGCTCGCCCCAGTAGATGGGCCCCGTATCGCGCGCCACCGGTTTTCCTTCGAGCGTTACGCGTTTCCCGTTGCTCTCCATCGTCAACTGCTGCAAATACGCCGGGAAACGCTTGAGGTACTGCTCGTACGGCAAAACGGCCACGGTCTGCGCGCCAAAAAAATTGTTGTACCAGACGGAGAGCAGGCCCATGAGCACGGGCATGTTGGATTCGAAGGGGCTGGTGCGGAAATGTTCGTCCATCTGGTGAAAACCGCCGAGCAGCGCGCGGAAGTTCTCCGGGCCGATGGCCACCATCGTGGAGAGGCCGATGGCGGAATCCATCGAATACCGGCCGCCCACCCAATCCCAAAACTCGAACATGTTGGCGGTGTCGATGCCGAACTTCGAAACTTCGGCGGCGTTCGTCGAAACGGCAACGAAATGCTTGGCCACCGATTTCTGGTCGCCGCCCAGCCCGGCGAGCGACCAGGAACGCGCGGAGTGGGCGTTCGTCATGGTCTCGAGCGTGGTGAATGTTTTCGAAGAAACGATGAATAGCGTTTCCGCCGGGTCCAGATCCTCGACCGCTTCCGCGAAGTCAGTACTGTCAATATTGGAAACAAACCGGAAGTTCATGCCGCGGTCCGAAAAGTCCCGCAGGGCTTCGTAGGCCATCACCGGCCCGAGATCGGAGCCGCCGATTCCGATGTTCACCACGTTGCGGATGCGCTTTCCCGTATGCCCCTTCCACGCGCCGCTGCGCACGCGATCCGCGAAGCCCGCCATTTTGTTGAGAACGGCGTGGACTTCGGGTACCACGTTCTTCCCGTCCACGACAATCGAGGCGCCTTTCGGCGCGCGCAGGGCCACGTGAAGCACGGCGCGGTTTTCCGTGATGTTGATCTTTTCCCCGCGGAACATGTCGTCGATGCGCGCGCGCAGGCCCGATTTGTGGGCGAGCGCGAGCAGCAGCTTCATGGTTTCGTTCGTCGCGCGGTTCTTGGAATAGTCCAGGAACAGGCCCGCGGCCTCGAGCGTCATCCGCTGGCCGCGCTTCGGATCATCGGCAAAGAGCTTGCGCAGATGAATCTTCGACAGTTTTTTGTGGTGCGAGGCTAGCGCCTTCCACGCCGCACCTGTCGCCGGTTGTTGCGCCTTTTTCTTCGTCTTCTTTGCCATGTTCCCGCTCCTGTGCGGTCCGCGCTGGTTTTGCCGCCGGCCGGCCCTGTTGCTTGTATCCTGTCGGCTCCGGAGTTGCAACTCCCGGGGCGCCCGCGCTCCCGGAAAAACCAAATTCGCCGTGATAAAATTCCCCGCGATCGTGGTCGGGAGATAGAGGCCGTGTGTTTAGCGCGAGACACCCAGTTGCCTGGGCGTTTTTCCTGCTCGGATTCGCTGCGCCGCTGGCGGCACAGAGCGCGCCGCCGACGTTTGCACACGACGTAGCGCCAATCCTCTACGAGCACTGCGCCTCCTGCCATCGCACCGGGGAATCCGCCTTTCCGCTGCTCACCTACACAGACGCGAAGCAACGCGCCGCCCAAATCGCTTCGTCAGTGCGCTCTCGCGCGATGCCGCCCTGGCTTCCCGAGGGCGCCTTCGGCGAGTTTGCTGGGGACCCGCGCCTCACAGATCATGAAATTCGCCTGATTGAGGACTGGGTGAAAACCGGGGCACCCGAAGGCGCGTCCTTCAAGACGCCTCCGCTTCCCCGCTTCACGGAAGGCTGGCAGCTCGGCCCACCCGACATGATTCTGGAAGCGCAGCGCGCGCACACGGTTCCCGCTTCCGGCCCCGACATTTTCTGGAATTTCATTTTCTCGCCGCCCATCACC
>JASHSV010000103.1 GCA_030038535.1 Candidatus Acidiferrales bacterium
CCGCCGATGCGGTGCTTGAGCGTGGAACCGTCCAAGAATTCCATGGCGAGGAAGGGCTGGCCATCGTGCTGGCCGATTTCGTAGATGGTGCAGATATTGGGATGGTTGAGGGCGGAAGCAGCCTGGGCTTCGCGCTGAAAACGGGCGAGGGCCTGGGAGTCGCGGGCCACCTGGTCGGGAAGGAACTTGAGGGCGACGAAGCGGTGGAGATTCACATCTTCGGCCTTGTAAACGACACCCATGCCGCCCCCACCGAGTTTTTCGAGGATGCGGTAGTGCGAAATGGTCTGGCCGACCATTGGGATAAACGACATCGTATATGAGAAAGGTGAAAATCGAAATTCGAAAAAACGAAAAATCGGAGCAGAAGGAGGGAAACGGTTTTAACACGACGTACCCGGAGAGGGGGCACGGATTCGGCGAGAGCGCCCGGGAAGCGAAGAAGCGCACAGGCTGAAAGCCTGTGCTACGACGAGGGATTCGTTGTAGGATATGCGTCTGCGCTCGACTCAAGGGGCGGCGGTGGAGGCCCGGCGAGGAGGAGAAGGGATGAGCGGGCAGCTCGCCGACTTCGTGAAAGTAGTGGACGCACTCATACAAGCGGGACAGCCGATCGAGCTGCCCGTAGTCGCAAAACTCGCCGCGGAGATCGGAAGAGCGTTCAGCGTGAGGCCGGACGAAGTGGCGATCCTGGCGACCACGCCGGACGACAAGTTTCTGCGCTTCCTGGTGCCGGAACAATTGCGTAACGTGGGAACGATCCCCATCAACAGCACCAGCGCGATGGTGTCGCGCACGGCGCGGGAGCGGCGGGCGGAGATCATCAATAACTTCACGATCGCGCGGCATTCGACGGTGTTTGAGGCGGTGCCACTCGATTCGAAGCAGCGCGGCGATCCCATCCAGAAAATCATGAGCGTGCCGGTGATGGCGGACAACAAAGTGACCGGAGTGCTGCAAGTCTCGCGCAAAGGGAAAAGCGTGACGACGGCAGGCGCGGATTTCAACCCGAATGAATTGACCTCGCTGGGGCAGTATGCGAGCCACCTGGCGCGGTGCCTTCCTCTGGTGAAACAACCCGAAACGGGCGGGTGAAGCGAACTAGGCCAGTACGGCGGAATGACACGTGCGGACATGGGGCACCTCCCGATCCCGAAGCTTCGGGAGTCGGGATGGCGTGCCCCTACCGGACACAGGAACGAACATCGCGAGAAGATTTCCGGCGAAAGGAATTGACAGGTGCGCCGTGACTTGCTACTTTCGCGAAGAATTTCGTTCAAGGAGACTCCGCGAAGTTTCCTGGGAGCGGGCGAACCGAACGAGACATGCCCTTCGTAGCAAAGAAGATCTTCCTCACCAAAGGCGTAGGAAAACACAGAGAGCGGCTCTCTAGCTTCGAGCTGGCATTGCGCAATGCGGGAATCGCGGCGTGCAATATCGTGCGGGTGTCTTCGATTTTTCCGCCGAATTGCAAGCTGATCTCGCGAGCGGAGGGATTGAAGCTGATCAAGCCGGGACAGGTGGCATTCTGCGTGATCAGCGAGAATTCGACGCGGGAGCCGCACCGGCTGATCGCGGCGGGAATCGGCGTGGCGCTTCCGGCGGACAAATCCATGTACGGATATCTGTCGGAGCACCACTCGTTTGGAGAGACGGAAGAAGTGGCGGGGGAATATACGGAAGAGCTGGCGGCGGAGATGCTGGCGACAACGCTGAACGTGGATTTTGATCCGGACCTTTCGTGGGACGAAAAGAAAGAGGTATACCGGATTTCGAACAAGATCGTGAGAACGATGAATGTGACGCAATCGGCAGTGGGAGACAAGCGGGGATTGTGGACGACGGTACTGGCGTCGGCGTTTTTGATCGGGGATGAAGATTAAACCTTCTGCAGCGCAATTCTAAAAAAACAGGAGCAGCAGATTCGCCGCCTGCATGAGTGCCCCCTGGACGATGACTCGAAGTATTGGCGGGGAGCACCAAAGGGCGGCGCGGTACCGAGCTTTTGGGGACCGGCGCTACGGAGAGCCGGGCGGAAACTCTGCGGACATGGGGCACGACGGTGTCGTGCCCCTACAAACAGATCAGCGGGAGAAGATGGAGGGGGATTTGACGGGGGCGTGGCTGGCGAGGGTGAAAACGGGATCGACTGAGCCGCCGCCGGTCACTTTCCCCGCGACGTAGGCGCCGAGGGCGGGGCCGTGCTTGAAGCCGTGGCCGGAGCCTCCGCCGACGAGCCAGACGTTTTCGTAGCTGGGATGGCGATCGATGAGGAATTCTTCGTTGGAGGCGTTTTCGTACTGACACACGCGATGCTCGATGAGGGGCGCGTCCTTGAGACCTGGAAAGCGGCGCGCGGCGTAATCGCGGACCCAGCGATAGGACTTTTCGTCGAGAGTCCGGGAATCGCGGTCGGGATCGAATGCGGGACCGTGGAGATCGACGCCGATCTTGAAGCCGCGGCCTTCGATGTCGGGGGTGCCGAAGGTGTCGGAAATGTTGTCGATCCAGGTAGGAAAGGAATTTTCGATGAAGCGACGGTCACCGGCAGGAGGTCCGAAAAAGAACTCCTCACCGCGGGAAGGAACGATTTTGTCGCCGAGGAGTTTCGGAAAGATGTGCGGCAACCACGGGCCGCAGGCGAAGATGAACGTCGCGGCGCGGACAGATTCTCCGTTGACGGATACGGATTCCACGCGGGCGGTGCCGGAAGGAGCGGAAACGAGGCCTGGGCGATATTCCACACCCTCGCGGACGGCCTGGGCGACGACGACTTGCACAGCACGACGGGCCATCAACGCACCCGCGGCGGGTTCCAGGAGGCCGATGGCGCCCTCTTCCAGGCCGAGCTGGGGGAAATGGCCTGCCAGATCGGAACGGGAGAGGCGCTCAAAGGGAATCGAGAGCTTGCCGAGAGTGACGACACTTTGGGCGATTTCGGGATCATCGGCTTTGCCGAGCCAGAGAACGCCGGTGGGATGGAAGAGCGTCTGGCCGGAGGATTCGGAAAGGCGCTTCCACTCCGGGAGGGATTGCCAGGCCCAGCGGGAGTAGAGTTCCTGGGCGCCATAGCCCATGCGAATGATGCGAGTTTCGCCGCCGGAGCTGGCACGGCTGTTGGCGGGGCCATATTGGTCGATGAGGAGAACGCTGCGACCGGAGCGGCGGAGGGAAAGGGCAGTCCAAGAGCCGAAAACGCCGGCGCCGATAACGAGGACATCATAGGAACCAGATGAGACCGCAGGGCCAACCGAAGACAGGGAGTCGGAGGCGAGCACAGCGCTAGCGGCGGCGAGGGCCTTGACGAATTTGCGGCGGTTGAGCTTGGGCATTGTTCAGACCAGAAAAAACAGATTCTCCGATTTCCGGAGTCCGATGGACTCCACTGGAATCCCTAAATCGGACCTCACGCGCGCGAAAGGCACGCGGATTCGGAATTACAATCCGGCAAGTCTAGGGCCGGGGCCAGGACTTTCGCAAGCATACGTCCTGCAGGACACGGGGCTACTGTGAATGTTGGCTCCCCGGATGCAATTTAATGAGCACAAAGAGTCCGGTAAGTATCGCCCCTATCAAACCGAGCGGAAATCCTATGAGTAACAATGCTACGCCTCCGGGCATTCCCGGTTCGCCATGAAGAAACCACCACACGGAAAAGGGTAGGCATAAGCCGATAACAAGCGCCAGAGAAGCCAGAATCAGGGCAATGAAGACGCGGAACGTATAACGTATGTATTTCACCTGCGCTGCTCTTTCCTCCCTCCGTTGCCCGCAAGATCCCTCGAGTATGGCATTCCGTTGCGCGCGGTCAGGTTCAAAGCAACCACCTACCTTCTGCGGAGCCGGGGCACTTCCCGCTCCCGAGGCTTCGGGACTCGGGATGTCGTGCTCCACGACGCGCCGCCAACGCCGTACGGGTCACTTCTTGCGCGCGGCTCTGTCGAAATAGCCGGTGCGTTCGAGGACGGCGCCGGCGACGAGCGGGAGAGCGACGGTGGCATCGTCGAACACTTCGGCGAAACGGCCTCCTTCTTCTTCCGGAACGAATTTGCCCCAGGAAACGGCTTCGCGATAGGTGCTGCCGGAGAGGCCGCCCCAGTAAACCGGCTCAGGACAAATACGCACGCCGTAGTGATAGCGCTTGAGGGGAACCTTTTCGTAGCCCCGGCGGGCGAGGAGCTCCGCGAAGACGCCGAATTGCTGAGACCAGTTGCGGGGAACGCCGCCTCCGATGGTGAAAATGCCCATGCGTTTCTGCGAGAGCATGGTCTCGGCGAAGTGCTCGAAGTCTTCGAAGGGATCGTAGCGGAGGAGAGGCTGTTTGTGTTTGCGGCGGGCGCGCTGCTGGAGGGCGAAGTCGATGCCGAGCTCGGAGTCGGTGAAGGCGGGAACGAAAACGGGGACACCGTGGGCGCGAGCGGATTTGAGAATGCCGCGGCCGGGCGTGTTTTCGAGCAGGTACTCTCCGATGCGGCGATGGAGCTTCCAACTGCAAACGGATTCGGCGGGGTCCCAGGAATTCAGGATGCGGTCCACGACGTCTTCGACGTGGTCGAGATTCACTTCGGGCTCGAGCGAGTCGTAGACGCGGTTGTAGCCGGCGTGGAAGAGCTCCCGATCGTCCATTTTCGCGTCATAGCGGAAATGAGAGAGGCCGGTGGCCTCGACCAAGCCATGGGCCATGAGCGCGCCGGTGGAAACGATGGCTTTGACGATGCCGGAGTCCACGAGGTCGCAGAAGATGAGGCCCATT
>JASHSV010000104.1 GCA_030038535.1 Candidatus Acidiferrales bacterium
AGTGCCAGAGATAATCCGCAACGGTGGGTGAGTCCTGCAGGTTCCCGCGGGAAGAGCTGGTATAGGAAGATTGCTCTCCCTGCCGTTGCCATGATAGTTGATCTGCGCCCGTATGACAGCCGGGAAATCCTCACGGGCAACCCCATTTTACGACGTCCTGCTGCCGCTTTCCAGGGGTGCTACACTCATTGTTCACTATCTATTAGGACGCTGACTCTGACAGAGGCAAGTCGATGAGTTTGAGCCGGCCACATGGTGGAAAGCTGGTCAACCGCGTAGTGGAGGGAGCGGAGCGGGAGCGTCTGCTCGAGCAGGCGCGCTCGCTGTTTGCCGTGCCGCTCCATGCTCGCCAGTTCTCCGATATTGAGCAAATCAGCGTCGGAGCGTTTTCACCGCTGGAAGGCTTTATGAACCAGCGGGATTATGCGAGCGTGCTGGCCAACCAGCGCCTGGCAAACGGCCTCCCCTGGACGATCCCCGTCACGCTGCCCATCACCGAGGAACGGGCCAAAACGCTGCGCGGGGTGGAGCGAGTGGCGCTGTCGGGCGAAGACGGACAGGTGTACGCGCTGCTCGACGTGGAGGAGGTTTTCCGGTACGACCGCGAAGCGGAAGCGCGCCAGGTTCTGTTGACGACGGAAGAGAAACATCCGGGCGTCACCTATCTGAAGAGTGCGGGAGACTACTGTCTCGCCGGGCCGATTCACCTGCTGCGGCGTCCCGACCGCGGCCAATTTGCCAACTACCTCCTGGATCCGAAGGAGACGCGCTTCCTGTTCGAGCACCGGGGCTGGCGCACGGTCGTCGCGTTCCAGACGCGCAATCCCGTGCACCGCGCGCACGAGTACATCCTGAAGTGCGCCCTCGAAACCGTGGACGGGCTGCTCTTGCATCCACTCGTGGGCGCCACACGGGATGAGGACGTCCCTGCCGAGGTGCGGCTGCGCTGTTATCTGGCGCTGATGCAGACCGCTTACCCGGCCAGCCGCACCGTGCTCAGCGTGTATCCGGCCGCGATGCGCTATGCCGGTCCGCGTGAGGCCATTTTCCATGCCATCGCCCGGAAAAATTACGGCTGCACGCATTTCATCGTCGGCCGCGACCACGCCGGAGTGGGCAACTACTACGGGACTTACGATGCACAGCGCAAATTCTTCGAATTCGAGCCGGGCGAGTTGGGGATCACGCCCATTTGTTTCGATCACACATTCTACTGCCGCAAGTGCGGCGAGATGGCCTCAGAGAAAACCTGCCGGCACAGTCCCGAAGACCGCCTGATCCTGAGCGGAACCAGGGTGCGCGAGATGCTCCGTCAGGGCCTGGACCTTCCGCGCGAGTTCACCCGTCCGGAAGTCGCGGCCATTCTGCGCGAGGCGTACCAGACGCAGGTGCAGTAGAGGGGAGAGGCCGGAAATCCATGGGCGAAAGGCTGACATCGAAGACATCATGACCAGGACTGGAAAACACAAAGGTTTTACGCTCTGGTTTACAGGACTCCCCTGTTCGGGCAAGTCCACTCTGGCGGGAATCGTGGCCGGCGAGTTGAAGCGGCGGGAGCGTTTCGTCGAGATCCTGGACGGCGACGAGGTGCGCAAGCACCTGACCAAGGGCCTGGGATTTTCCCGCGAAGACCGCGACGAAAATATCCGGCGCATTGGCTACGTTTGCCGGTTGCTGAGCCGCAACGGCGCCGTGGCCATCGCCGCTGCCATTTCCCCCTATCGCGCGGTGCGCGATGAAGTGCGCTCCGGGCATGAGGAGGGGCGTTTTGTGGAAGTGTTCGTCAACACGCCTCTCGAAGTTTGCATTCGCCGCGACGTGAAGGGCATGTACAAGAAGGCGCTCGCGGGGGAAATCAAGCAGTTCACCGGCATCGACGATCCCTACGAGCCTCCGCTTTCGCCCGAACTCATCCTCGACGCCGCCGCGGAACTGGAAGAGCAGTCCGCCGCGCGCATCCTGGCTCGGCTGGAACAACTGGGACTGGTCGATCCCCCGCATGAACCCGCCTACTCCTCGGAGGAAGCGGATAAAATCCGCGAGCGCCTGGCTCGCCTGGGGTATATCGAAAAGTGACAGGAACGATCCATATGACCGGAACCAGCCTGGAGCTGCTCGAAATCGCGATCGGCGCGGGTGTGGGTTTTCTGATCGGCCTCACCGGACTGGGCAGCGGCTCACTCCTCACTCCACTTCTGATCCTCGTTGGGGGGTTCTCGCCAACCTCCGCTGTGGGCACCAGTCTCGTGTTTTCGTGCCTCACGAAGTTCGGAGGCAGCATTCAGTTCATGCGCCGTGGTTTGGTTCGATACGATATCGTGCGCGACCTCGCCCTGGGCGGATTGCCCGGAGTCCTGATCGGGGTCCTGGTGGTTCACCAACTGGGAGCGCGGCGGCCCGCGAGCATGGACAGCTTTCTGCTGCGCTCCATCGGCCTCGCCCTTATTTTTGTCGCTTTGATTTTGATTCTCCGCCTCTTTCCGGAAAAGCTGCAGTTGGAGCTGTTGTCGCGAGATCTGGTCCTGCATCCCAGCCTGCAGCGAAGCGTCGTGATGATCAGTGGATTCGTTGTGGGCGGACTGGTGAGCATCACGTCCATCGGCGCGGGCGCAGCGTTGATGCCGGTGATGGTCCTCTGTTACCGCCGGGATTTCGGCACCCTGGTCGGGAGCAACCTGTTCGCCAGCGCGTTTCTCGCCGCTGTTGCGGCGCTGCCGCATGCCCGCTTCGGCAATGTTTCTTGGACGGCGGTCGGCTTACTGCTCGCCGGTTCGCTCCCGGCTATGTGGATCTCAAGCCACATGCACGGACGCATCCCGCGGCATATTCCCGAAGGGCTGCTTGCGCTCGTCCTGCTCGGCATGGGAATTCGCATCATCGGGTTGTGAGGCCGCCGGTCGGCCAGCGCATACGCGCCAGTCAGCAGAGGAGTTGACGTGGGCACATCCACTCGGCTCCGGCTTTCGCTCGCCCTCGTCACCGCATAAAATCGGACGCGCAAGGGATTGGAAGGGAGGCGGCGCGTGCGAGTCCTGGTCACCGGCGGGGCAGGATACATCGGCAGCGTCATCACCCAGCGGTTGCTCGAGCGCGGCGACGTGCCCGTAGTTCTCGACAACTTCTCGCAGGGCCACCGGGCGGCAATACCGCCGGGCGTGGAAGTCGTGCAGGCCGATGTGGCCGATATCGCCGCGCTCGCGAATATTTTTCTTGGCGGAACGATTGAGGCCGTGGTGCACATGGCCGCCGTCTCTGTCGTCGGAGATTCCGTCCGGCAACCCCTACGGTACTATCGAGAAAATGTGGCGAATCTCCTTCCATTTCTGGAGGCCATGATGCGCGGGGGATGCCGCCGGATCGTATTCTCGTCGAGCGCGGCGGTTTATGGCGAGCCCGCAGAAGTGCCTATTTCGGAAGAATGCGCCACGTGCCCGGTGAATCCCTACGGTTCCACGAAGCTGATGGGGGAGCGCATCCTGGCCGACGCGGCAGCGGCGGGTGACGGCGCTGCGGGCCTTCACTTCATCTCCCTCCGCTACTTCAATGTTGCGGGTGCGACGAAGGATGCGGGGGAGATGCATCACCCAGAAACGCACCTGATCCCCCGCGTGCTCGAAGTGGCGCTCGGTGAGCACCCCCACGTGGAGCTTTACGGCACGGACTATCCCACTCCCGACGGCACCTGCATCCGCGATTACATTCACGTCGAGGATCTGGCCGAGGCCCATCTGTCCGCGCTCGACCGCACGATCGCAGCGTCTGGCATCTACAACCTGGGGAACAATCGCGGCTACTCGGTGCGCGAGGTGATCGAGACAGCTGCCCGGGTCACCGGGCGGAAGATCCCCATCGCGAATTTCCCCCGCCGCGCCGGAGATCCACCGCAGCTGATCGCCAGCCATCGCAAAGCCGCGGACGCTCTCGGCTGGAGGCCGCGGCGCGGCCTGGAAGAGATTATTTCGAGCGCCTGGGAGTGGCGCCTGCGGAATCCGCGGGGTTATGCGGAGTGACTCGCCGGCCGCCCGATTTCCGCCGAACTCGGCGGCACGTTCCCGGGCCTGTGCTATGATTTCGCGCGAACGATGACTTTTCCCGCAAAGGTCTTTCTCTCGTTCGTCGCCGCCTTTGCGCTGGCAGCCGTCCTACTTTTCTCCGCAGCCATCACCGGCGAACGGCGTAGTTTTTCCGAACTGGAATCGAGCCAGGTTGCCTCGGCGTTTGAAAACGTCAGGCGCGAGCTGGACCGGGGCGCGGAGGACGTGGTTCGCCGCGTCGGTCTCGTGGCCGAATCGGAAGCCACCCTGCGCATGGCCCTCGATTTGAGCCGTCCACAGCCCGATTACTCGATTTATGCCAACGACGCCAGCGGCGCCGCGCGCACCCACGCCCTCGAAGTGTTTGAGTTCGTCGCGGAAGGTGGAACCGTGATTTCCTCCACCGAATCCGCCGGCGCGAGCGGGCGGAAAGAAGACTGGGTGGTGGCCGCGGCGCAATCAAGCGAGGGCCATGCATTCCTGCGGCGCGGGACCTCTGCCGGCGAGCTCTCCATTGACCAGCTCGCGGCGCGTGAACTCTCCGTCGGCGAACGAAAAATGTACGTGGTCGGAGGCCGGCGGCTGGATCACCGGTTGCTCGCCGGGCTGCCGCTGGGGCCTGGCATGCGCACTCTGCTCTATGTCGACGCCAACGGCAGTTGCGATCCTCAACAGCTCATCGATTCTTCGGGCGCACCCGCGTCTCCGGGAACTGCCGCTGAATTCCTGGCGCGCGTGTGCCGGAATCCCTCCGCAGGCGGCCCGGGCCAGAGGTTTGCCGACAGCATCGCGCGGGAAGACGATTATGCGATGCCCCTGCTGGCGCCGGATCATGCCGTCCTCGGCGCGGTGATGATCGGCTATTCCTCCGCGGCTCAACTCGCGGAGGACCAGAGTCTGTGGCGACGGCTGTGGCTGGCTTTGGCGATTGGAATCCTCGGCGGCGCGGCAGCGAGTTATTGGAGCGCGGCGCGGCTGGTGAGGCCGCTTGTGCGCCTGGCGCGTTCGGCGCGTGACGTGGCCGCGCTCACACCCGGGGCGCGCGCGGAAGAACGCGGGGGGCCGGAAGTCGTGGCTCTCGCACAGGCGCTCAACCAGGCCGCGCAAAAACTCGCGGCCGAACGCGAACGCCTGATGCAGGCCGAACGCGTGGCCGCCTGGCGCGAAATGACGCGCAGGCTCACCGCCGATATCGAGTCCGCGCTCGATGCCCTGGCCGAGGCGCGCGCCTCCGGCGACGCCACAGAAGGCATTGCCCGCTTCCAGCAGGTGTTGGACCGCTACCGTGATTTCGGGGAACTGCTGGTGCTGCCGATGCAGTCGCTGCGGCTCAACGACGTGGTGCGCGCCGTGCTGCGCGACCTCGAGCCCTTATTCAATCCCTCCGTGAACGACGTCAGCCGGCCCCCCATTTCTCCTGAGGTGGCTCTCGGCGAGGATTTGCCGTCCATCCGTGGCGATTCCTCGGCGCTCGGCCGCGCGCTCGATACCTTCCTGCTTTATGCCGTCTATTCGATGCCAACCGGCGGCACGTTCGTGGTGCGCACCGCTCATGTGCCCGGCTTCGTGGTCCTGCGTATCGAGTGGCCGGGGCCGTTCCCGAACGAGGAAGAGGCAAACCGGCTGTTCTCCTCCGAGCCGCTGAAGCGAGCCTACTGCGCGGGGCTCGAACTGCCCGCGGCGAAGGCGGTCGTTACCGACCATGGGGGAACGGTGGAGACGGTGCGCGGTGAGCAGATCTCCGCGCTCGTGCTCCGTTTTCCCGAGGAACAGGCGGCGCCACCGGCAGGCGCGGCGGAACGCGAACCTGCCACCGTTCCTGGTCCTGCGCCCGCCTCTCCGCTCACCTGATCGTTCTCCGGTTCATCACTTCGCTCCGCCGCTCGCGGCCGCGCCGCTGAAGCCTACGCGCGTGAGCTTGCCCCAGGCTAGGTCGCCGCGCGCATACTGCCACAGCCCGCGCAGCCGCCACCACAAATGGGCCTGGTGATAGGGAAAATGTTCGGCGAAACAGCAAAGCAGGAGTTTGGCCACCTCGCGCCAGTCGCTGTAGCGCCGGAAGGTGATTTCTTCGAGCAGCACGCCTCCAATCGAGAGCATGGTGGAGAATGCGTAACTGAAGACCAGGAAAAGCAGCATAAAGTGGCCGCTTAGAATGCCCAAGGACGCCGCGGCAACGATCGAGCTGAGCCCGATGAATTCGATCACCGGAGCGAGCCCCTCGTAAAGCCACAGATTGGGCAGGGCGATCGCGCCAATGCGGCCATACCGCGGCCGGAACAGCATGTCGCGGTTCAACCACAGCGTATCGATCATCCCCTTTTGCCAGCGCGCGCGCTGTTTGCCCACGGATTTCCAGTCAGGCGGCACTTCCGTCCAACAGACGGGGTCGGGAACGAAACAGGCGCGATAGTCAATTCCTCTTTCCCGGAGTTTTCGGTGCATGCGCACGAGCAAATCGAAATCTTCGCCGATGGCTTTCGTTCGGTAGCCGCCGGCCTCGCGCACCAGGTCGCGCCGGAAGACTCCGAACGCTCCCGAGATGATCATCAGCATGTTGAAGTGACTCCAGCCTTCGCGGCCTACCAGAAACGCGCGCAGATACTCGACTACCTGGACGATCTCCACGAACCGGCGCGGCAGCCGCACCTTCCGAAGCTGCCCGGCTTCTACGAGTGAGCCGTTCACCGCGCGCACGATTCCGCCGGTGGCGATCACGCGCGTCGGGTCCGCCAGGATGGGAACCATGACGCGGAGGAGCGCGTCTCTCTCCAGCAGGCTGTCCGCATCCAGTACGCAGACGTAGGGGCTTGAGGCGACGTTCAGTCCCGCGTTAATCGCATCGGCCTTGCTTCCCCCGGCCGCTTTGTCCAGGACGAGAAGCCGCGGCTCGGTCTGGCTCATGTGAATCCCGAAGATCTCGTGGCACGGAATCTCTTTCACATAGGCAAGGTCGGTGCGCAGAAGCTGGAATTCGCGGATCAACACGTTCATCGTTTCGTCAGTGGAACCGTCGTTCACCACGATCACCTCGATGCTGGGGTAATCGAGCGTGAGAAACGAACGCACCGACTGCGCGATGCTCCGCCCCTCGTTGTGCGCCGGGACGATGATCGTGACCGGCGGCGAAAAGGGCGAGACCCGGAAGCGCTCCAGGCGGACGCTGGCCAGCAGGCGCTGGTGCAGCACGCTCGCGCGCACTGCGAAAATCAGCAGGAACAGGTACAGAAAGTTGGAAACGAGGTAGTAGAGAAAAAGCGCGTCGTTGATGGTGAGCAGGAGGGAATTCATCGCTTTTCACGGACCAGGGAGACGCCCGCCACTGGTGCATGCTCCTTCGCTCCCGGCACCGGCCCGGCTGCGCGGCTCTGTTCGCTCGCGACTGGAGAAAAGGAATCAATCTCTCTTCGTGCTGCGGCCTGGAGTTTGCCCTCCAGCCACACGAATATCAGTCGGTCCCTCGGGCGCAGCGTCTCCGCCGTGTAGAAACGCAGCAGGCGCAATACCTCCGGGTCCTGGGATTCCGCGAGAAGGCGCGCGGCCTGCGTGCGCACGCGCCAATGGGCATGATGGAGGACCGCGTCGAGAAGCAAGCGCAGGGCCCCGGCGCGCACGGCGGCCAGCAGGATGCGGCGCGAGTGCTCGCGCCTTTGCGCATCCGCCAACCCGTTGAGCACGGCCAGCATCGCGCCGGAGCGCTGCATCTCCCCCACCAGCGCCTGCAGCGCGTAGCGATCGTGCGTCTCGATGGCCCGCATCAGCACTTCCTCCTCGTGTCCCTCGAGGCGGGATAGCGCGGCCGCCGAGCGCAGACGCACGAAACGGTTGGGATCGCAAAGCGTCTCGAGCAACACGGGAATCGAACGCGCATCCTGCAGCATCCCGAGCGCCACAACCGCGCGGAGGCGAACGAACCACTCCGCATCCGCGGCGAGTTGCTGGAGCGCCGCGAGCGCGAGGCGCGGGCGCGCCCCGGCCATGGCCCGTGCGGCGGAGGCGCGCACTTCCGGCAGCGGGTCGGAGGCAATCAGCACCAGGTCTTCGCCAAGCTCGGCCGAGGCCGTTTCCGCCAGCACTCGCGCAAGCACCGGCCGCAGTTTGTCGTCGGTGAATTGGAGCGCCCTCAAAAGCATCGAAGGACGGTCCCGGCAGCAGTGATACAGGGCCGTCTGCAGGACGTTGGCCGGAAGCCTCAGGCGGCCCAGCACGAGCCGTTCGAGAATGGGTTCCCCAGCTTCCGGCATGGCATAGCGTCCCAGACCGCGCGCCGCGGCGATGGCGGTCTGCTCATTTTCATCGTCCAGCCCTTCCGCAAGCGCGGGGATTGCCTCCGGGCAACGCATGCGCCCCAGCATCACGAGCGTGTGCAGCCGCCGCCAGCCGCGCCGGCGGCGCGCCTGATGGACGCGTTTGTCCAGCAGGCCGCTGATGCGCAGGCAGGAACGAATCTGCTCCGCCTCTTCGCCCCTGGCGAGTTCCAGCCGGTCCAGCAGGATTTCCTCGAGGATCCGATCGTCCAGGGGGTCGCG
The DNA here is from genome assembly GCA_030038535.1 of Candidatus Acidiferrales bacterium. Classification (GTDB taxonomy): domain Bacteria; phylum Acidobacteriota; class Terriglobia; order Acidiferrales; family UBA7541; genus JOPF136. Next base: position 8,564 of record JASHSV010000104.1, read on the forward strand.
GCGCCAGGCTTCGGGCAGGATGCGTCCGGCGAGGATGTCCGGCAGCTGGCGCCGCAGGGCCTGTGTGCGCTCATCGCGGTGGCCAAAATATCTGCGGCGCGCGGCGCGGCGCCCCATGATGAAGGCCAGCAGGACGGCGGCGCCGATCAGGCTGGCCACCAAGGCCTGGACCACATAGCTGGCCGGCCCCATCAGTTCCACGATTCTTGTGATTGGATTCATAGTCGCGCGCTAGAAGCGCACCCCATAGGCGAATCCACAGGTTGCCTGCGTGCGCGCCTGCGATCGGTCCTGGAAGAAGCCGTAGCCGCTCAGGTATTCATGACGCGCAAAGTCGCGGCGGAAGCCGGCTCCCCAGGTTCGTGCCGCGAAACGCCCGATCTGGTCGGCGAGCGCGAAATCCTCGCTGCCCACGGCGTAAAAAAGGTTGCCGCTGAGCCGCGGCCGGATCGGGAACGTGAGCTTCGCTTGGCCCGAGGGCTGCCAGCCGGGAGCCAGCCCCGAAAAGGATGAACGTGCCGCAGTCACGCCAATCTGAAACATCCAATCGCGCGGCAGGTAGAAGATTGCCGAGGGAGTAAGCGCCAATACCCGCGCCGTCGAAAACCAGTACCAGTGCTGGTGATAGTTGAATTCAATCCCGCGCACAAAATGACGGCCGGGAATCGTGGCGCCGCGGTCCAACTCGAAGAACGCCTCGCTGCGCGGAATCACGCCGTCGTCGTGGTTCCACGTCCCGCCCGCGGTGATGGCCGTGTGCGCCATCGGCTTGAACGTTAGTTGGCCCAGATTGCGTTCCGCGCGGCCTCCGAAGCGGTCCCAGTAGGAGACCTCGAAATACGTGACCCAGCGCGCATTCCAGTCGGTCTTCAGTCCGGTGTCGAATTCGCCCGCATCGGCTGTGTAATTGAACAGGTCAATTTCAGTGCCCAGGTGAAATTCCTGCCGGGGGGGCTCTGCTGTAGAGTCCACACCTTCGCGCGCCTCGGCGTCGTCCGGCGCCAGCAGGCGGGCCTGCTCGAACGCCTCGTGGGCATCGCGCATGCGGCCCAGCGACCGGAGTACGCGGCCCTCTTCGACCAGCACGTCCTCGCGTTTTGGGTCCGTCGCATGCGCTTGTCTCAGAAGTTCGAGCGCGTCTTCGAGCTGATTCTGGCGGCGCAGGATGCTGGCCAGATCCAACTGAGCGTCCGTGTCGTTCGGATAGGCCGCGAGCACGCGCCGGAACTCGGCTCCCGCTTCCCGCAGCCTATCGAGGCGCAACAGCACGCGGCCGTGCCAGCCCACTGCGTCCATATCGTTCGGCGCGGCGGCCATCCACTTCTCCGTCACGTGCAGAGCGACCTGCATGTTTCCCGCGTCGAGCAGCGTTCGGACCTGCGAAACCCAGTCGTTGTCCGTCGGGAATGCCCCCGTGGGCAGCGCCGCAATTGCTGTTAGGACGAGCCACAGCATCGGCGCTCGAAGCGCGCGCACTGTCACAAAACGGGACACGAAGGCACAGACACTCCCTCATGTGTATCGGCATGAAACGCGGTTTTCTGGAGTGCGCGGCGGGCTTGGGGATCAGCGGGGAGGCGCTTCGGAACGCGGCGCGGCTACTGCCGGCAGTGATTTCCCTTCCACATTTTCCAGGCGAAGACCGAGCCAGCGAGCAACGGTGGGTGCAATGTCCACCATCCGCACGCCTTCGATTTTCCCCGGCCGAACGCCGGGCCCCGCGAAAATGAGCGACGAGTTCATGAATTCGCGGTCGGGGGGAAACCCGTGGATGCCGGTAGTCGTCGGGGGAGCAATCGCGTCACCCGTGAAGCCGCCCGCGAAACCAAACCCTTCCGCGGGCTCAATAGCCAAGATAGCCTGGGGGTCGCCACCCACCGCCGCAATTTCGTCCGGCGACAGAACGCGGCGGATGCCGCTGCCGGGCTTCCCAGCCAGCGAGGCGAAGAGCTCGCGCGCGCTCGATGCCGCATCGCGGTCGGCCGGGTCGTGGAGGTAAATGTAGGCCGAACCCGTCGAGATGGAAGCGGCTGCGCGCCACGAGGCGACGCGCCCTTTTTCGTCCAGGGTAATGAGCCCCTTCTGGTTCAGAAGGACACTGGGACGCACGCTCTTTTCCTCTCGCGTGAAGCCGTGATCGGAGACCACCACGAACAGCGTATCCGCCCAGATGCCAGCATGGCGGGCCGCCTCCTCGAGGCGGGCAATTTGCGCGTCGGCCGTTTCTATGGCGGCGAGCGCCTCGGCACTCCATGGGCCATGCATGTGCTGCTGGTGGTCCACCGCAGGCAGGTGCAGCAGCAGGAGATTCGGCCGCAGCCGCTCAATCACGTCAACCGCGGCATCGGTGAGAGATTCGTCTTTGGCCGGAGATACTTCGAATCCCGCGGCGAAGTCCGGAAAGCGTTTTGCTGCACTCTCCCACAGACCGGGAGTGGAGATGGCGCGCACCAACAGTGGCTCGCCGCCGTTCTGGCGCCGCCAGAATTCCGGCAGCACGGCCTCGCCGCGCGCACCCATGGTTACCGGCCAACTGATCAGCGCGACGCGCATGCCGCGGGCGCGCGCCAGTTGCCAAAGCGTGGGAACGCGAATTTCGGACTCATACCAGTACCACTCGCCGTCCCGAGTGCCCATCGGATCGAAAACGCCGTTCGAGACAATGCCGTGAACGCGAGGCGAGACGCCGGTGACCATGGTGGTGTGCGCAGGATAGGTGACGGCGGGCATTACGCCGAAGACGCCCGGGCTCCAGGCCCCCGCGGCCATCAGGCGGCGCAGTGTGGGAATCTTCAGGCCATGCTCATCCGCGGCGGCATAACTCGCGGGCATCAGTCCGTCGACAGAGATTACGATCGCATGACGGGCGCGGCTGGCTGCTGCGGTGCGTTCGGGTCCGGCGCGGGCATCTGCTTTCGGCGCCTGTCCTGCGGAGTGCAGTGGCGTGGCCAGAAGCGCGAAGGCGCAAAGCAAGGCCGCACACGCCCTCAGCTCCCTGGTGCCAATTCGCCTCGCGAGCACACTTTTCCCCTGGAACCAGCGCATATTATCGGGCGCGCGATCTCAGCCTAGAACGTGAACCTGCCGCCGAACTGGAGCTGGCGGGCGCCGATGAAAACGGAGTTGTTTGCACTGGTTCGCGTCCCGTACTCGCTATTGTAAGTCAATGTCGGGGCGGCAGCGGTGCCGCCTGTGGTGTACAGCGTGCCGCGCGAATCCCCTGTTACTGCTGGCTGAAATTCCTATGACGCTCGGCCGAATCGCGGCCTTCGGGGCCGCGAACCGCTCCCACAAGCCTTTTGTCCTATGGGCGTCGCCGGCAAACAGGGACACTCTGTGGAACTTCGCAAATGTGCTCGAGAGGATGTTGCTGTTGCGGCACCGGTCAGGAGGCGCTATCGTGCTGCTGCCCTTGGGTGCGGCCGCGATGGACGAACGGAATTTCTACACCGAGAAAGAGGAGACCAAACAGCTTACCCTGATCTGCCCCCACTGCCGGCAGGAGGGCACGTTTCCCATTCGCTGGAAAGTGCGCACG
>JASHSV010000105.1 GCA_030038535.1 Candidatus Acidiferrales bacterium
CCGCCACTACTCTCCCCTTCCTGCACAGGCTCCGCATCCAGGGCGCCGCTGGCACGCAGCTTTTCGAGTGCATCGGCGCGGAAATGCGGCAAGCGGCGAGCGAAGACAGTTGCCCCGGCCATGCAGGCGATTCCACCCAGAGCGAGAGTCACGGGAGCGCCCAAATGGTCGGCCGTAAAGCCCGCGCCCAGGGAACCAGCGGGCGACATGCCCATGAACATCATCGAATAGAGCGCGACAATGCGGCCGCGAAGATGATCGGGCGCCATGGACTGCAACAGCGTGTTCGTGGACGCCATCTGCAACATTACGAAATAGCCCACGGGGACCAATAGGACCATGGAAAGCACAAGTGACCGAGAGAAGGAAAACAGCGCCAGGCTGACGCCGAACCCTCCCGCAGCGGTAGCTGCAAGCCGGCCCAAGCCCCGCACGCTGCGCCGCATCGCCAGCGTCAGCGCGCCCATCACTGCGCCGACTCCCGTGGCGCCCATCAAGAGGCCAAGGCCGCGCGCGCCAGCGTTGAGCACGCGGTCCGCGATGATCGGCATCAACACGGTATAGGGTATGCCCACGACGCTCACCAGTCCCACCAGCAGAAGCAGCGAAGAAATGGTCGGGGAACCAAGCGCGTAACGAAAGCCTTCGAGGGCATCCTGCCAGCCGTCCCGCTTTCCCGGCGGGGCTTCGGGCTCAACGACCCGCATCATCAATAGGGCCACGAGCACGGCGACGAAACTCACCCCGTTGATGAAGAAACACCAGCCCTCATGAATGGTAGCCACCAGAATGCCGGCGATCGTCGGCCCGATAATGCGCGCGCCGTTAAAAATGGACGAGTTCAATCCGATGGCGCTCTGCAAGTCCTCCTTTCCCACGATCTCGACAAAGAAGGCCTGACGTGCCGGGATGTCGAACGCGTTGGCCACCCCGAGCAACCCGGCCAGCACGATGATGTGCCACACCTGGACGATGCCGGTGAGAGTCAGAAAAGCCAACAGAAAGGCGAGGATCATTTCCGCTGCCTGCGTGATGATCACTACGCGCCGCTTGGGATGGCGGTCAGCCACGATGCCCCCGACGGTGGCAAGAAAAAAGACGGGGATCTGGGAAACGAAGGCGACTGTGCCAAGCAGGACCGCGGATCCCGTCAGCCGGTACACCAGCCACGACTGAGCCACCGTCTGCATCCACGTTCCAATCAAAGAGATGAGTTGACCGGCGAAAAACAAGCGGAAGTTGCGATGACGCAGCGCTCGAAACGCTCCCAGCGGCCGCGAGGATGGCGCTGCGGCAAGTGCCGGCGCAGCAGTCTCGGCGGCATCGCGCCCGGCCAAAATCGGTCGTTCACTCATGAGCGAGTTAGAGCACCCATTGTACCGGACGCGCCGGAACAGAAGGACGGATGTGACCGCTGCATGTGAACTGGGGACAGCGGTTGTGGACGCATCAGAAGGTGATTTTGTGCTCGCGAGCGGGGGTGGGCCAGCGGGAGGTAACCACTTTGGTCTCCGTGTAGAACTGCACCGCATCCCGGCCCAGGGCATGAAGATCGCCAAAAAACGACCCCTTCCACCCGGCAAATGGAAAGAAGGCGGAAGGCGCGGGCACACCCACATTCACGCCCACCATGCCGGCAGTGGCCCGCGCGGCGAACTCTCTGGCCTCCGCACCGGAGCCGGTGAAGATGGATGTGGCATTGCCGAACTCCGAGTGGTTTACCACCTCCACGGCCTCATCCAGATTGTTCGCACGAATCAGCGATAATACGGGGCCGAAAATCTCTTCGCGGGCGATGCGCATCTCCGGCCGAACATGATCGAAGATGGTCGGCCCGATGTAATAACCGTGGGTGTCGTCGTGGGCACGGGCATTGCGACCATCAGTGACGAGCCGGGCGCCTTCCTTCTCTCCCTCCGCGATGTAACGTTCGATGCGTTCCTTCGCCGCAGCGTTCACTACGGGCCCCATCCCCGTCTTGGGGTCCTGGCCCGAGCCCACCGAGATTTGACGCGCCGCCTCTTTCAGTTCTTCGATCAACGGGTCCGCCACGTCGCCAACTGCCACCACCACGCTGGTAGCCAGGCAACGCTGTCCTGTGCAGCCGAAAGCCGCGCCAATAATGGCCTTGACTGCCGCGCCGAGATCGCAACCCGGCATGACGACCAGATGATTTTTCGCCCCGCCCATAGCCTGGACACGCTTGCCGTTGCGGCTTGCTGTCTCGTAGATGTAGCGCGCTACCGGGCTGGAGCCGACGAAGGACACTGCCTTCACCCGCGGATCGGCCAGCAGCACATCCACTACTTCCTTCGTTCCGTGAACAACATTGCAAACGCCTTGCGGCAGACCCGCCTCATAAAGCAACTCAACGCAACGGACTGCGGTCCGCGGCACTCTTTCCGAAGGCTTCAAGACAAAGGAATTTCCGCAGGCGATGGCCAGCGGGAACATCCACATGGGAACCATGGAAGGAAAATTGAATGGGGGGATTCCCACGCAGACGCCGATGGGTTGCCGGATCGTAACCGTATCGAGTCCCCGCGAGATATCTCCCACGGTATCGCCCATGAGGAGGGTCGGCACGCTGGTGGCGAATTCTACGGCTTCAATTCCCCGGCCGAGGGACGCGCGCGATTCCTGGAGGGTTTTCCCATGCTCAAGCGTGGTCAGGTGCGCAATTTCTTCGGAATGCTTGAGCATCAGTTCGCGGTAACGGAAGAAAATATGTGACCGGTCAACGACAGGCACCTGCCGCCAGGTCTCGAATGCCCCCTGAGCTGAGTCCACGGCGGCGCGGACTTCCTCCGGCGTGCAGAACGGCACGGTGGTAACCGGCTCGGCCGTCGCCGGATTGAGCAAGGTTTCCCGGCGGCCCGCCGAAGCGCGCCATTCGCCCCCAATGCAGATCGGACAATCGTAAACGCGCGTTCCTGTGGTGGTTTGCGTGGCCATTTGTCTGTCTGCGTTTCAGTGTACACCTCTTCGCCCGGTGGCGATGCGCTCAGACCTAGGGAGTAGGTTCCGCATGTTTTTGGCACGCGGCCACGAGAGCAGCCTCGAGCACTTCCAGACCCTCTTCGAACTGTGGCCTGGGGATATTCAAGGGAACAAGCAGCCGGATGACGTTTCCAAACGTGCCGGCATTCAGGATGATCAGGCCGCGCTCGTGGCATCGCCGCACCACATCTTCGGCGAGCGCTTTGGCGGGTTCCCGGCCGGGCGGGCGTTGCACGAATTCCATGGCTAGCATCGCGCCGAGCCCCCGCACGTCTCCGATTTCCGGCCAGCGCGATTTCCAGTGATTGGCGCGGGCGCGGAAGCGCTCTCCCAATTCCTCGGCGCGGGCCGCGAGCTTCTCGTCTTCCATGATTTCAAGCACGGCGAGCGCGGCGGCAAGTGAGAGCGGGTTTCCGCCGAAGGTGCCCCCGATCCCGCCCAATCCGGGCGCGTCCATCACTTCCGCGCGGCCGGTGACCGCGGCCAACGGCAGGCCCCCGCCGAGCGATTTCGCGGTCACCAGGATGTCGGGCTCGATACCCAACCGCTCGCAGGCAAATAGCGCGCCGGTGCGGCCGATTCCGGTCTGCACCTCGTCGGCAATGAACAGGATTCCGTGCTCGCGGCAGATCTGCTG
>JASHSV010000106.1 GCA_030038535.1 Candidatus Acidiferrales bacterium
AGCATGGTCCTTCGTGGCGGCTTCGGTGTCGTCCTGATCGGCACGTTGGTTGGCATCGTCGGCGCGCTCGGCTTTTTCCATCTGCTCGGTTCGCTTCTCGTTGGGGTGAAGCCCTATGGCCCGCCCACCTATGCCGGTGTCACTGTAATGCTTTCCGCTGTCGCGCTCCTGGCGTGTTTGATCCCCGCGCGCCGCGCCATGCGCGTCGATCCCATGGTGGCCCTCCGATACGAGTAACAACCGTTCTTCGCAATACGTCTTAGTAGGGGAGGCGCTGACAGGTGCTGCGCGCACGCCCGTGGCGCATGGCTGGTGATTGGTGGGATGGGACTGGAACAGGCATCGAATCGCCTGTTACTGGGGACCGGTCAATTCCATCCAGTCACCAGTCATTCGCCACGTGGCCGTGACAGCCGTTGTCAGTCCCGCTTGCGAAGCAGAGGGAGTGCCTTTCGTGGGTTCTGCTATGGCCTTCCCCACCGGTACGAAATCACTCCGCGGCCGCTGGTGAGCTCCGCGCCGGAAGCTTGGCTGGAGGCTGAAGGAGCAGATTTGCCGGGCCTGGCTGCGCGCCCACGGCCTGGGCTCTCTCAGGGGGCTCGCAGGGATACAACGCCGATTTCGGCGTGCTCTTCCATTTCTCAATAAACGCACGGTTCCTTCGCGTCACCACACACACGAGCACTTCCGCGGGCATGCCCGGCGACCGCATGATTCTTTCCAGCAGCAGCCGGTTCGCCAGCGCCGTACTTTCATACGGCAGGGTGCGTCGCTCCACGCCCAGCACGTGCTGCGGCTTCCCATCCTGTCCCTGCTTTCTCATCAGGTATGCAGCCCGGATGTGCGCCGCATGTCGTTGCACGGCGCCGAGCAGCGCCTGTGTTGTCGATGCCGGGCAGTTCGGTGCCAGAAAATCGTCATTGGCGCGCACCTGGCCGAGTTCCCGCGCCTTCGCCTGCTCCTGTTTCTGGTGCTCCTCGCATCGATTTTGGTAGCCCGCGGCAGCTTCTCGCGCTCCCCGGCGCTCTTCGAATCGCGCCGCCAGCGTGCACGCCAGCGGAATTACCCGCGCGTCGCTTTTCATCGCCTGTTCGAGCGCCTGGACTCCCATTGGGTTCCCATCTTCCAGCTGGAACTGCCCTGCGAGCAGATTCGCATCGGCGTGTCCCGGATCAATGGCAAGAATCCTCTCCGCAAGCGGCAGGGCAGTTCTCCAGCCCTTCGTGTTGCCTACAGCCACGGCCGTCTGCCACAGTGCTTCCGGCTCGCTTTCGGCCGCCGCCCCGTCGTTCTCCCATCCAGCCGCTCTCCTCCGCAGCGACTCGTACACCGCAAACCGTTTCCGCCAGTTTCCTGCCTGTCGTGCCGCCCACTCGCGGAAGAACTCGCCCCGCAATTTCTCAGCAGCGTCGCCCAGGAAGAATCGCGCCGCTGTTTCTCCCAGCTCCCGGTGCGGTTCGACCTCTTCCAGCAGCCTGCGAAAATCCGCCATGTTCTCCGCGCCGAAGCCAAGCAGCCTCAGCCGGTCCCACAGCGGCGGGTGCGATTCCGTTAGGTTGTCTTTGATTTCCAGCTCTGCGCGCAGCCATGCGCTCACTTGCGCCTCATTGAGCGGCCCGCGCGCGGCTTCTGCCCGCCGCTCCAGTAAATCCGTCGCCACCTCCGCCGAGGCTTCCGCCGCCCGCAGGCACATCTCCTGGAATTGATGGTCCAAGGCATGTCCCGCGATTCGCTGACGAAGCAGCGCAGACGCGGCGTACTCGTGGCCGGCGATCGCTGCTGCAATCGCATCCGCTTCCGTTTCGTGCTGGCGCACTGCCGGGAAGAGGACAGGTGTAAGCCGCCGGATGGTCCCATGCAGCAGGTCCACTAGGCTTTCGTCCGGCAGTCGCGACCAGAATCCCCCTTCGAGCGCTTTCGCGTCGGCCGCCTGCCGCAGCGCCTCCAGCCGCATGCGTAGTCCAAGAGCTCGCCCGCCGGTCCGCCGTTTGTGCGTCGAAAAATGCGCCAGCTCGTGCGCCACGAGCGCGCGGAACTGTTGTGGCGAAAGCTCTTCCACCATCGGCAAACCCATCACCAAAATTGTTCGCGTCCGTCCCAGAATCCCCGGCCCGCCGCTGGGCTCGTGCCTGATCTCCAGGATTCGCTCCGGCGACACCCTCACGTCCTCCACCGCCGGCGCGTCCAGACTCTGCGACATCTCGGCGAGCATCCGCCGCAGCCGGGGCGCCTCGGATTCTCCAAGCCGCGTTCCGCTCGCTTCCGGCAATCGCAGGCTGAAGGCGCGCGCCAGTCCACACACTCGGATCGCCAGCGCGGGAATCACACACACGTAGAACAGGCCCACCAGCGCCCAACGCAGTGCAGGTTCGGCGTAGATCGGCCGCAGCAATTCGCTCTCGCGCACAGCCCATGGAAAACCGGCCGTCACCGCGGTCAGGAACACCAGCGAGAGGAATGGTCCCGCGCACGCTCCCGCCATCGCCAAATACACCCGCAGGCGGTACAGCGTTGGATATCTCGCTGCGAAGGCATGGGCCTGCCGGCAGGCCTCTTCTAATGTGGGTTTCTTGGGAGAAAGCGTGAATCGCCAACGTCGCTGGGTCGGCGCCGGAGTCATCCTGGTTCTCTGTCGCCCGGCACTCATTCCGCTGGTGGCCTCAGGTCCCGGAACTGTCTAACGCCGGGGTGCCCGGCGCCGCCGGCTCGCGCTTCGGTTTGTTGCTGGAGGCGTTTCGCGACCCGCTGCCCGCCCACGCCGGAAAGCTCACCGGCCACATGCTTTTCTGCGGCTCGGGAAATTCCACCTCGACCAGCAGTTTTCCGTCCGGTCCCGGCTGTGTGCCGAACACGTCGCACGCCACGTCCTTTTGCCGCGCCGGGTTCGTGAGTGTCAGACGCTCGCCTGCCTGCACCTTCTGCCGCATGGGAATAACCGCTCCCTGCGGGAGCAAAATCTGCGTGCAGGTTTCCTCGCGAAACTCCTGCCCCGCTTCGTTCCGTCCTGTCAGGATCACGGGAATGCGCAGAAAGGCTTGCTGCGACCGCGAGAACCGCGCCGCGGGCTGGAAGCTGCCGACAGCTCGCGCCGCTCTCACCGATCCTTGTTCTGCACCTCGCTCCCGCACCACGCTCGGCGGCAGCAAACTGGCTACTTTCGCGATAAGCGCATTAGCGCCATGCGGCCCCGAGTCCGTGGAGACGCCCGAGCCTGCCATCTCGCTGGCTCTCGCTTCCGTCGCTCGCCTCTCGGGATGGTCGTGTGCAAGTTCACCAGCCGGGCCGGTGCCTCGCTCTTCGGCAGAACAGGCCATCGGCTCGCTCGCGGGAAGCTCCTCCTCCGCGCGCCTCACAGTGGTCGCCGAGTTGTTCATCACCGCCTGATTCGCCGCGAGCGCCTCGCACTCGGTCACCTGCTTCATCGGAGCAAGGGTCTGCTCCTCAACGGGTGCTGCACTCTCGTTTTCCGGAGATCTTTCCCCCCTGAATTCTTCCGCCCGGGGCCGTTTCAGCAGCATCACGGTCAGCCCCAGGCACGCTACCGCCACGCTGGTTACGAGCATTGCTTCCGGATTCAGAATTCCTGACGCGTCGGAAAGCCCCGACTGGATGAGTATGCTGCAGAGGATTAGTTCCATGATTGGCTTGGGCCATCCGGGAACACGCGTCTGGGTCGCGCGCCTGTCTGGCCGTAAGTGAGTGTAGGAACTCGCCTAAAAAACCTGAATAGTACGGGGGTACCTTCGCCGCCCTGTCCAAAAGGACAGGGTGGATCTCTCCCTGTTCCCTCACCGCTGGCGGGTGGATTTCAGGCGGAGGCGGTCTAGTGTTTCACGGCGGTCACGGTGATATGGGAGGGATATTGTTTCGAGTGGTGCACGGAATTGTGTGCTGTGACAGTCTTGTCCTCGTCGTAGTTGTTGCCGCCAGTGTTGAGATTGCGGTCGAAACGCGGGAAATTGCTGCTGGATATTTCGATCCGCAGCGAATGCCCGGGCTCGAAGTAGTTGCTCGTCTCGAGCGGCTGGAATGTGACCTCGTAGACCTTGCCTTTTTCCATCCACACCTGCGGTTTGTCATAGCCGTCGCGGTAGCGCAGGCGCTGAATCGATTCGTCGAGGTTGTAGGCGCGGCCGTCCGGATAGACGTCCAGGACTTTGATGGTGAAATCGGTGTCTCTGACATCCGAAGAAACGTAGAGCGTGGCGTCGATCGGGCCGGAGAGTTCGGTGCCTTCCTTGAACGGTTCCGAGGTGTAAACGAGAATGTCGTCTCGGGTTTCCATTTTGCGCTGATCGAAGGCCCCTGCCTGGACCGCAGTGCCCGTGCAGCACACGTTCCCGCCGTAAGATGGGACCGGATTGAGCGGGTCGTAAGTGAAGGTGTCGGGCTTGTCAGCGTCGGGAATCGAACTGGCCAGTGCGCCGTCGCCGAAGAGTGAGTTGGAATGGCCGGCGCTTGCTAGATAGAAAGTGAGTGGTTGCGCGCCTGCCGGAGGCCATGTATCGGCGGACTGCCATTTGTTCAGGCCCATGGTGAAGTAGGTGACCTTAGGGAGGGCCTCGAGGCGCGGGCTCTTCTCGCCTTTCAGGAAGCGATCGAAAAAGCCGTACATGATCTCCTGGTAGTCCAGTCGCGCGTCGCCCATGCTTCGCTCCCCGACGATCGTGTCTTCGGTGGCGCGGGTGTAAGCGCAGTGTGTGACGGGAGCGATGATGGCCCACTGCTCATCGGCGATTTCAGGCTTGGCCGTTTTGCGGACGTGATTGTAGAGGGCCAGATTCGGGCCCACGGACACGTCGTACCAGGTCATGTACCATAGGCCGGGAAGATCGAGCGGCATGTCGTCGTGATACAGACCGCCCTCGTACCACGCCGGATCGTTGGGCGTGCGCTGGATCATCCGGCCACCCGTGTCCACGGGCATTGCGTCGGCGTAAATTCCGTGCGGGGCGTCCACGGCTTTCAGAATGTCCTGCTCCGGCAGGTGCCACAGCGCTTTCGACCAGTCCACGGGCGGCAGTTGCTGCGCCAGGTCAAAGGCTTTGGAAGCCCGGAGCACGTCTTCCTGCGTGGCGTTCGGCGGGAACATGGGGCGGACCTGGTTTTGTTCCCCATAAAGCCAGGTAATGAAGAGCATTTGCACCGCGCCGCCGCGATACCAGTTTCCCTGCTCATAATATGGGCGGACGCGACCTACACCGGCGCCGAAACTCTGGACGTTCATGGCCGCGTAAGCGGCCTGCCCGTATGCGGCAATGCCCATCTGGTACTCGGCGGTGGAAGAGCAGCCGGTAGTCCCTATCTTCCCATTCGCCCAGGGCTGCTTGGAGAGCCACTCAATCATGTCGTAGCCGTCGGTGCGGGGCGCCCCCAGGATGTCGTAGTTGCCTTCGGAGAAGAAGTGGCCGCGCTCGTTTTGAATCACGTACGCGTAGCCGCGTTTGATGGCGGTGAGAATGTTGTTCATGTCCGCGGGGACGCCGTTGCGCACGTCCCAGTAATTGAAATTGTAGGGCGTCCGCACGAAGATGATGGGAACTGGGCCCGTGGCGTTCTTCGGACGGTAGATGTCGGTTGCCAGGCGCACCCCGTCGCGCATCGAAATCATCACCTTGCGTTCGATAACCGCGAGCGATTCGAGCTGCTTTTCGGTTTGATTGCGCTGTTCGCGCTGTTCGGGCGTCAGCGGTGTGCCTTGTTGCGCGTGTAGGGTCGTGACCACGAGTGCGCAGGAAATCCCGGTCGCGAAGAGGGTCCGGCTGACAGATGTTTTCATGGAGACCACCCTTGTAAGAATGAGCGGCGAGATTATGCACGAATCGCCAGCCTGCCGCCATGCACTCCACCGGAAATGTTTCGTCTATAATGCCGCTCCGGCATGCCATTGACCCCTGGCACGAAACTGGGACCCTACGAAATTCAGTCGGCGCTGGGCGCCGGTGGAATGGGCGAGGTGTACCGCGGCCGCGACACGCGCCTGGACCGCACGGTCGCGATCAAGATTCTGCCCGCTCATCTTTCTGGCCATCCTGAATTTAAGCAGCGCTTCGAGCGCGAGGCGCGAGCTATCTCTTCCCTGAATCACCCGCACATCTGTCATCTCTATGACATCGGCTCCCATGGCGGAACGGAATTCCTGGTCATGGAGTTCTTGGATGGCGAGACGTTGGCCGACCGGCTGCGTAAGGGGGCGGTCGCGATGCCGGAGCTGTTGAAGATTGGAATGGAACTGGCCGCAGCTTTGGAGGTGGCGCACGCGGCCGGGATTGTGCACCGCGATCTCAAGCCCGGCAACATCATGCTGACGAAGTCCGGCGCCAAGCTGATGGACTTCGGTCTCGCCAAGCCCACCCAGGCCGCACCGGGCGGAGCGTCGGCGCCGCTGTTGTCGGCGGCGCAGACCATGAGCGCTGGCGCCAGCCCGATGAGCCCGCTGACGACTGCGGGCAGCGTTGTCGGAACGATCCAATACATGTCTCCCGAGCAGATCCAGGGCAAAGATGCCGATGCGCGCTCCGACATCTTTGCTTTCGGCGCGGTGCTCTATGAGATGGCCACGGGCAAGCGCGCGTTCGAGGGGAAGAACCAGATCAGTGTCGCCTCAGCGATTCTTGAAAAAGACCCGGAAGCCATAAGCAAGGTCAAGCCGCTGAGTCCCGCAGCGCTCGACAATCTGGTGGCCGCATGTATGGCAAAGGAACGCGAGGACAGGTTCCAATCCGCGCACGACCTGCGTCTGCAATTGAAGGGCATATCCCTCGCTTCCTCTGCCGCGCCAGTGCCGGCACATCGTTCGGGTCCACAGAGAATCGGTCTGATGCTGTTGGGCGTGGGGTTACTGCTCGTCGGCGCTGCCGCTGGCCATTTCTTCAACACCACGACTCCGGCTGCGTCTCCCGTGCGCTCTTACATTCCGCCGCCTCCAGGGACATCGTTTCCCATGTCCGGTTTAGAGATTGGCCCGGTCGTCGTCTCACCCGATGGAAAGACGCTCGCCTTCACCGCTGTGGACGAACAGGGCGTCACCAAGTTGTGGCTGCGTTCGCTCGATGCCCAGCAGGCTACGGTGCTCGACGGGACGGAAGACGCCAGCAAGCCATTCTGGTCCTTCGACGGGCATTCGCTGGCGTTCGCTGCTGACGGAAGGCTCAAGAAGGTCAGCCTCGCGGGAGGCCCTCCCCAGGTTTTGGTCGACGGCATGGCAAACGAGAGCGGCGGCGGCACCTGGAATGCGGATGGGACGATTTTATTTTGCAAAGATCGTTCCGGCCCGATTTACAGGGTAAGTGCGCTGGGCGGGGAGGTTTCCACGGTCACGAAGCTCAAGGGCACGGAGCTTTCGCACGACGAGCCCTTTTTCCTGCCCGACGGCAAACATTTTCTTTACGCCGTGAACCGGTTCGATGCCCCTCCCGAAATCAGAGCGGGGGAGCTTGGCAAACCGGAGCAGGATGGAATTGCCGTTACCTTGGGACAGGCGCCTCAATTTGCCTCGGACCGCCTGCTCTTTTCCCGGGGAGGCCTCCTGCTGGCCCAGAAGCTCGACACTCGCTCGTGGAAAGTTTCGGGTGAAGCACAGACCTTGGGGAACGCGCGATATTTTTCGGTCTCGACGAATGGCGTGCTGGCGTATCACGAGAGTTCTCCCGAATCGGAACTCAAGGTCTTCGATCGCAGTGGCAACGTCGTAGCCACGCCGGGCCCGCTCGCGTATTATGGCTGGCCGCGATTCTCTCCCGATGGAAAATCGATTGCTGTCTCTGTCGCCGACGAGAAATCGAAAACTGAAGATGTGTGGGTCTATCCCGCGGCCGGAGGCCACCCTGCCCGCATCTCTTTCGGACCTCAAAACGTCAGTCCCACTTGGTCGCCCGATAGCAAGGAACTCGCCTACGCTTACTTGATCTTTGGCGCGGGCAACTGGTCGATCCGCCGACGGGCGCTCGATGCCAGCCAGCCCGAAAAGACCATCTATACGAACGACAAAGCCGCCTTCGGAATTCCGATAGATTGGTCGCGAGACGGAAAATTCCTGTCCATGCACCTGAGCACGGCGCAAGGGTTTTTCTCGAATTGGATTTTGCCGTTCGGAGGAGGGCCCCCGTTCAGGCCTCCGGCGACGGCCGGCTTGACGGCTAGTGAATACGAAGGAAGATTCTCTCCCGATGGACGCTGGATTACTTTTTTCTCCTACGAGACCGGACGGCCGGAGGTGTACGTCGTGCCGTTTCCCGGTGCAGGATCAAAAATTCAGGTGTCCACAACCGGCGGATGGTTGGCCCGTTTTGCGGGGAACGAGATTTTCTACGTATCCATGAGCAACCGGCTGATGGCGGCGCAAATTCATACCCAGCCCGCTTTCGGCGTGGACTCCATCCGTCCCCTATTCCAACTGGATTTTCCCAACCTTCCTGATCGTACGCTCCCCTTGTACGACGTGAGTGCCGATGGCCAGCGTTTCGCCGTGCTCACCGGCGACCGCGCCAAGACCACCACGATTACTTTGCTGACGAATTGGCCAGCCGAACTGAAGAAATAACCCTGCCGGACGCAGTTCCTGCCTTTACAGCCTGTTCGTCTCTAGGAATGTGACGGATCGGAACCGCGCGGGGCCAGGATCGTGCCGGGGGCGGGAATAGCTTCACGCGTAGATCCGATTTTTGGGGCTTCTCTTGCAGCATGAGGACGGCATTGGCTCCCAGGCTTCCTTACTCCTTGGCGACCACGAAGCGTTGGATGCGTTTGCCGGTATCCACCTCCCCGGTATACAGACTTCCCGTGGAGTCGGAGGCGATCTGGTGGATCCAGTGGAACTGGCCGGCATTGCGTCCGTTATGCCCGGTGGAGCCGAGGATTTTGCCGTCGCTGCGCTGGACGGTCCAGATCACGTTGTCTTCGCCGTCGGCGACGAATAGAAAGCTTTGGCCTTTGTCACGGGAGAAAGCGATGTCCCAAGCCGAGCCAATGCCCAGCGTCTCGGGACGCAGGGAGAACTCCTTCACAAACTTGCCCTGTTTGTCGAAGACCTGAATGCGGTCGTTCGAACGGTCGCAGATGTAGACGAGCCCGTCGTGCGCGATGTGAACGCAGTGGACGGGAGTGCGAAACTGCTGCGCGGGCGGAGCGCCGGGCGCGTAGGGGCCGGGGTCGGCATCGGATGGTTTGTTCCCATAGGCGCCCCACATGCGTTTGAACGCTCCTGTCTCGGAATCGAAGACAATCACGCGCCTGTTCCCGTAGCCGTCGGCGATGTAGACCTCGTGCGCGGCCTCGTCCACGTCAATCCCGGCCGGACGGCCGAGGATGTCGGTGCGCGAACTGTCCATCGGCTCGGTCGAGGGCTTGCCGATCTGCATCAGGAAGCGGCCGTCGCGGGTGAACTTCAGCACCATGCGGTCGGCCGGGTCGTTGCCGCCGATCCACACGTTGTCGTTCTTGTCCACGTGGATACCGTGCTCGACTTTGGGCCAGTTGTATGGCGCCCCAGCGGGACCGGGGCCGCCCCATGCGTTCAGCAGCTTGCCGCTCGCGTCGAACTCCAGCACCGGCTTCGCGGCCAAGCAACACATCGAGCGCGGCGGAGTTTGCGCCGCACCCAGTTCGTCCACCGTGTCGGAGCCCGGGCGCTGGAGCACCCAGATGTGGTCGTGGGAGTCTACGGCGAGGCCGCCGACCTGCCCCAGAATCCAGTTGTTGGGCAGTTCGAGGGGCCATGCGGGATCCACTTTGAATTTTGGGGGTTGCTGGCCCTCGACGAGCGCGGGAGTCGCGAAAAGCAAGGCGAACAGCGCGACGCCAGACGCGAAGCTTCGCAGAACTTTCTTGATGGGCGGCATGCAGGACTCCTCTCGATCCTTATTGATGGTTGGGGTTGTAGGGAATGTGTTTCACCACATCCTGCTGGCCGACCTGCGCCCCGTACACGTTTCCCTGATCATCCACCGTAACGCCTTCCGGACCGCTGCCACTGGGGACCTTGCCTCTTCGCGTGTCGGGAA
>JASHSV010000107.1 GCA_030038535.1 Candidatus Acidiferrales bacterium
GGAATCGCAGACGTTGAGGCTCGACTCGACAGCCACTCCTAACCAAAATCACTCTTCAAGGAATTCAGCGGCAACAACCGCCACGATGCCAGTCGCGAAGCGACAGAATGAGAAAGCCCGGCACGGAAGTGCCGGGTCACTTGCCAAAGGCCCAACGAGTCCCGTAGGGACCGCACACAAAACCCGCATCTTCGTCATGCAATCGGCCGGCGGCATCACTGCGCTCTCCGCCGCCGCGCGCGAACCCGTCCGCACTGTTCTTTCCGGTCCCGCCGGTGGCGTCGTCGGCGCCGCTGCCACTGGACACGGCAGCGGATTCGATCAAATCATCGCCTTCGACATGGGAGGCACCTCCACCGACGTCTCCCTCGTCGAAGGCGAAATCAAGACCGCCACCGACGCTCAAATCGCCGGATTTCCCGTCAGCGTCCCCATGCTCGACATTCACACCGTCGGCGCCGGTGGAGGCTCGCTCGCCCGCTTCGACGCTGCCGGGGTTCTGCGCGTCGGCCCCGAATCTGCCGGAGCTGATCCCGGCCCCATCTGCTACGGGCGCGGCCTCCAGCCTACCGTCACCGACGCGAATCTTCTTCTCGGCCGTCTCGATCCCGTACGCTTTCTCGGCGGAGACTTTACCCTCGATCTCGACCGCACGCGCCGCATCACCGAAGAGTGGCTGAAAAAACAAGGCTCAAATCTCACCCTGGAAAAATTCGCCGCCGGCGTGATTCGCGTCGTCAACTCCACCATGGAGAAGGCCATTCGCGTCGTTTCCATCGAGCGCGGACGCGACCCGCGCCACTTTGCCCTGGTCGCCTTCGGCGGCGCCGGAGGCTTGCATGCCTGCGCTCTCGCCGAAGCCCTCAGCATTCCACACGTCATCGTCCCTGCGCTCCCCGGCGCACTTTCCGCTCTCGGTATTCTTTCAAGCGACGTTGTGAAAGACTATTCCCGGACGGTCCTATGGCGCACAGCCAGCGAAATTCCTCGCGCGCTGCTGGATCGCGAATTCTCAGCTCTGGAAAAAACTGCGGCGCAAGATTTCTGTAGCGAGGGCTGGCAGGGAACTCCGCACTATCACCTCAGCGCCGACCTCCGCTATCGCGGCCAGGGATACGAACTCAACATCCCACTGACGAAAAATCTGCTATCCGACTTCCAGCGTGAACACCAGCGCCGCTACGGCTACGTGCATGAGGGCCGCGAGATCGAAATCGTGACCCTCCGCCTCCGCGCCCTTGTGAAATCGCCGAAGCTCGATATCGGCAAGCAACAGGTGCGGACGCCCGCCCCCGCCGATTGGGCATCATGTAGGGACAGCCGCCCTCGGCTGTCCGGCCGAGCGAAGCCCGGCAGTCTCACCCCGCCCAGCACGCCTGTGTTTTTCGACGGGAAGAAACTCGCGACGAAACTCTACTCTCGCGACGACCTTCGCCCCGGCAGAACGTACTCCGGACCCGCCATCATCACCGAATACAGCGCCACCACGGTCATCCCGCCCCGCAAGCGCTTCCACCTCGACCGAGCAAGCAACTTACTCATTTCAATCTGACGATCGGGGTCTCCTCTCATCTTCGCCGTTTGTTTTCCTACGCAATCAACTGAAATTCGGGAATTTCCAACAGTTTTTCCTCAGACTTTCGGGCCTGCTATATTCCCAGCGTAGTTCAAACATGCCACCGTAACGGGTGATGCCCGTTTTTGATGCAACTTACGCGGGAGAAACAGAGAGGTTGCGAAAGGTTCGGCAGAGCTGGCCCATTGATGTCGGGCTGCACAAAGAGCCGAGGAGTTGAGTGATGATGTCGAAGAAGAAACAACAGAAGGAAATCAAACCTGCCCCCTCATGCCGGTGCGAGTGCAAGGCCTTTGATATTGGAATTCACTGCGGGAAGAAACCGGGGTGCGAACATCCCTCTTACACAACTAAACGGAGTACACACTAGACGCATCGGCGCGTCGCGTTTCAGGCGCCTTGCGCCGCTGCTCCTTCTCTACCCACTCAACGAAAAGCGCTTGAAATTCCTCTTGCGTATAGATTCCCTTGTGAATCAGCAAGGTATTCATCGCGTAAACCGTTGCCTTGAAGCTCTCATCCCGCGACGCCAGCGCCAGTGCTTCTTCAAACGACATTTCGAAACCCCGAGAAGTCCAGAAGTATCGTTGCCATCAAACCACTCCCGACGCCCGAAGTCAATGTTGCTGAACCCGTAACGGTTTCCGAGAGTGATTCAAAAAGCCTCGACCCTGCCGCCAACCTCATTGTTACAATCTGATGAAAAGTACCATTGCCTGCAAAACTCCGCGCTAGGTACTCGCTTCTCCCTTCGTTACAATAATTCCGTGAGACCAAGCATCTTCGTCGTAGAAGACGATCCCGATATTTCTCGCCTCGTTCGCCATCACCTGGAAAACGAGAGCTTTACCGTGCGCGTCTATCCCAGCGGGACTAACGTTCTCTCCGACGCTGAGCGTCAGCGCCCGGCGCTCTTCTTGCTCGACATCATGGTCCCCGGCAAAGACGGCCTCGAAATTTGCCGCACAATCCGCCAGACGCCCGGCCTCGCCTCCGTGCCCGTCATATTCCTGACCGCGAAGAGCAGCGAAGCCGATCGCGTGCTCGGCCTCGAACTCGGCGCCGACGACTATATCGCCAAGCCTTTCAGCCCGCGCGAACTCGTAGCCCGCGTCAAGGCCGTGCTGCGCCGCTTCGAACGCCCGCTCCCGCCCAGCCCGATGAAGGTCGGTGAAATTGAAATCGATCCCTCGGCCATGACGCTCATGGTCCGTGGCCAGATGGTTCCCACCACCGCTACCGAGTTCCGCCTGCTCGATTATTTCGCCCGTCACAGGGGACGCGTTTTCAGCCGCGACCATCTTCTCGATTCCGTCTGGCGCGACACTTCGTACGTGACTCCGCGCTCCGTTGATGTCTACGTCCGGCGCATCCGTGAAAAAATCGAGCCCGACCCAGAGAATCCGCGCTATCTCAAAACGGTTCGCGGCGCCGGCTACCGTTTCGAAGCCCCAAAATGAGGAGAAGGTGAAGAATCGGATCTTCTTCAAATTGCTGGCCGCGTTCCTCATCGTCATCGGCGCTACCGCCCTGACTCTTGACCTCATGCTGGGCGGCGCCTGGGAAGCCTCTCTGCGCGCCGAAATCGAACGCAACCTCACCCAGAAGACGCTCCTGTTTGCCCATCGCGTCGAGACCGACCGCACTCACCACTCCCTCGCCGAAATCGCCGCCCAGGAAGGCCAGGCCGCCGGCGCCCGCGCTACTATCGTTGACGCTTCCGGCAAAGTGCTGGCCGACTCGGAATCCAATCCCGCCAGCATGGAAGACCACGCCACCCGCCCAGAGTTCGTCGCCGCTCTAGCCGGCAAGACCGGAACTAACGAACGCCGTAGCGCGACCCTCGGCATTCCGTTTCTGTATGTCGCCGTTCCCATCTCCGGAGGCGCCGTGCGCCTCGCCTACCCACTTTCCGATGTCGAGGCGGTGCAGGCCCAGGTGCGCCGCCGGCTTCTGTGGGGCTCGGCTCTGGCGTTCGTCATCGCGCTGCTGGTCGCAGCCGCAGCTTCGGTCTATACCGCCCGCCGCCTCGACCGCATCGTAGACGTTGCCGCCCGCATCGAGCGCGGCGACCTTCGCGCCCGCGTGGATGACCCTTCGCTCGACGAGATTGGCCGCGTCGCCGTCGCCATTGATCGAACTGCCGGTCAGGTCGAGCGCAGTTTCGCCGCCGTGCGCTCCAGCCAGCGCCAGCTCGAAACCCTACTGAACAGCATGCAGGACGCCGTCATTGCCGTCAGCGCCGGCGGCCTCGTGCAATGGGCCAACCAGCCCATGGACCGCCTCGTCCCGCAGCGCACTCGCCTCAATGCACCGGTCGTTGAGACCATCCGCGATCCCGATTTTCTGGCCGCCGTCAAAGCCGCGACCACGACCAGGCAAGTCAAGACTGCGCGCGCCACTTCCATCGTCCCCGGCCGCGCCTTCGATGTCACCGCCGCGCCTTTGCCCGATGGAGGCGCCGTCGCCGTGCTCCGCGACCTCACCGAAACCGAGCGCGTCGAAAAAACCCGCC
>JASHSV010000108.1 GCA_030038535.1 Candidatus Acidiferrales bacterium
GACGTAGTAGAGCCGCTCGAACTCGCGCGCGGCGGGCAAACCGACCGCCATGGCCAGTTGCTGCGACTGCCGTTCCACCAGCTCGCGCCGCGCACTCACCACCGCCGAACGCCTGCGCCACACCAGCATCACGAGCGCCGCGATCATCGCGACGACGATGAACGGCAGCGCCGCAGCGTGCAGGTTCAGCGCTTCCAGATGCTGCGCGAACTCGGCGCCCAGCGCCACCGCCAGCAGAATCAGCAGCAGCAAACACCAGCGCCACAACTCCTGTTCGCGCCGCTCCTGCGTCGCCACAAGTTCGCGCGAATTGAGCGGCTGCGCTCCGCCAACGGTCTGTGGCGGAGGAGACGAGCCCGCTCGATCTACCGGGTTGGAAGGGGGGGCCGACATGCCAGAGCCTGGGGCAACTCCTGCCTGCGGCAGGCAGATTTGATTGTAGGGAGTCGCGCGTGTGAAGCGCAACGCCCAGGGGGCCGGAATTTTCTATCCGCAACGTACAGAAATGGGCAGTTGGTCACGGCAGGTGAGAAAACCGGACGCGTTTAATTGGGTTGTGCCCACTGGGCAACAGCCCTAGAAACGGCGCGAATTTCGTCCTCGTGGTTTGGGTGGGGGAAAGGCCGGCAGAGGCAGCGGCGAACGGGAACGGGAGGGCCAAGCGAGGATTTTGAGGGCCAAGACCGCCTCCGGCGGGGCGAAGACGCCGAAAGGCACGCATTAGAAGGGGTTGTGCGCCCGGCGCACAGGGTCTAATTTGGACGCAAATTTCCTCCTCGTGGGTGAGTGCAGACTCGGATAGTTGCGCGCCGGCTGTAGCACCCTTCGACTCCGCTCAGGGCAGGCAGGGTCTAATCTCGACGCGGATTTCGTCTTCGTGGGTAGGGGCGGAAGCGCCACTTACTTTTTCGGGGGGACTTTGCGGCGGAGCTCGTCGAAGAAATTAGAGACGTACACGATTTTGCTGGCCTGCTGCTGGTCGTTGCCCGCCGCTTTCAAGACGGCAAATCGCTTGCCATCCGGATGCAGAGCGAAGTTGGTGACCAGCCCGCGGTCCGTAAATTGGCCCTCCGACCACAAAGCCGGTTTGCCGGCCTGGAATGAATCCACGGTGGACGTGTAGGTGACAGACATAATCTGCTGGTTGTTGGTCCTGTAAAAGAGCTCTTTGCTGGCGTGCGACCACTGGGGCATCCAGCCGCCGCCTGAAGAGATTTGCCACTTTCCGCCCGGTCCGGGATACGGCCGCACGTAGATTTCCATCGCCCCGGATTCATTCGACTGGTAGGCGATCCATTTTCCATCCGGAGAAAAAGCAGGAAGGACTTCCACCGCCGGAGTGCCCAGAAACAGCTTCGGCTCGCCCGGTTTCCAGCCGGTTTTTTCGTCGCCCTCCATGGTCATGGTATAGAGGTCCCAAGTAGTGGCCGAGCCGACATTCATGAAAAACACCAGGACTTTGCCATCCGGACTCCAGGACCCCGCATATTGCGTGTCCTTGGACTGCGTGAGCCGCTGGGCATCGCCGGCGCCGTCGGCCCGTTTCCAGTACATGCTGGCTGCCCCGCTTTTTTCAAAGGTGGTGTAGGCGATGCGTTGCCCATCCGGCGTCCAAGCGGGATTGTTGTTTGTTTCGCCTGTAAACGTCAGCCGGGTGAGCGTGTCGCGCTGCCAGTCGTAGGTCCAGATGTCGGTGCGCCCGCCGTCGCTTAATTCCATGGCCAGCCGCTTCCCATCGGGCGAGAAGCTGATGTAGCCGACATCCGCGGGAGTTTGCCGGAGCGGCTCCATCTTTCCGTCGCGGCCCATCCACTCGATGATCACCGGCCCGCCGAAACCTTTCCCGCGCAGATAGGCCAGCGCGCCAGTCTCCGAAAAGGAGAATTGCGCGCTTCCGTAGTCGGGAGCGGCGACCACCTCCTCCACCACCGGCACGGCCTGTCCCGCCGGCTCCAGGTTTTTCAAGTCAAAAGGCATCGCAAACAGCGTCCCCTGGTGCACGAACACCACATGCCCGCTTGGCAGATAGCGGCCATAGAATGCGCCGCGATAAATCCTCTTTTTCGGGCCGCCGGGCAGCGCCTGGACCACGAGCGTGGAATCCTCAAACGAGCCGAGGCCGGTCGCCACGGTGTACAGCACAGCCTTGCCGCCGGGAAGCAACTGCGGCCACCGCTGAGTCACCTCGTTCGCCGCCGCGTCGAGCTTCGTCAGCACCTCGGGAGTGCCTCCCGCCGAGGAGAGCCGGTACAACCCATCCCGATTGGACGGCGCAAAAACGATGGTTCCGTCCTCCCCCCAGCTTCCTCCGCGCGGGTTGGTGGCATCGCAGAGCGTGACCGCGGCGCCGCCGTGCACGGACACTTTCTTGAGCTTGCCGCCCGCGAAGAAGCCGATCCATTCGCCGTCCGGAGAGAAAAAGGGATCGCGCGCGTCGACGGTATCCCCGAGCGCGACAGCTTGCAGTTGGTCGAGCTCGCGCACATAGAGCTGCTGTTTTCCATCTGCCGTTTTTACCACGTAAACGATTCGCGTCCCGTCGGGCGAAAGAACCTCCGACGAACCGAATGCGGTGTAGAGCGTCCCTGGCGCGCCGATGTCGCTCGCGAGCCGGAGTGCGACGCCCGGCGCCGTTCCCACGCCGCGCATCCACAGCCTCAGAAAACCGGCTGCCGCAAGAATGGCAAAGAGCGCCATGCCCGCCCACGGGAGAGCGCGCTTCCACGCCGGCTCCGCCGCGATCTTAGGCGTCGCGCCTGCCGCCACGCTCGCCGCTGCCCCTGGGCCCGCCGTCGGCTCTTCCTCCGGATGCGCGAGATAATCCTCGATGGCGATGCGCGCTTCGCCGATGGCCTGCAGCCGCCGCTTCGCGTCCTTCTCGGTCGAGCGCCGCAGGAGCCGACGGATCGCCGCGGGCGTGCCCGCCGGCAGCCGCTTCCAATCCGGCTCCTCCTTGATCACCGCCGCGAGCGTGTCGGAAATTGTTTCGCCGCCGAATGCCTGCGCGCCCGCGAGCATTTCGAACAGCACCACGCCGAACGACCAGATGTCCGCGCGGCGGTCCACCGCCTTGCCGCGCGCCTGCTCCGGCGACATGTAGCCGGCCGTGCCGAGAATCAGTCCCGCGCGCGTGGCCGCTGCGGTCAGCGTGGGAGAGCTGGAAAGATCGGCCGCGGCGGGATCGTCCGCCAGCGCTTTGGC
>JASHSV010000109.1 GCA_030038535.1 Candidatus Acidiferrales bacterium
CCAAGACGTTGCGCGCGAGCGTGGATCAGTTGCAGCAGCAACTGACCGTCTCCGAGCAGGAGCGGCAAGCCGCGCAGTCGCAACTGGCCACTGTGACCGACCAACTGCACAAGACGCAGGGCTCCGTGGGTGTCGCGCGCAAACAGAACAAGGAACTGGCCGCGCAGCTCTCCGACGTGCAGACGAACGTGAGCACGGTGAAGGACGAGCTGGCCACCAAGGCCAACGGGTCCGATGTGGACGCGGTGAACAACGACGTGAAGGGCGTGCGCTCCGATCTCGACGCGCAGAAGCAGAACCTGCAGATGGCGCGCAGCGAATTCGGGACGCTCATCGCCCGCAACCACGAAGAAATCGACCAGCTCCGCCGCCTCGGCCTGCGCGACTACTACGAGTTCACGCTACAGGGCAAGGGCGACATCCAGAAGGTGGGAAGCGTGAGCGTCGAACTGCGCAACGCGAATCCGAAGCACCACGAGTTCACTGTGAACCTGGTGGTGGACGATATGAAGCTCGAAAAGAAGAACCGCTCGATCAACGAGCCCATCTTCTTCTACACCGCGGGCAGCCGGCAGGCGCTCGAACTGGTGATCAACAAGGTGGAAAAGAACAAAGTGACCGGATATATGAGCGCGCCGAAGACCGTGCAGACCGCTCAGTCTTCGGGCAGCTAGCCCCTCCCCGGAACGCATTGCTGCCCGTCGCGGGCCAGGAGAACCACCGAGCTCCTGGCCCGCTGTTGTTTTTGTGTGCCCTTTCCCATGTCCGCTCCAGTCCGATTCCCGGTGGACGCCGCCGGCCCTCCGCGTGGCAATAGGGTGCGCCTACCTGAAGGGGGACAAGCATGAAAAGCAATGGATCCCACCTTTCCTTGTGTGTCAGAAAAGGGAGCAGTTTGCGCGAGCTCGGTCCGGATCCCAGATCGTTGAGGGGCACGCCGGACGAAAGCCGGTGCACATTGTGGGAGCAGGGGAAACAGGCGTACACTCGGCACCATTCTTGGAGTCAAAAAGGAGATTCCGGATAAGCGGTGTGTTACCCGAATCAGCGGGATGAGGAGGATCGCCATGCGACTCAGACCTGCACCGATGATCCCAATCGTGTTGATTGCCGGTTTTGCTATGGCACAGCAATCAACGCAGCAACCGCAGTTCGTAAATGTTGACGAGGCAAGATTCGTTCCAGCCCCCGGAGCCCCGGAATGCTACAGCTTCGCCCTCGAGCACGGCGATCCGAAGGCGGGGAACTCGGTCATGCTGGTGAAATTGGCGAGCGGATGTACCATGCCGATGCACTGGCACTCAGCGAATGAGCAGCTAATGATCGTCACCGGCACGGCGCAGGTCGAGATGCAAGGAGAGCAGCCACACACCTTGAAGGCTGGCGGATACTACTTCATGCCCGCTCATCACCTGCACCAGTTGTCGTGCGCGAGCGGCTGCAGCTTCCACCGCGCTATGGATGGCCCCGTCGACATTCATTTTGTCGATGCCGCCGGTAATGAGATCCCGGCGGACAGGGCCCTGGCCGCTTTTGGCGAGCGCCCGGTCGCCGCTATGGCACAGAAATAACCCATCGGGAGGCCATCTAGGATTAGGATGGTTCAGGATGTCATCCAGCCGCAGGACAAAGCGGCGCCGTTGGCGAACGAAAAGGTGAAGGTCACCGGGACGCTGGAAGCCGATACGATCCAGGTGAAAACGATCGAAGAAATAGCCAAGTAAGCGGCCGGCTGGCCGTGCGAATCCCTCCGGCGCCCCGGCGAATCAGGAAGCGGATTTCAGCAGGAACCGGCGCTTGCGGGCCACAAATTCCTTGGCCAGCGCGGGAAGCTGGTCGTGGGCCAGTTTTCCGCCCTCGTACAATTTCATCTTCGCCTTGGCGGACTTCCGCCGGCGATGATGGCGTTTCCAGGCCTTGAAGTTTTTCTCGTGCGCCATACGGGCGTTACCCTCCCATCTGCAGGCCGAATAGTGTAGCACTCCGGTGCGAATTCCGCGTTCCGGCTCGTGCGGGCATGCTGTAGGATGAGGCGTGCCTTCGCTCGCCATCCACACGAGGCGCGCGTTCACGCCCCTCGCCGAGATCCCCGATGCCCTGATACTGGTGGAAGAGGGCCAAATCCGCGCGATTGGCCCCCGCAAAGGCCTGGAGTTGCCGCCCGGCGCGCAGATCGTGGACGCGTCCGCCCTCACTGCCGCTCCCGGATTTGTGGACGTGCACATTCACGGGGCGGCTGGACGGGATGCAATGGAGGCGGCCCCGGACGCTCTCGCGGGGATCGCGGCGTGCGTCGGCCGGCACGGAACCACATCGTTCGTCGCCACCACTGTTTCGGCGGGCATCATGCAAACCGAGCGCAGCCTCGAAGGCCTGGCAAGCTCCATTCGCGGTCAATCGTCGAACCGCACGGCCGCGGCGGAGTGTCTTGGCGTGCATCTGGAAGGACCCTTCCTGAATCCGGCGCGCCGGGGAGTGCATCCGGCAGAGCATCTCATCGCGCCCTCTCCCGCAGTGCTGGCAAAGTTCCTGACCGCGGCGGAAGGCTTTGCACGCATTCTGACGCTGGCGCCGGAACTCGAAGGCGCAGCGGAAACCATCACGGCGGCGCGCGCGGCGGGAGTCGTGGTGGCCATGGGGCACACGGACGCGACGTATAGCGATGCGCTTCGGGCAATCGATTTGGGCGCTCACCATGCAGCGCACATGTTCAACGCCATGCGGCCGTTTTCCCACCGGGAAACCGGCGTGATTGGCGCAGTGCTCACGGACCCGCGTGTGACGGCGGAGGTGATTGCCGATGGGGTGCACGTGGACGACCCCGCGCTTCGGCTGTTGCTGGCCGCGAAGAGCGCAGAGCAAGTGCTGCTGGTGAGCGATGGCACCGCGGCAACGGCAATGCCCGACGGCGAATACATGCTGGGAAGCATTGAGGTGATCGTAAGCGGTGGCGTGTGCCGGAACCGCGAGGGGAGGATTGCGGGAAGCACGCTCACGCTGGATCGCGCCGTCCGACGAATCGCGGCGCTCGGCGTTCCCGCGGCCGCTGCGGTGCAGATGGCCAGCTTCAATCCTGCGCGGCTGCTGGGCATCGAATCGCGAAAAGGACGGCTGGCTCAGGGCGCCGATGCCGACATTGTGCTCCTCGATGAAAATTTGAACCTCTCACGGGCCTTCGCTCGCGGCCGCGAAATTCAGGCGTGATTCGGACGCTCAATGTTCCTGCGGGCACGGCCCGTAATGGTGCGTCTCTGATGAAGCGAACTCGCGGCACGATTCCCGTCTTCGCTCCCCGGAAGGTGGCCGCCTTCCGCCTGGCGCGGCACCACCTGCTTCGTGCGGCAGGTGACGATCCCGTTGCGGTCTGCCGCGACGTTTGCGGAGTGCAGGCGCAGCTCATGCCCGCCGCGCATTGGAACATCTCCGCACGGACGCGCGGCCTCTCGCCGGCAGACATCGAGGCCGCGCTCTGGCACGAACGCACGCTGGTCAAAAGCCTATGCATGCGGCAAACGGTCCATCTGCTGCCCGCCGTGGAATTCCATGTTTACTGCGCTGCGGTGCGCCCGAGCCGTGTGGCTGCCGTGGTGAGAATTATGGACCGGTTCGGAATCACGCCTCGCGACCGTGAAGCGCTGCTTCGCGCCGGCATGGATGCGCTTGAGTCTGGGCCGATGGCGAAAGGAGAACTTACGGCGCGCATACGTCCCCGCGTCAGCTCCCGTGTGCGCGCGTGGATGGACCGCGTTTGGAACGCAAACCGTCTCGCCCTCGTCGAAGGCCTGATTTGTTACGGCCCGGACCAGGGTCAGCAGGTGACCTTCGTGCGCGTGGATTGCTGGCTGCCCGGCCGGCGGGCGATCGCCGCCGGCGAAGCGCAGCGCCGGCTGCTGGCGAATTTTCTTCATAGCTATGGCCCCGCTTCGCTCGCAGATTTCTCCAAGTGGAGCGGCATTCCCGTGGCCGAAGCGCGGTCCGCGTGGGAGGCTTCGGCAGACGAACTCGCGGAAGTGAACATCTCCGGCCAGCACGCGTGGATGCTGCGAAAAGACATGAGCGCGCTGCGCGAGAGTGCGCTCGGGGGGCCTGCCGTCAGCCTGCTGGCCGCGTTCGACAGCTACCTCTTGGCTCACGCAAAGAAGGACCATCTGCTCGAGCCGCGGCATTACAAGCGCGTGTACCGCAGCCTGGGCTGGATCTCGCCCGTAGTCCTCGTGAATGGACAGGTGGCCGGCGTCTGGCGGCACTCGCCGGGACCAGGCGGACGGTTAACCGTCGCGGTGGAATTATTCGCGAAGCCGTCTGGCGCCCTCCGCGAGCGCATCGAGGAGCAGGCAGCGCGGCACGGAAGGTTTCTCGGCCGGCCGGTGCACACGGAATTCGCGCGACGTTGAAGCGGGCGCCGGGACGGGTAACTCAGGGATTCAGGGGGATGTTCAATTCCCGCGAGAGCACGTAAGGATCAAAGGGACTACAGGAAAAGTAGCGGCCGTCCACTTCAAAGGTAGGCACTTTCCGGAGTCCGTCGTTCACACACATCACGAGGTCTTCGGCATCCGGATCCACGTCCACGTCCACTTCGCGGAAAGGCACGTTTCGCTCGCGCAGGAAAAGTTTGGCACGACGGCAATCGCCGCACCAACTGGTCGAATACATGGTGATTTCGCCCATTGGGACTTCCGCGACGAAGCGCAGGTCAGCTATTCGGATGCAGCAGGAGGTTTTCCGTTGCCCTCGCGTCCGAGGGCGGCGGGCGACCGCCGCTGGGAAACACGCGGCGCCACCTGAATGCGAGTCAGTGAGCGCTGCAAGGAGAGTTGCGCGCGCTCGAAATCCACCTGGGTGGCCTTCTCCTGCAGGCGCGTCAGGGCGCGCTCACGGGCGGCCTCCGCGCGGCCCAGATCGATCTCCTCCGCCAGTTCGGAGCGCTCAGCCAGGATGATCACGCGGTTCGCCAGCACTTCCGCAAACCCACCCAGCACGGTGGCGTAGCGCGTCTCACCTCCCTTCTGAAAGCTCAGGACGCCCGCGCCGAGTTCTGTGAGCAAAGGGGCGTGACCAGGGAGGATCCCCAAATAACCGTCGAGGCCCGGAAGCTGGATGAACTCCACATCTTCGTGGAGTACCTGCCGCTCCGGCGTTACCACTTCGAGGCTGAGCTTGCCCAGGTCCATGTTCGTTGAAGCGCCTCACGCGGCGGTCAGCTTCGCCGCCTTCTCCGCCACCTCTTCGATTGTGCCCACCAGGATGAACGCCTGCTCCGGCAGCCCGTCGTGTTTCCCCTCGATGATTTCCTTGAATCCTCGAATCGTATCCGCAATCTTTACGAACTTGCCCGGCGTCCCGGTAAACGCCTCGGCCACGAAGAACGGCTGCGAGAGGAATTTCTCGATCCGCCGGGCGCGCGCCACAATCAGCTTGTCATCTTCGGAGAGTTCTTCCATGCCCAGGATGGCGATGATGTCCTGAAGGTCGCGGTAGCGCTGCAAAATGGATTTTACCTGGCGCGCGACGGAGTAATGCTCCTGTCCTACGACCCGTGGATCGAGAATACGCGAATAGCTGGCCAGCGGGTCCACGGCGGGGTAGATGCCGCGCTCGACCACAGCGCGGGAAAGGTTTGTGGTGGCGTCCAGGTGCGAGAAGGTCGCGGCGGGCGCCGGGTCCGTGTAGTCGTCCGCCGGCACATAGATTGCCTGCACCGAGGTGATGGAGCCTTTTTTTGTGGACGTGATGCGTTCCTGGAGTTCGCCGATTTCCGTGTTCAAGTTCGGCTGGTAGCCCACGGCAGAGGGCATGCGACCGAGCAGCGCGGAGACCTCCGAGCCGGCCTGGACGAAACGAAAAATATTGTCGATGAACAGCAGCACGTCGCGGCCTTCCACATCGCGGAAATACTCGGCCACGGTCAGGCCGGTCAGGCCTACGCGCAGGCGAGCGCCCGGCGGCTCCGTCATCTGTCCGTAAACGAGCGCAGCTCGCGACTTTTCCGGGTCGCCCGCCTTGATCACGTGAGATTCCTGCATCTCGAGCCACAGATCGTTGCCCTCGCGGGTGCGCTCGCCCACCCCGGCAAAGACGGAAACGCCGCCGTGCTGCATCGCGACGTTGTGAATCAGCTCCTGAATGAGAACGGTTTTGCCCACGCCCGCGCCGCCGAACAATCCGATTTTCCCGCCCTTCAGGTAGGGCTCCAGCAGGTCCACCACCTTGATGCCCGTTTCGAACATCTCGGCTTGCGTGGATTGGTCTTCGAGCGAGGGCGCCTCGCGATGAATGGGAAATTCGGTCTTGCTGAGAATCGGTCCCAGTTCGTCCACCGGTTCGCCCAGCACGTTCATCACGCGGCCCAGCGTGGACGGCCCCACGGGCACGGTGATTTCCTTCCCGGTGTCAATCGCCTTCATGCCCCGCACCAGCCCCTCGGTCGGTTTCATGGCCACGCACCGCACCCGGCCTTCTCCCAGGTGCTGCTGGACTTCCGCGATGATGTCGATCGGCACCGGAACGGAGAATCCGTCGGAGATGATCCGCACGGCGTTGTAAATGGGCGGCAGGTGGCCGCTCTCGAACTCCACGTCCACCACCGGCCCGATCACTTGGGCCAACCGTCCCACCGCTCCCGATTTCTCAGCCATTTGCCGCTCCTCGCCTTTAGTTACAAACTCGCCCCTAACCCGCCGAGGCCGCTCCGCTCACCACTTCGATGATTTCTTTCGTGATGGCCGCCTGGCGCACTTTGTTCATGTGCAGGGTCAGGCTGTCGATCAGCTCAGAGGCGTTCTTGGTGGCCGCGTCCATGGCCGTCATTCGCGCCGCATGCTCGGCCGCGGAGGACTCGAGCAGAGCGCGGTACACTTCGGTCTCCACGTACCGGGGAATCAGCCGGTCGAAAATCTGCTTCGGCGGCTGCTCGTAGATGTAGTCCACTTCGGCGCGGCGCGGCGTTCCTGCCGCGGCGTGTCCGCTGCCGGCTTCGGCGTGCCCGGGCGCGACCACCTCGGGCCGCAGTGGCAGCAGACGATCCACCACCAGCCGCTGGATCAACACGTTCTTGAATTCGTTGAAGATCAGGTAAACGGCGTCGGCTTCGCCGCTCGTGTAGGCCGCCATGGCCATCTCGGCCAGCTCTTTGGCGTCGCTGAACTTCACGTTCATAGTCGCGCCGATCAACTCCGCCTTGAGCGGGAGCCGCGTCCGGCGCATAGCGTCGCGCGCCCGCTTCCCCACAGCCACCAGCTCGATCTGCTTCGACTTGTTTCCACGCAGGAATTCCATCGTTTTTCGCAGCACGTTCGTATTGAACGCGCCGCACAGCCCGCGGTCCGCGGAAATCACAATCGCCAGCAACTTCTCTTCCGGCCGCACGGCTAGCAAAGGATGCACAGCCTCTTCCAGGCGCGATTCCGCCGATTGCAGTACGCGCAGTATCTGCCGCGCGAACGGCCGCGCCGCAAGCACGCGCTCCTGCGCGCGCCTCAACCGCGCCGCGGCCACGAACTTCATCGCCCGCGTGATTTGCTGCGTGTTCTTCACCGAGCGGATCCGGCGCCGGAAATCAATCAGGTTAGGCATCGCGTTGTGGGTCGTGGCTCTCCGTGGCGGGGCGTCATACCTTTGCCGGCGTCCAGCGCTCCTTGAATGCCGCAAACGCTTGCGCCGCTTCCTGCTTGGTGGCGTCGTCCAGCGCCTTCTTCTCTCGCACCTTTTGGAGCAACGGCTGCTGGTTGGTCTCCAGGAACTGCAGCAGTTCGCTCTCGAACCGCCGCACCTCACCCACCTCCACATCGTCAATGACGCTGCTCGAGGCGGCCAGGATGGCGAGCACCTGTTTCTCGACCGGAAGCGGCACGAGCTGGTCCTGCTTCAGGATTTCGGTCAGCCTCTGGCCGCGGGCGAGCTGAGCCTGCGTAGCTTTGTCCAATTCGGAGCCGAACTGCGCAAAGGCGGCCAGATCGCGGTATTGCGCCATATCCAGACGCAGCGCGCCGGCCACCTGGCGCATGGCCTTGATCTGCGCGTTGCCGCCCACGTGGCTCACGGAGATTCCCACGTTGATGGCCGGGCGGATTCCCGCGTTGAACAGGTCGGCCTCCAAATAGATTTGTCCGTCGGTGATGGAGATGACGTTGGTCGGAATGTACGCGGAAACGTCGCCGGCTTGTGTTTCAATCACGGGCAGCGCCGTGAGCGAGCCTCCGCCCAGCTTGTCGCTCAGTTTCGCCGCGCGTTCCAACAGGCGCGAATGGAGATAGAAAACGTCGCCCGGAAATGCTTCGCGCCCCGGCGGCCGGCGCAGCAGCAGCGAAATCTCCCTGTATGCCTGCGCGTGCTTGGATAGGTCGTCGTAGAACACCACGGCGTGCTTGCCGTTGTCGCGGAAGTATTCCCCCATCGCGCAAGCCGCGTAAGGGGCAATGTATTGCATCGAAGCGGGCTCGGTGGCGGATGCGGCGACCACGATGGAATAGTCCATGGCCCCGGCGTCGGTCAGCGTCTTTACCACCTGCGCGATCGTCGAGCGCTTCTGCCCGATCGCGCAGTAGATTCCGATCATGTTCAGGCCCTTCTGGTTCACGATCGTGTCCAGAATGATGGCCGTCTTGCCCGTTTGCCGGTCGCCGATGATCAGCTCGCGCTGGCCGCGCCCGATGGGAATCATCGAGTCGATGGCCTTGATGCCCGTCTGCAGCGGCTCGCGCACCGGCTGGCGCGAGACAACGCCGGGAGCGATCCGCTCGAGCGGCAGACGCTGCTTCGCGGCGATGGGGCCCTTGTCGTCCTGCGGGCGGCCCAGCGGATCCACCACGCGCCCGATCATTTCCTCGCCCACGGGGACCGACATGATCGTTCCCGTGCGCTTTACCGTGTCGCCTTCCTCAACCTTCCAGTACTCGCCCAGCAGCACCGCGCCCACCTGGTCCTCCTCCAGGTTCAGCGCGATGCCGAATACGTCGTGCGGAAACGTCAGCATTTCCCCGGCCATGCAACGCTCCAGGCCGTGGATGCGGGCGATGCCGTCGCCTACGGAAATCACCGAGCCGACTTCCTCGACCTCCAGCGCCTGCTTGTAGTTCTGGATCTGTTCGCGGAGAAACTTGGCGATTTCGTCCGCCTTGATTGTGGGCATGCGCCGCTCCTACTCCCGTGCGAGGCGCGCAGCAAGTTTCTCGAGCTGCGCGCGCACCGATCCGTCGTACACCGTCGAGCCGATGCGCGCCACCAGGCCGCCCACCAGCGTGGCATCCACCGTGTAGCGCGCTTCAATCTTTTTGCCGGTCAGCGATTCGAGCGTGCCGGCGAGTTTCTGCTTCTGTGCCCCGGAAAGCTCGCGCGCCGACGTGATGCTGGCCTCGGCCACTCCCAGCCGCTCGAGCAACGTGCTCTCGAATTCCCGCGCGATTTCCGCCAGCATCCCGGTGCGATGATGGTCCACCAGCACGAACAGGAAATTCCGCAGTTCGTTGCTCGCCCCCATTTGTTTCACGAGTTTGCCGAGCAGCTCCTGCTTCGTCTCTCGCGGGATTGCGGGAGAGTCGAGGAAGTTGCGGAGGTCGGCGGAGCCGGCCGCCAGTTCCACAAACGACCGCACCTCTTGCCGCAGGACCTCCGCCCGTCCCGAAGCGAGCGCGACGTCCGCGAGCGCCCCGGCGTACTCTCCCGCCACTGTCCTCAATTGGGCCTCCCGGCCAGCCCGCCGGGGCGGGTGATCTCCCCCAGGAACGCAGTGAACATTCCCTCTTCCGCCGCGGGCGTGATTTCCGCGCGCAGGAGCGCTTCGGCGCGTTCGATGGAAAGCCGTGTGGCCAGACGGCGCAGCTCGATTCGCGCCCCGCGCGCCGCCGCTTCCACTTCCATGCGCGCCGCGGCCTGTATTTTCGCGGCGTCTTCCTGGGCGGCGGCCTGAATGCGCTGGACCTCCGCGGCCGCGTCGCGGCGGGCAGCCGCCTGCATCTGCGCGATTTCAGCCGTCAGGTTCGAGAGCCGCTGGAGCGCTTCGGCGCGCTGCGCTTCCGCCCGCGCCTTCACCTTGCCCGCCTCTTCAATCGCGGAAGCAATCTGTGCACCGCGCGCGGCAAAAAAGGGCGGAGCTTTCTTCACCAGCAGCCAGCCGATTGCGCCCGCGACGATCGCAAAATTGAGCCATTGAAAAACCGGTGTGAGCGGCGACTCTTCCGCGCCCTCTTCGGCGGCGAATACCGGATGCGCGGCGAGCAGCAGGAATGCGCACGCCGCCAGCGCCGGCAGGAGCAGGCGGCGGTGCCGCTTCACCGCGCACCTCCGCTGGCCCTCGGCGACGGGCCCTGCCCGGCGAGCAGGACGCGGGCGATTTCGCTTCCGAGAACTCCGCTGTCCCGCTCGAGCTGCTTGCGGGCTTCCGCGAACTCGCCTTCCAGGCCCGCCTTCTGCGCGCGGACAAAGGCTGTCGCTGCCTCCCGGGCCGCGCGGAGCACCTCATTGCGCTGGTCGAGCGCCTTGCGTCGCTCCGCTTCCTGTGTGGCGTAAACCTCTCCGCGGGCCTTGCGCAGCGCTGCTTCGTATTCCTCGCGCGCCTTGCTGGCCGCCGCGGTGCTCTCTTCTGCTTCGCGGCGCGCGCCTTCGGTGCGTCGCGCGCGCTCGTCCATCGCGCGCACCAGAGGCCCGAAGAATTGGCTGCGCAGGAACAGGTAGAAGAGCAGGACGAAGAAAACCGTCGGAAGGGCCGCGAGGAACAGACCCTTGAGTTGTTCGATCAACTCCATATGGTACGGCCCGAGCCTCCACTCCTGTCCGTTGGTCCCGGTCCCAGGTCAGAGGATTGCTCTCTCCTGCGGAGAAAGCGCCCGCCACAAAGCAATCCGCGAGGACCAGGCAGAGCGGCTTTTATAGCATCCCCGGCCCGCAGGGTCAACGACGGCCCATGGATGCCCGCAGCCGCTCTTATCATGCCGGCGCCGATCCGCGAGCAGAGCCGCAACCGACTCCGCCGCACCTCTGCAGCGCTGCGTAATGGTTCGCCTAGCTCCCGGAGCGCTTCAGACCGGCGGGCTGTCGTGGTCCTCTATTGTCATGTGATACTTCTCCGGCGCGAAGTCCGGGTTGCTCTGGAGTATGCGCACGCAGCGGTTCCAGCGAAGGATGGCGTCGTCATTGCCCGGGGGCCGCACCTCCGCGGCCTGCGAAAAGCACCGCATCGCTTCTTCGAAAAACGGGAGCAGCGTGTGCGGCGCGCGCCCCGCCCGCAAAAGCGCCTTGGCCCGCCGTTCCTGAACGATGCCCATGTAGTAAAGCTTCTCGTAGCGGTCCGTCAGGCGGTGCACAATTGCTTCTGCCTCGCCAATTCGGTCAACCGTGCTGCCGTCGAACTGATCCGTGATGGCCATCGCCAGCAGGCGCAATGCGATCTGATGGCCAGGCTCAATCGCCAGAATGTCGTGGCAGATCGATTCCGTTTCTTCCGGCTCGTTCAGATAGCGGTAGAGTTCCGCCTTGGAAATAGCCTCATCGATTCCCGATTTGGAAATGGATTTCAGTTCATAGCTCATACCGCCTCCCTGCACGCTTCGCGCCCCGAACCCGCTCACCCCTTCCCGCTCCCGAAGATCGCTCTCGCAATGCGCACCAGCGGGTCATAGTAGCGGTCCACCACCCGTTCTTTGAGCGGTATGATGGCGTTGTCCGTGATGCGGATTTCTTCCGGGCACACCTCGGTGCAACATTTCGTGATGTTGCACAGCGAGATGCGCAGCTCGTCCTTCAGCAGCGCCGTGCGGTCCGCGCCGTCCAGCGGATGCATCTCCAGCCCGGCTACTCGGACGAAAAACCTGGGCCCGCCGAACTGCTCGTGCAGCCGGTGCTCGCGCAGCACGTGGCACACGTCCTGGCACAGGAAGCACTCGATGCACTTCCGGAACTCCTGCACGCGGTCCGCGTCTTCCTGCGAGTACTTCCATTCCACGCCTGGCCGCGGCTGGAACGGCGGAATTTTCCGGTTCACCTTGTAATTCCACGAGACGTCCGTCACCAGGTCCTTGATCACCGGGAACGCCTTCAGCGGAACCACGGTGATCGGTTCTTCGAGCGGCAGCGAATCCATCCGCGTCTTGCAGGTCAGCCGCGGCTTTCCATTCACTTCCGCCGAGCACGAGCCGCACTTCCCCGCCTTGCAATTCCACCGCACGGCGAGATCGGCAGCCCCGTGTCCCTGGATGTAATGCAGCGCGTCGAGCACCACCATGCCGGGACCCACGGGCACTCGGTAATCGGCCGTCGCACCGCCGTTTGCGTCGCCTCGGAAGATCCTCAGTGTGGCATCCGGCATCTCGGACCTCACTTCTCTTCCGCCAGGATTTTCTTCAGCTCTTCAGGCATCTCGGCCACAGGCTCCTCGCGCAGCGCGATTGCGCTCCCCTCGCGCTTTACGATGATGTTCTTCCTCCCCCAGGCAGCTTCCGTGTT
Organism: Candidatus Acidiferrales bacterium; assembly: GCA_030038535.1. GTDB lineage: Bacteria > Acidobacteriota > Terriglobia > Acidiferrales > UBA7541 > JOPF136. Next base: position 12,439 of record JASHSV010000109.1, read on the forward strand.
CGGAAAATCGATACGGCTGTGCGCGCCCCGGCTTTCCTGCCGCATCATCGCCGCGCGCGCCACAGCTTCCGAAACCGTCAGCATCGATTTTAATTCCAGCGCCAGATGCCAGCCCGGATTAAACAGCCGCGAACCTTCCACGCTGATACCCTTCCATCGCTCTTTCATCTTTTCGAGCTCGCCCAGCGCCTTCTCCAGATCTTCGCGGACACGGAAAATGCCGACCAGATCCTGCATGGTCACCTGCAGGTCGCGATGCAGCGTGTAGGGATTCTCGCCGTTGCTGCGCCCGAAGGGAGCCAGCGCCTCGCGCTGCGCCGCCTCCACGTCTCCCGCGGCGAGCCGGGGTGGCGCTGCCGTCTTCGCATACTGCCCCGCGGCGAGTCCTGCCCGCCGGCCAAACACGAGCAGATCCGAAAGCGAATTGCCTCCCAGCCGGTTTGCGCCGTGCAGCCCGGCCGCGGCCTCGCCCGCAGCGAACAGGCCCGGCAATGAAGATTGCGCCGTCTCCGCTTCCACGCGGATGCCGCCCATCATGTAATGGCAGGTTGGTCCCACCTCCATCGGCTCTTTGGTGATGTCCACATCCGCCAGCTCTTTGAACTGGTGGTACATGCTCGGCAGTTTTCGCTTCACGTATTCCGCCGGCTTCTGGGAAATGTCCAGAAACGCGCCGCCGTGCTCGGTGCCGCGGCCTTCGCGCACTTCGGTATAGATCGCGCGCGCCACCACGTCGCGCGTCGAAAGCTCCATCTTCTTCGCATCGTATTTTTCCATGAAGCGTTCGCCCAGCCGGTTCCGCAGCACGCCGCCCTCGCCCCGCACCGCCTCTGTCACCAGAATTCCCTGCACTCCCGGCGGCCACACCATTCCGGTGGGATGGAATTGCACGAACTCCATGTCCATCAGCTCCGCGCCCGCCTCGTAGGCCGCGGCCATCCCGTCTCCCGTGTACTCCCACGAATTGGAGGTGACGCGGTACACCTTCCCGATTCCTCCCGTTGCCAGCACGATGGCCTTCGAGCGGAACAGCACAAAGCGGCCCTGCTCGCGCCAGTAAGCGAGCGCGCCGGCCACGCGCTCGCCGTCCTTCAGCAGCCGCACCACCGTGCACTCCATGTACACGTCGAAGCCCATTTGCACGCCCCGGTCCTGGAGCGTGCGGATCATCTCCAGGCCCGTGCGGTCGCCCACGTGGCACAGCCGTTTGAATGTATGGCCCCCGAACGCGCGCTGCAGGATTCGCCCGTCCTCCGTGCGGTCGAAGATCGCGCCCCACTGCTCGAGTTCCCGTACACGTTCCGGCGATTCCTGCGCGTGGAGCTGAGCCATTCGCCAGTTGTTCAGGAATTTGCCGCCCCGCATCGTGTCGCGGAAATGCGTGCGCCAGTCGTCGGCCGCGTCCACATTGGCCATGGCCGCGGCGATTCCGCCTTCGGCCATCACCGTGTGCGCTTTGCCCAGCAGCGATTTGCAAATCACGCCCACCGAGGCACCCTGCGCCAGCGCCTCAATGGCCGCGCGCAGCCCCGCCCCACCCGCGCCGATCACCACAACGTCGTGCTCGTGCGTCTCCAGGGAATCGCTCAAAACAGCCTCACGTCGGGGAAGGCGCCGCTGGACACCATCCGGATGTAAAAATCGGTCAGACCCACGGA
>JASHSV010000110.1 GCA_030038535.1 Candidatus Acidiferrales bacterium
TCGCCATTCAAAAACCTGACGATCGAGCTCCTCCGACCCCAGGGAACGCCCCGAAATCGCTGTGAAAAGGTGATGATCGACGAGCCGCTCGATTGCCCCGTGGAGGCCGCCGGCAATCCCGTTGTGGAAACTCCTGTGTTTGAAACCGACGAGGTGCTCGTTCTGGCAGGCGCATTGGCGCAGGGAAGGTTTTACAATGCGGGCGCTTCCCAATTTCCCCGGCTGATGGTTGTTCTTTCGGATTCGGAGTTGTCCGTGGAGATCCGCGGCGCTAAAGCCAAATCGCTCCACGACGGCGATCTCGGCTGGCTCCCCGCGGGTTCAAGCGCAGTAGTTACGGATGTTCGGAAAGAGAAGAGGGAGAGAGAATCTCGCACACGGGATGAGTTGAAACTCAGCCGGTTTTACGTCCTCGCGTTCAAGGATTAAAAGCGGGCGGGCCGGCGTGTTCAGCGGCTTATGCCGGGATGGGAAACGAAATGTTCCAGAAGTTCGGCGCCAGCGGCTCGAGAAATTCGAATCCTACCTGCCGCGCCTGCTGCTTATCGGGCGCCACGTACACCACACGGCACTCTTGCGTCTCCCGGGAGATCGCGTTTGTCACCATAAGATTCTGACCGCAGGTGACATCCACATTCATGGTCATCAATCCGCCATGCCGGCTCACCGAAAGCGTGCGCGTCTTCTCGATCGGTTCCTGGCGGTCGGACTCAGGCTCCCACACCACAACTGGCATGCTCAGCGCTACGCGCTGGCTGCGACGCCGGCCCAATCGCGAGTTGCTCTTGTATGCGATCGTCATGGCGATGATGCTCCTTCTGTACATGGTTTCCGGCTCGTACTTAAATAAATAGCTCCGTGCGGGCCGCCCGTCAATAGGGAACAATCTCCCTAGGCTGTCGATTTTCCGCTTCCCGTGCGCCGGGGACCGTCAGAAGGCACCAACACGCCCTCGGCAATAAAGTCTCGCGGAAAAGGCCATCCAGATGGGGTGGCCCTTAAGGCTGGATAACAAAATCCTAGCCCCGGGCCCCGGCCGAGTCAAGAGGGGTAACAGAAATTAAATGTATGGCATGACCGCCGGGCCGGAAGAGAACCAGTGTCCCCTACGCGTTGACGCCCGCCGAGCCCTTTTGCTACAGTCACGTTTTCCGCGCTCCGCTTTGTTTCCGCAAGTGTCCAGATTTGCGGCACTTGGCGCGCGGCCGATTACTTTCCGGAGGGGCACCCGAGTTTCCGGCCGCCTTCGGACGGAGACCAGCCCATGGCCACTGCAGTCGCTCCCAGACTCTATAAGAACTACATCGATGGGGATTGGACCGAACCGCGCGGTTCGGGCGCCATCGAAAACCGTAATCCCGCGAATTCCGATGAACTGGTGGGCATGTTTCCCGCCTCGAACGCCGAGGACGTTGCGCAAGCCGTGCAGGCCGCCGCCCAGGCATACAGAAATTGGCGCCTCGTGCCCGCCCCCAAGCGCGCCGAAATTATTTTTCGCGCCGCTGAACTTCTCGTCCGGCGGAAGGAAGAATTCGCGCGTGATATGACCCGCGAAATGGGCAAAGTCCTGGCAGAAACGCGTGGGGACGTGCAAGAAGCTATCGATATGACCTATTACATGGCCGGTGAAGGCCGCCGCCAGTTCGGCAAGACCACGCCTTCTGAACTCCCGGACAAGGCCGCCATGTGCGTCCGCCAGCCGCTCGGCCCCTGCGGCCTGATTACTCCCTGGAATTTCCCCATGGCCATCCCTTCGTGGAAGCTGATGCCCGCTCTCGTGCTCGGCAATACCGCGGTGGTCAAGCCCGCCCAAGAGACGCCGCTCTCCGTTTACAACCTGCTCGAAGTCCTGAACGAGGCCGGGATCCCGCGCGGCGTCGTCAACCTTGTCTCCGGAGCAGGCAGCGTGTGCGGCCAAGCCCTGCTTGAGAATCCAGGCATAAAGGCGTTGAGTTTTACCGGCTCTACCGAGGTGGGCATAAGAGTCAGCGAGGTATGCGCCCCGCTGCTGCGCCCCTGCCATCTGGAGCTCGGCGGCAAGAACATTATCGTGGTGATGGACGACGCCAACCTTGATCTCGCCGTGGATGGCTGCATCTGGGGAGGTTTTGGCACCACCGGCCAGCGCTGCACCGCCGCCAGCCGGGTAGGCGTGCACAAGAGGATCTACCGCGAGTTCCTGGATCGGTTTGTCGCGCGCGCCAATGCTCTCAGCGTCGGCGACGGGCTGGACCCCTTGACGGACATGGGTCCCGCGATTAGCAGAAAACAACTGGAGACGGTCATCAAGTATGTCGAAATCGGAAAGGCAGAGGGTGCGCGACTCGTCGCGGGCGGCCACCGGCTCGAAGGCGGCAAGTACGCCAAGGGCTGGTTCCACCAGCCCACTATCTTCGCCGACGTCACTCCTGGCATGCGCATCGCCCAGGAAGAAATCTTCGGCCCCGTAGTTTCCGTCATCCCCATCGACGGCCTCGCAGAAGGCATCGAGGTTGCCAACGGCGTTCCGTATGGACTCAGCTCGGCCATATACACGCGCGACGTCAACGCCGCTTTCTCCGCCATGCGCGACCTGCACACGGGCATTGTGTATGTGAACGCACCCACCATCGGTGCCGAAACGCATTTGCCCTTCGGCGGCACCAAGCAAACCGGAAACGGTCACCGCGAGTCCGGCGATGCCGCCCTTGATTTCTATTCGGAATGGAAGACCATCTATGTGGATTATTCTGACCGGCTCCAGCGCGCCCAGATTGACACGGCTGGACAAATCAACTGAGTGTCCGCTTCGGGACGGCGCGCGCTGCCATGCTCTCCGATCTTGATCTTTCGAAATCGCTTTCCAAATCCGCCGCGGCTCCGCGCCTAAAGGCCCTAGAGAGCCGGCTGCGCTTGCTTCAATACGCCGTGCAGGAAGCGAATGTCCCCATCGTCATCTGTCTCGAAGGCTGGAACGCCTGCGGCCGCGGGGAAGTGATTAAACGGCTCTCTGAGCTTCTTGACCCGCGCCTGTATCAAGTGAGCAGGGGCCGTCCGCCTTCTCCGCTCGAACTCCGTTATCACTTTCTGTGGCGCTACCAACTGGCCCTCCCGCGGAAGGGCGAAATGCTCATCTTCGACCATTCCTGGTATTCGCGGGTGCTCGAAGACCGCTGTCACCGCCTGATCAAGAAGAAACTGTGGCGTCAGGCGTATTCCCAGATCAACGAGTTCGAGCGCTGGCTCGTGGACGACGGCACGGTACTCGTCAAGTTCTGGCTGCACATTTCCCGTAAGGAACAGCGTTGTCGCTTCCACGCCTATCGCAAGGATCCTCTGCTGCGCTGGAAGGTCACCAAGGCGTATTGGCGTCAGAACAAGCACTACAAGCGCTGGTTAAGAGCCGCGGACGAAATGATAGCCAGGTGCGGCACTGCCTATGCGCCTTGGACTGCGGTCGAAGCCGAGGACCCCCAGTGGGCGCGTGTCCGTGCGCTGGAAACTGTGGCTGCGCGCATGGAAGCCGCGCTCCAATTCCAGTTGCCGAACCTCAAGCCGGGCGGGGCGGAGGCCCGCGTCTCGAATCAGGCGCTGGTGGAAGGCAAGAAGCGCGTCCCGCGCCGCAAGGCAGAGGAGAAATCAGTGGAGATCGAAGCCGGTGACCAAGCACGCTAAAAACGGCCGCGGAAACGGTTCGGTCCATAGTGACGCCGAATCCACGCTCGGCGAACGCGCTGCCGCTGCGCGGCTCATCGGGGCATCCGGCAACCGCCTCGCGGCCCTCAGCATGTCGCAAAAACTCACTCCCGTCCGCTATAAGGCTCAGATCACGGATCTCCAGGTAAGATTGCTGAAAGCGGAATACGAAATTTTCCACCAGCAGGTGCCGGTCCTGTGCGTCATGGAGGGGTGGGATGCGGCAGGGAAGGGCGGGGCAATTAAACGGATCGCCGCTCCGCTGGATCCCCGTGGTTTCTCCGTGGTCAGCTTTGCGGCTCCTCGCGATGAAGAAAAGGCGCACCATTATCTCTGGCGCTTCTGGCGCAACCTTCCGCGCGCCGGCCATCTCACCATTTTCGACCGCAGCTATTACGGTCGCGTCCTGGTGGAGAGGGTGGAAGGCTTCGCCAAAGAGCCCGAGTGGCGCCGGGCCTACCAGGAGATTTGCGAGTTTGAGAGCCACCAACTCTCCTTCGGAATGGCCATCGTCAAATTCTGGCTGCATATCACTCCCGGCGAACAGCTCAAGCGGTTCCGCGCCCGGGAGCTCGATCCCTATCGTTCCTACAAACTCACTGAAGAAGACTGGCGCAACCGCCAGAAATGGGATGCCTATACTGCCGCCACGGAGGAAATGTTCGCCCGGACCTCCTCCACCGGTGCGCCTTGGACGATCGTTCCGGCCAACGACAAATATTTCGCCCGCGTCGCGGTCATTCGCACTCTGGTCGAATCCATGGAGCGCGCGCTGTAGGGCTGGAGTCCCCCGGCCTTCAGGGGAATGAGGCCGCATGGCGTTCTCTCCGCACACATCGTTTTCATGGGCGAAGGTAGTTTCTTTCCCGTCCAACCCAAGTTGACGCCCTCCTCATCCGCCTCTAAAATTGCTTTGAGACGCTTGCACGCGATCGGGCTGGCTATTCAACATCATGATTGACCGTCGCCATGCTGAAATTCTCGCCGATGTGGTGCGAACCTACATCGAAACCGGCGAGCCAGTCTCGTCACGCTCCATTTCGCGACGGCACGCGGAGCAGCTCAGCCCGGCCACGGTTCGCAACGTGATGGCCGACCTCGAAGACGAGGGCCTTCTGGCCCAGCCGCACACCTCGGCGGGCCGCGTCCCCACCACCGCCGGTTTTCGCTTTTTCGTGCATCACATCGCCGATCAACCGTCGCAGCTTTCGGAAAAGGACCGCGAGCGCATCCATCGCGAGCTCTCGTCTGCGCGCACTCCCGAAGAGGTCATGGAACGGGCCAGCCACGTGCTCGCTTCCGTTACCCAGGGGCTCGGCATCGTTATTTCTCCTTCGGTATCCAATATGGCCATCGAACACGTGCGCTTTATTCCGCTTCCCGATGGCCGCATCGTCGTCGTCCTTCTCAGCGCGGGAGGCATTACGCGGGACAAAGTGGTTCGCGTTCCACGCAGCATCCCGGCTGACGAGCTCGATCGCACTGCTGCAATGGTCAACTCCGAGTTCCGCGGCTGGACGCTTCAGGCCGTTCGCGCGGATCTGCGCGCTCGTCTGGCTCGCGACCGCGAACGCTACGACCAGCTCTCTACGAACGCGCTGCTTCTCTGCGACCCCAAACTCCTGGCGGAAGACACGCCGCGCGAGGTTTACGTGGAGGGGGCTGCCCAAATTGCCACCGCTCCCGGCCTCGCCGCTCCCGATGAGGTTCGCGAGCTTCTCGAAGCCATCGAAGAGCGCACGCGCCTGGTCGAGCTGCTCACCAGTTGCATCGAAGCTCCCGAGCCCGTCCACGTGGAAATCGGCGTTGCCGGGATGGACCGCGCCGGCCAGCGCCTGGCTCTCGTTACCGCGCCCTACGCCTGGAGCGAACCGCTCCAGGGTTCTCTGGGCATTCTCGGGCCCATGCGCATGCAATACGAGCGCGCGATCACCACGGTGGCGTGCGTTGCGCAGTACTTCAACACCTATCTTTCCGGGAGCCGTTCGTCGTGAGCGACTTGGTTGAAAAATCGCGCGCCGGCTCGCCTGCGGAAAGCAACTCGCCTGCCGCCGCGCCCAGTCCCGCGGAGGAACTGCCCGTTGCCGGCCCGCCTGCGGTCGTTCCTCGCGAGGATTTCGACGCTCTGCGCGCCGAACGCGACGACCTGTTGAATTCTCTCGTCCGGCTTCAGGCCGATTTTGAGAACTATCGCAAACGCATCGAACGCGACCGTGCCGCGGAGCACTATCGCGCCGTCGGCGCGGCCATCGAGCCGATCCTGCCCGTTCTCGATGATTTCGAGCGGGCCCTCGAAACTCACCGTGATCCCGGTTATGAGAAATTTCGCGCGGGCTTCGACCTCATTTACCGCCGCCTTTGGGCCGCTCTCTCCAAGCTCGGCCTCAAGCGCATTGAATCGGAAGGCCGTCAGTTCGATCCGCACGAGCACCAGGCCGTCGAGCGCGTCGAATCGAGGGAGCACCCCGATGGCGTGGTTCTCGCCGAGCTCGCTGCCGGATATAAATTCCACGACCGCGTTCTCCGGCCCGCCATGGTTCGCGTAGCCGTCCATCCGCCGGCCCCGCGGAACGATGCCTAAGGCCCCCCGTCCGATGGCTACCGCCAAGCGCGATTTCTACGAGGTTTTGAGCGTTTCCCGCGAGGCTTCCGGGGAGGAAATCAAGAGCGCCTACCGCAAAGCCGCTCTCCGCTGGCATCCCGACCGCAATCCCGACAATAAACACGAGGCCGGGGAAAAGTTCCGCGAGGCCACGGAAGCCTATAGCGTGCTCTCCGACGCGCAAAAACGCCAGATCTACGACACCTACGGCCATGCCGGCCTTTCCAGCGCTGCCGGCGGGCAGACCGTCGATTTCTCCATATTCGAGGGCCTCCAGGATATCCTCGGCGATTTTTTCCAAATGGACGACGTGTTTGGTTTTGGCGGCGGGCGTCGCGGCCGTGGCAGCCGCCGGCCCCAGCGCGGCGCCGATTTGCGCTACGACGTCACTCTCTCATTCGAGGAAGCCGCCGCCGGCAAGAAGCTCCGCATCCGCGTTCCCCGCGCCGAAATGTGCGACGTCTGCAGCGGGTCCGGCGCCAAACCGGGCACCTCCCCGGTCACCTGCATGATGTGCGAGGGGCGCGGACAGGTACGCCACCAGCAGAGTTTCCTCGTCATCGCTCGCACCTGCCCGCAATGCTTAGGCTCCGGTCGCGTCCTGCGCGATCCCTGCCCGAACTGCCGTGGGGCCGGGCGCACGGAGCGGGATCGTTCCCTCGATGTGGAGATCCCTGCGGGGGTCGAGACCGGGATGCGCGTGCGCCTTCCCGGCGAGGGCGAAGCCGGTATCAACGCCGGCCCGCGCGGCGATCTCTACGTCCTCGTTGAAGTCCGCGAACATCCCTTCTTCGATCGCAAGGGCACTGAAATGTTCTGCACCGTCCCCATAACCATCACCCAGGCCGCTCTCGGCGCCGAAATTCGCGTGCCCACCATGTCCGGCGAAGAAAAACTCAAGATTCCGGAAGGCACGCAGTCCGGCCATGTCTTCCGGTTGAAAGGGAAGGGCCTGCCCAGCCCCCACGGACACGGCAGAGGCTCGCTTCACGTCCGCGTTGCTGTCGTCACTCCCGACAAGCTGAGCCGCGAGCAAAAACGCCTGTTGGAAGAATTGGCCGCCACCTTCGACCACGACAATCGTCCCGCCGAACGCAATTCCTCTCTCTTCGAGAAGGTAAAAGACATTTTCGGCTAGCGGCTCTTACTTATCGCCACTCCCCGCCGGGCTCAACCTCACCACGGCCGCCGCCGACGCCAGTCGCACCACCTGTTTTCGGTCATGCAACAGGGGCCCGAGCTGCGTAATTTCCGCCGGCCGTTCGCTTTTCCCCAGCGCAATCGCCGCCGCGGCTCTCACCACTGCCGACGGATCCACCAATCCGATCTCGAGTGCGGCCACTGCCTCGTCCGTATGCCTTTCCCCCAGCAGGGCGGCCACTGCGGCACGGCCCGGCGCCGTTCTATCCGTGGAAAGGTAGGTGTACACGGGGATGACGAGCGCGTACGGCCCCAGGAACGCTCCTGCTCCTTCGTGCAATCCCATCACAAACACGTAGCTGGGATCCGAGGCTCGGGCCATTGCCCGGTGCATTTCCTCATGCATCCCCTTTTCTTCCGAAGGTGCTTTTCCGCTCAAGATCCGCTCGAAGAGCCCGCTCCCCGAATAATCTTTCATCTGCCACAACGACCGGGCCGCAGCCACTCGCACGCTCGCCGACGGGTCGTCCAGCGCCTTTTGAAGCCGGGGAATCATCGAGTGCATTCGTCCCAACCCCAGCGCCGCTGCCGCCGCCCTGCGTACTTCCGGATGCGTATCCTCCAGCGCCTTTGCCAGCAGGTGCACTACGTCCGGACGATCTCCCGCATTCCCGAGCGCCAGCAGTGCCGCCGTGCGCCTCTGCATCACACGCTCGGCCTCGGAATCGGTGAATACCTTCCAGGCTTGTGCCACGGTCGCCTGATTCTCCGTGGGGGCGGCCGTATTCGATGTCGCCGGCGGCGCTTGCCGTTTCGCAGGCGCTTTTGCCGGTGGAGAGGTTTGCGTAGTTTGCGCCCAACTCGACTGAGTTCGCGTTACGGCCCATGCGACCGCTGCCCCCGCCGCTCCTGCCACAGCCGCCCGGATCAACCACCGTCTTGAGTGTGTCATTTCACCCTCGTGCGGACTCGCTTCTTGCCTGCCACCGAAATCGGGGGCCCAGATCTGGGATTGCTCGTGCATCCCTCTCACCAGATGGGCCCAGGGAGTGATTCTCACATCTCTTCCTGTTTTTGATTTTCGTTTTTCCCGTTTTCGGTTTCAATAGGTCATGCGCCGCCGCTTCTTCGTCGAGCGCTTCGACGGGCGCCGGGCCACGCTCACGGGCGAAGCCGCCCACCACGCCGGCCGGGTGCTGCGCGCATCCGCCGGTCAGCTCTACGAGTTGAGCGACGGCCAAACCCTATGGCTCGCCCGCGTCGACGCGGCAAAGCGGGATGCCGTCGAATTCTCTCTGCTCGAGCCGCTCCTCGTAACCGAATCGGCACTCACCACCGCCCTCCTGCTCAGCATCGTCAAATTCGACCGCTTCGAGTGGGCCCTCGAAAAAGCCACCGAACTCGGCGTCTCAGAAATTACACCGGTCGCCGCTGCCCGTTCCGAGAAAGCTCTTGTGGCCGCAGCGGCAAAGCGCGCCGGCCGCTGGCAGAAAATCCTGGCGGAATCTGCGCAGCAATCACGTCGCCTTCGCGCTCCAGTCCTCCATCCGCTGGCACGGCCCGCGGAAGCGCTGCGGTCTGCCACGCCCGGTAGTCCCCGCGCCGTTTTGCTCTTTCTCTCGGACTCCCTGGGAGCGCCTCCGCTTCGCTCCCTCCTCGAACCACGCCGCCCATGCCCTCATGCCGTTCTGGCAATTGGACCCGAAGGCGGGTGGACCGAGGAGGAGCGCGCCGCAGCCCTCGCTGCCGACTTTGCCGAAGTCTCTTTGGGCTCGACAATTCTTCGCACTGAGACCGCCGTCATTGCTGCCCTCGCTGTCATCCAATACGCCTTTCTGGAGTCCTGAAGCAATAGTCCCGCCTCAGCCGTGAGGCCGCGCGCGTCGCAACGTGCTCCAGTTGCACGTTTCGCATTTCAATTTACCGCCCTCGATATGCTATAAAAGTATGACTATGGACCAGCAGGCCCCCGCCGGGGACGAAAAGGAACGCACCCACCCGGCGTTTCGCGACGAACTGCGCTCCTGGGCGCGCGATCTCCTCATCGCCGTCGGCCTTGCCGCGGTCATCATTGTTTTCCTCTATCAGCCCGTGAAGGTCGAAGGCACCAGTATGGTGCCCCTGCTCTCCGACCAGGAACGCATCTTCGTCAACAAATTCGTATATCGCTTCGAGCCCATCCAGCGCGGCGACGTGGTCGTCTTCTGGTATCCGCTGGACCGCTCGAAATCCTTCATCAAGCGCGTTGTGGCTCTCCCGGGCGAACTGGTGGAGATGCGCGACGGCAAACTCTACGTCAACAGCCGTCTGCTCCCCGAGCAGTTCGTGCCCCGCGAGTATCTCGATTCGTCGTCGTTCGGACCCTACACGATTCCCGACGATCAGTATTTCGTCATGGGCGACCACCGTTCCAGTTCGAACGATTCGCGCGTCTTCGGCCCGGTGCCTCGCGAGGCTATCTACGGTAAGGCCGTCTTTGCGTATTGGCCGTTCGACCGCTTCGGCGTGATTTCGGAAACCTTGACGCACGCGCAGAACAGCTCAAAATGACTCCCGGAGGGCACACGACTGATCCCGCCACCCGCAGAAGCAATACTTGCGCTCGAGGACGGGCGCGTATTTAAGGGCCGCCCCGCCGGCGCCCGAGCGCGCCGCGGCGGCGAAGTCGTTTTCAATACTTCTCTCACCGGCTATCAGGAGGTTTTCACCGATCCGAGTTACGCCGGCCAGATCGTCTGCCTCACCTATCCCCACATCGGAAATGTCGGAACCAACGGCTTCGATGAGGAATCCTCCCATCCCTACATCGAATCCCTGGTCGTTCGCGAATTCTCCGCCATCGCCTCCAACTGGCGCTCCGGAGAATCCGCCCAGCAATATCTCGAGCGCTGGAACGTTCCCGTCATCTGGGATATCGACACGCGCGCTCTGGTCCGCCATCTTTGCACCGTGGGCGCCCTTCGCGGCGTAGTCTCGACGGACGGCTCCTCGGCCGACCGGCTGGTCGAAGAAGCACGAGGGCTTCCTACTATGGCCGGTCAGGAGCTGGCCAGCCGCGTCAGTTGCGCCGAACGCTACGCCTGGCGTCATGGCGCCGTCAATGTGGACGCTCCGCCATCCCGCTGCCAGTCCGCCCCCGATGGCCCGCCGAAATTCCGCGTGGTCGCCTACGATTACGGAATCAAGCGCAACATTCTGCGCCTGCTCGTTGCCCACAACTGTGAAGTCACCGTTGTCCCCGCGCAAACCTCCTCAGCCGACGTTCTGGCGCTCAAGCCCAGCGGCGTTTTCCTCTCGAACGGCCCGGGCGACCCCGAACCCATCGGCTATGCCATCGAGAACATTCGCCGCCTCGCCGGACGCGTACCCATCTTCGGCATCTGCCTCGGCCATCAGCTTTGTGGTCTTGCGCTTGGCGGCAAGACCTACAAACTCAAATTCGGCCATCACGGCTCGAATCATCCGGTCAAGAATCTGCGCACGGAGAAAGTGGAAATCACCGCCCAGAACCACGGATTTGCCGTGGACCCCGGCTCGCTTCCCTCAAGCGACGTCGAGATTACTCACCTCAACCTGAACGATCACACGAATGAGGGCCTGCGGCATCGCTCGCTCCCTCTCTTCAGCGTCCAATACCATCCCGAGGCCTCTCCCGGCCCTCACGATTCGCAATACCTCTTCGACGATTTCGTTCACATGATGTCGGAGTTCAACGGGTGAGCGATGCCCAAACGCTCTGACATCCGGCGCATCCTCATCATCGGTTCCGGCCCCATCATCATCGGCCAGGCCTGCGAGTTCGACTACTCCGGCACGCAGGCCTGCAAAGCCCTTCGCGATGAGGGCTACGAAGTCGTCCTCGTCAACTCCAATCCCGCCACCATCATGACCGACCCCGAATTCTCCACGCGCACCTACATCGAGCCCCTATCCCGTGAATACCTCGAGGAAATCATCCGTGCCGAACGTCCCGACGCGCTTCTCCCCACTGTCGGCGGCCAGACCGGACTGAACCTCGCCGTCGAACTCGCGGAGTCCGGTATTCTCGACCGGCATGGCGTCAAACTCATTGGCGCCTCGCTCCGCGCCATCCAGATCGCCGAAGACCGCCTGCAATTCAAGGACGCCTGCCGCCGCGTAGGGCTCGACGTGCCTCGGTCTGAAGTCGTCAAAGACACCGGTCGCGCCCAGCAGGTGGCCGACGAGCTTGGCTATCCCGTCGTCATCCGTCCCTCCTTCACGCTGGGCGGCACCGGAGGCGGCATCGCCTATAACCGCGAGGAATTTGCCGAAGCCATCGCCTACGCCCTCGATTGCAGCCCCGTGCGTGAGGCCCTGATCGAAGAATCCGTCCTCGGCTGGAAGGAATTCGAGCTCGAGGTGATGCGCGATTTCCGCGACAACTTCGTGGTCATCTGCTCCATCGAGAATTTCGATCCCATGGGCGTGCACACGGGCGATTCCATCACCGTCGCTCCCGCGCAAACGCTCACCGACCGCGAATACCAGCGCATGCGCGACGCCTCCGCCCGCATCATCCGCGAGGTCGGCGTCGAGACCGGAGGCTCGAACATCCAGTTCGCCGTCCATCCCCAGACGGGCCGCATGGTCGTCATCGAAATGAACCCGCGCGTCTCGCGCAGCTCCGCGCTGGCCAGCAAGGCCACCGGGTTCCCCATCGCCAAGATCGCCGCAAAACTCGCTGTCGGAATGACGCTCGACGAAATCGCCAACGACATCACAAAGAAGACCCCGGCCTGCTTCGAGCCCACCATCGACTACGTGGTCACGAAAATTCCGAAATGGCAGTTCGAGAAGTTTCCCGGCGCCGATACCGCCCTCGGCACGCAAATGAAATCCGTGGGCGAAGTAATGGCCATCGGCCGCACCTTCAAAGAGTCGTTGATGAAGGGCATCCGTTCCCTCGAGCCCAGCACCCGCTGGCGCGCTCCGCAGGAGACTCCTGTCCCGCTCCTCCGCGAAAAACTTACCACCCCGCGCCCCGATCGCATCTACTGGCTTCTGACCGCGCTTTCACGCGGCATGCCCGCTGCGGAAATCGGCGATCTGACGAAAATCGATCCCTGGTTCCTCCGCCAGATGGAAGAGATTGTGGCGCTCGACCGCCAGGTCGCCGCGCATACCATCGCATCCTGCCCGCCCGAACTGCTCCGCGAAGCCAAGCGCCACGGCGCGAGCGATGAGCACCTCGCCGGTCTTTGGAAGACCAGCGCCGACGCCGTGCGCGCCCGCCGCAACGATCTCGGCCTTCGTCCCGTGTACAAACGCGTCGACACCTGCGCCGCCGAGTTCGAGTCCTACACGCCCTACCTCTACTCCAGCTACGAGCAGGAAGACGAAGCGGACACTACCGCACGCCCCAAGATCATCATCCTCGGTTCCGGCCCCAACCGCATCGGCCAGGGCGTCGAATTCGACTATTGCTGCTGCCACGCTTCGTTCGCGCTGCACGAGAACGGTTTCGAAACCGTCATGGTCAACTGCAATCCCGAGACCGTCTCGACCGATTACGACACCAGTGACCGCCTCTACTTCGAGCCGCTCACTCTCGAGGATGTGCTCGCCGTCATCGAACGCGAAAAGCCCCAGGGCGTCATCGTCCAATTCGGCGGGCAGACCCCCCTGAACCTCGCTCTCGATCTCAAGCGCAACGGCGCTCCCATCATCGGCACCGCTCCCGAATCCATCGACTTGGCCGAAGACCGCAAGCGCTTCGGCAAACTTCTCGAGGATCTCGGCATCCCTCAGCCCGCCAACGGCACCGCCTTATCCGCCGACGAAGCCGTGCACGTTGCCGGCGAGATTGGCCTGCCCGTTCTCGTCCGCCCCAGCTACGTCCTCGGAGGCCGCGCCATGGTCGTGGCCTTCGACGCGGAGACGGTTCGTCAATACGCCGCGCAGGCCGCTCAAATGGGGCCCGGCCGTCCCGTTCTCATCGACCGCTTCCTGGAAGATGCCACGGAAGTGGACGTGGACGCCCTCGGCGACGGCGAGGACTGCGTCATCGCCGGAATCATGGAGCACATCGAGGAAGCCGGCATCCATTCCGGCGACTCTTCGTGCGTCATTCCTCCGGTCACTCTCAAGCCGGATGTCCTTGCGCGCATCCGCGAATACACTTCGCGTCTCGCACGCGCACTCAACGTCGTTGGCCTTATGAATGTGCAGTACGCCATCCAGCGCGACACGGTCTATGTCCTCGAGGTCAACCCGCGCGCCTCGCGCACCGTTCCTTACGTCAGCAAATCCACCGGTGTTCCCGTCGCCAAGGTCGCCGCCCTCCTGATGGTCGGCCGCAAACTCCGCGATATGTCGCTGCCCATTTCCCGTCACGACAACGTGGCCGAACTCGTGCCGCGTCCGTTTTTCTCCGTTAAATCTCCCGTTTTCCCATTCAACAAATTCCGCGGCGTGGATACGATCCTTGGGCCTGAAATGCGCTCCACCGGCGAAGTCATGGGCGTTGCCGACACGTTCGGCCTCGCCTTCGCCAAAGCGCAGGTCGCCGCGGGCCAGCGCCTCCCGCGCTCCGGCACCGTTTTCATCAGCGTCAGCGACCACGACAAGCGCAGCGTCGCCCCCCTGGCCCGCCAGTTTCACGAACTCGGATTCTCCATCCTTGCTACTCGCGGCACCGCTGCCGCCCTCCAGGCTGGCGGGGTTCCCGCGGAGCCCGTTTTCAAAGTGAACGAGGGGCGTCCCAACATCGTGGACCAGATCAAGACCGGCCGCGTGCATCTCGTCATCAATACACCCTTGGGAATCGAAGCCCAATTCGACGAGAAGGCCATCCGCCGCGCTGCCGTGCGCTACAACCTCCCCTGCATCACGACCATGTCCGCCGCTTTCGCCGCTGCCCACGGCATCCGCGCCCTCCAGGAGGGCACTTACCCCGTCGCCGCGCTCCAATCCCTCCACGCCGCTTCCCAGCCCGTTTCCAAGGCCGTTGCCGGTCATGGCTCGCCCTCCAAAACTCGTAATGGCGCGGTGGTTTCTGGCGCCCCGGGAGAACGGCGCGGCGAATCCCGCTGATGGCCGCGGGGCACATCCTTCGGCCAGCCTGCTATAATTGAAGTGTGAAACCGGCACAGCCCACTTTGCGTGGCGTCTTCGCGCCCCTCACCACTCCATTCGCCTCCGAGGGCTCCCTTGCGCTCGACCGTCTCTCCTCGAATGTCGCGCGCTACAACCAGACTCCTCTTGCCGGTTACGTCCTCACCGGCTCGACCGGCGAAGCCGTCATGCTCTCGCGCGAAGAAACCGAGCTCGTCTGGGTCGTCGCGCGCGAGGCCGCCGCGCCGGGGAAAATCCTTATCGCGGGTACGGGCGTTGACTCCACCGCGGAAACCATCTCCCGCACTCGCCGCGCCGCCGAGCTGGGCTATGCCCTGGCTCTGGTGAAGACCCCCTACTACTACAAATCCCAGATGACTCCCGCCGCGCTCGAAACCCACTATTTGTGCGTTGCCGACGCTTCTCCCATCCCGCTCCTGATCTATTCCGTTCCCATGTTCACGGGGGTCACCGTCGAGGCGGATCTCTGCGCTCGTCTTTCACGCCATCCGAACATCGCAGGGATCAAGGACAGTTCCGGCAGCCCCGACCGCGCCGGCCAGATCGTCCGCCAGACCCCTCTCGAGTTTCAAACCGTCGTGGGGTCAGCTCAGAACTTTGCGGCCTCGCTCGCTGCCGGTGCCCGTGGCGGAATTCTTGCTCTGGCCTGCGTGCTTTCTGAATTCTGCGTCGAACTTTGCGAGGCGCACATGCGCCACGACGCCGCGCGCGTCCAGGAATTGCAGCGCATCATCGCCGAACCAGGCAAGCTCATCGTATCCAAGTACGGCCCTGCAGGCGTCAAGTATGCGATGGACAAGCGGGGTTACTACGGCGGGCCCCCGCGCGCCGCGCTCCAGCCCGTCACCGCCGCCGCGGCCGCGGAAATTGACTCCGTTCTCGCAGCCATCCCTGCACTTACTCTTACGCGCTAGCGGGGCCGCTCCCCTCTTGCCGTGCGCTACGGCTTCGCCGGCGCAGCAGGCGCCGCAACCGCTGTCGGCGGCAAGGTGACTCCAAGTTTTGCCACAGGAACATGGACGCTTCCCAGCCGTCCGGTTCCCAGGTCCAGCAGCACAATTCGAAACTCTGTCGCGGCCGGATCAATCGCCTGCGAGCCCAGCATCTTCAGTCCCGCGGCCCTCACCGCTTTGTAGTTCTCGTCTTTCAGCCGCAGGTTCACCGTTTTGGTTTCTTCGTACAGCAGGTGCCCGTCGGCCGCCTTTTGTCCCAGCGTCAAGGCCAGGTCCGCCGCGTGGGTTCCATCCGCATCTGTAAATTGCAGTCCCGCCGGGTCCGCCGTAATTGCGAATCGCACGCCCGGCTTTCCTGCGACCATGGCTCCGGCCTGCGCCTGGAACTTCAGCCCTATCTCCGCCGCCTCGATAGGACTCCACTGCGCTTCGGCCAGCACGTGGTCCTTCTGCCGCGCGTCGAGCGGCGTGTACGGCGTGGCCAGATAGCCGCTGCGGTAGCGCAGGTGCACCCCGGATCGCTTCACTTCCACCTTGATTTTCCGGTATTCGTTGTTCCATTCCCCGTGTCCCGGCGTGTAGGCCAGCATGTAGACCAGTTGCGAATCGTCCATCGCCGAGCGGATCGCTCCGCTGATGTCGTTGTTGTCGTGATACGCCACTCCGCCGGTCAGCGACGCGAACTCTTCCATTGTGCTTGTGTGCTGGCTTCCCGCGATTGTAGGCGTCAGGCTGCCCGCGCTCGGGCGCTGGCCGGGGCGCGGTCCCGGCGTGCTCACGGCCGCAAGGTTTGTCGTCACGCCACGCGGGTCTACTGGATAGACGGCTACGTTTGCATCGTTCAGCGCACGCGTGGCCCGCTGGATGTTTTCGCTGAACTCCCAGTTGCCCACCGTGCCGGTCATGAAGCTCAATTGCAGCGGGAAACTGTCGGATACCCATACCAGGTTCTTCCGCCCGGGCAGGGGAGCGACGTGCGCGGCAATCGCCTCCAGCGCGTCCGTCGTCCTCAGCACTCGGTCCTGCGTCTGATAGGACGCAAACACCGCGTCCTGGCCCGCGAAGAATGCATCCAGATCGGGGTCGTCCGTCGTCGCCTGGTCCGTCACCGGCGGCTCGTTCTCAGGAGAGTTTGTGCCGCTGTAGTTTCCCTTCTTTTTCATGGCTGCCAGCAACGAGCTCGCGTCACTCGTAAAATCGTGCAGCACCCGAAGGTCGTCGCCAAGCGCATAGAGCGCAATCCGGTCTTCGGGGTGGATGTTGCCCAGGAACTTGATGATTTCTTTCCGTCCGATCGACTGGTCCGAGGGTTTCGTGTTCAGCCCGTCCCACAACAGGACCGTCAGGTTGATCGGCGTGCCTGCCCGCATCTCGCGGTTCGACCAGATGGGCGGCGCTCCCGGCGTTGCCACCTCGGGAGCAGTCGCCCGGATTCCTGAAGCCTCCTTTTCAAAGAATTCCACCTTCACTTCCTGCCCGTTGTCGAAGACCCGAAAATCGTCCTGAGTCAGGTCGCCGACTGGCCTCCCGTGCCCGTCATGCGCCACTACGCTCACTTGCACGAGTCGCGTCGTCAGCCTCAGGACAGGATTTGCGGCGGGCGCGGCGCCTGCCTGGCCGGTGGAGGGAGCCGCTGCGGGCGCGGAAGGTGGTTGCTGCCCTGCGGCCGGTGCCGGAGCGCTCGAGATCGCCCACGCAAGCGCCAGGGCCATCCCGCCCGTCGGCGCAAGCCATCCACGGTCTCGATTGCGCATATTACTGACTCCTTTACGCCAAATCGTAGATTACGCTGCTTCCCGGCCTTCCACCATTACATTCTGGCTCGCGAATCTGGCCAATCGGGGACGGTTGATTGCATCGTTCGGTAATGGCTCTGTCTTGCGCAAAATGCTTCACCTGCACTCGACCAGACGAAACGGATTTCGCTCCTCGGAATCGAATCCCTGAATGAACACGCCGCGCCTGCTCGCATTCCCGGATCTGCGCTGCCCCTGCATCTATGGCATGCTCGCATTTGCCTCGTGCCGCCGGGCTGGCTAAGATGCACACGATGCGCTTCGAGTGCCTCGGCCCGCACGAGATTCCCCGCCTCAGCCGTCTCACCACTTCTTACTTCAACGATTTTCCCAGCGTGCGCAAATATTTCGATCATCCGCCCACCCTCGACGGCCTTCGGGCTTCTGCCGCCGCTGCGCGGAAGGCCAGTGCATCCCGGACGCCCATCGTATCCGCGCTCCGTGAGCTCAACGCGCGGCTAGGCTCAGACGATTCCGTCTCCCGCAGTCTCGACCGGCTCGCCGCTGGCGCCGTCGCCGTCGTCGCCGGCCAGCAGACCGGTCTGTTTTCCGGCCCTGCCTACACCATCTACAAGGTCCTCACTGCCATCCGGGTGGCCGGCGAACTTTCCACGCATGGCGTGGATGCGGCGCCCGTTTTCTGGCTTGCCAGTGAAGACCACGACCTGGCCGAAGTCGATCACTGCGACTGGCCTACGCGCGCCGGCATCGAACACATCGAGCTGCCGCATGCGCCGGAAATCGAAGGCCGCCCTGTTGCCGACATTCCTCTCGGGCCCGCCGTCGAATTCGCCCTCCAATCCGCCCTCGCCTCGCTGGACGGCCCGGACTCCGGCGCTATCGCCTCCGCTCTCCGTTCTTCCTATATGCCGGCGGACTCGTACTCCTCCGCCTGCGGCAAGCTGCTTGCCCGGCTCCTCGCCGGCCGTGGCCTCATCCTTTTCGACCCCCACGAGCCCGCCATCGCCGCTCTCGCCGCCCCGGTTCTCGCCTCTGCGCTGCGCGAGAATTCCGGCCTCATTTCGGGCCTGATCAAGCGTGGCCGCGACCTCGAACACTCCGGCTTTCACGCCCAGGTGAAAGTCACTGACTCCGCCACTCTGCTCTTCGCAAAGATCGAAGGTCGCCGCGTCCCCGTTCGCACCCGCAACAGCTCATTCCAAGCCGGCTCGCGGTCCTTCACCCTCGACGAACTCCTCGCGCTCCTCGACCGCGATCCCCGCAATCTCTCTCCCAGTGCGCTGCTTCGCCCCGTCGTTCAGGATTCACTTCTTCCCACGGCTGCTTGCATCGTCGGTCCGGCTGAGCTGGCCTATTTCGCGCAGTCCGAGGTCGTCTATCGCCGTCTTCTCGGGCGCATGCCTGCCGCGCTGCCTCGCGCCGGCTTCACCCTCATCGAGCCCCACGTCGCCCGCATTCTCCGCAAGTATTCGCTTACTGTGCCCGACGTCCTCCGCGGCCGCCAGCACCTTCGCCGCAAGCTCGAGCGCGAATCCGTTCCCCGCGCCCTCGCCCGCCAGATGTCGCTTGGCGAACGCAACCTGCGTCGCTATCTCACCCGCATCCGCAAGCCTCTCCGGAAGCTCGATCCCACCCTCACCGCCGCTCTCGACATTTCCGAGCGCAAAATGCTCTATCAGCTCGAAAAGCTTCGCACCCGCGCCGGACGTGCCGCCGACCGCCGCACCGAACTCCTCGACCACCACGAGCGCATCCTTCGCGAAGCCCTGGCCCCGCACCACGACCTTCAGGAGCGCACCCTTTGCGCCCTCCCCATCCTCGCCCGCCACGGCCTGTCTGTCCTGGATTCTCTGGTCGAAGGTTCTGCCACTCTCGCCAACCTGACCGCCGCCTGCCACCACCTGGCCTATCTGTAGCGCCCGCCCCCTTCGTCCGTATCCCAATAGGCCATCCTTCGCGGCCGCTCCGGCCACACGCGCACCAGTATGACTCCCAGCACGAATCCTCCGATGTGCGCCCAGTACGCAACGCCGCCACTCGCCGTCGCTCTCGCGCCCACGGTGCTGATCCCGCTGAAAAACTGGATCACAAACCAGTACCCCAGAATCAAAAACGCCGGCAAATCCACGGTGAACCAGAAAATCAGGAGCGGAACCAGAGTTAGTATCTTCGCCCTCGGATACAGCACGATATACGCTCCCAGGATTCCGCTGATTGCTCCGCTCGCTCCCACGGTTGGCGCCGTCGAGCTCGGATTCATCACCACGTGTGCCAGCGCCGATCCGCATCCGCACACCAGATAGAAAAAGAGGTAGCTCGTGTGCCCCAGCCGGTCTTCCACGTTCTCCCCAAACACCCATAGAAACAGCATGTTCCCGAGCAGGTGCAGCCATCCCCCGTGCAGAAACATGCTGGTCAGGATGGGCAGCGTCGCCGCCTTGAGCGTTAAATGTGAGCCGGCCAGAAAATGGGTCAAATTCCTCGGCACAAGCGCGTAGCTCGCCAAAAATACGTTCTCCGCCCGCTCCGGAAGCGTCAGCTCGTAAAGGAACGCCGCCGTGTTGGCCGCAATCAGAGCCACCGTCGCCACCGGGGTCGTCTGGCTCGGAACCCTGGCTTTCAGTGGGATCATTCGAGCCCCTGGCCTTTTCTCGTGGTCATTTCAACGCGCTTCTCGGAAACGCTTCCGCCGATCTCGTGCCTGTCCTCATCAGCTCTTCGATCTCTTCGATCCTGCCGATTTTCCCCCGCGCCCCGGAAGCCGTGCAATCGAGCGCCGCCGCTGCGCATCCGAACTCCAGTATCCTCTCGAGATCCCATCCCCGCCACAAACCAAACAGGAAAGCCCCGTGAAATATATCGCCCGCCCCTGTCGTGTCCCGTACGTTCACCTGGAATCCCGGTGAGTAGCTGAACTCCCGCCCATCCCAAGCGAGTACGCCGTCGCTGCCCAGCGTCGCCGCGGCGACCTTGCACCGGTACTTCCTCACCAGCGAGGGCAGGGAATTGCGCAGGTCCGCCTCACCGGTCACCCGCTCCGGAAACTGCCGCGACGCGATTATGTAATCCACGTTCGGCAGCAGCGCCTCCACACCCGGATACACGGAATCGACGTCTGCCGTCACCGGGATCCCCGCCAGCCGCGCCCATTTCGCCGCGGTTGTTGCCGCCGCCGTGTCGTGGCCGTCCACGTGTAGGGCCCGAGCCTGCGTGATCCACTCCGTCCGCAGCTCCTCGGGCCGCAGCGCTATCGCTGAGTCCCGCTTCCACAGGATCGTGCGTTCCCCCGAGTCCTCGTCCACCAGGATGTACGCCGCTTGGCTGGACGCTCCGTCCGCGACGATCACCTCCGCTTCGACTCCCTCGCGCTCCAGAGTCGCCCGTTGCATCCGTCCCGCGTCGTCGCCGCCGACTTTTCCCACATAGCGCGTCTTCATCCCCCACCGCTGGCAGGCTACCATCGCGCTCGCTACCTGCCCGCCGGGTTGCACCTCCACGCTCAGAATCTCAACCTTTGAATTAAATTCCGGGAATCGCGGCAACCGAATGATCGTGTCCGTGGCGTTGATTCCCACGCCGACTACGTCCACCGTCGCTGGAAGCGCTGTCATACTCTCCTCAACGTTGGGCTACGCCAATATCGCCCTGATCTCGAAAACCCATTCCCGCGGCAAGGGTTTGGGACCATCATCGCTCAGCTTTGCCCCGTCGTCCGTTGGCCGGGAAGCTTTCCACTTATTGTTAACTAGCGCCAACGCCCCTGTCCTGTGCACCATTCCGCGCTGGCACGCCTGCTCCCTTACTCTTTTACTCCTCTTCCCGGGATTTGCTCTCCTCTTTCACCTGTGATACGAAAACGAATCCTTCCCATGCCGCTCCACGACTCCGAAGCCATTGTCCTGCGCACGTATCCTCTTGGCGATGCGGATCGTCTCGTCTCGGTCCTCACTCGCACCGACGGACGCCTCCGCGGCGTCGCTCAGGGTGCCCGCCGTCCCAAGAGCCGCTTCGGCGCCGCGCTGGAACCCCTCACCTATCTTCGCCTCTGGTTCTACCAGACCGAGACCCGCGACTTGGTGCGCATCCGCCAGTGCGAAATCCTCGAATCATTCCTCGATGTTCACAGCGACTATCGCTCCTCGCTCGTCATGTCGCTGGCCGCCGAGATTACCGACGCCGTCATCCCCGAACGCGAGCCCCAGGACGCCGCCTTTCGTCTTCTCCTTCACGTTGTTCGCGGCCTGCGCCAGACGCATCAGGCTTCGCTCGCCCTCGGCTACTTCCTCGTCTGGACCATTCGACTTGCGGGCTGGCTGCCGGACCTCGACCGCTGCTCATCCTGCGGCCGCCCGGTTATTCCGGGTCCCCCTTTTGCCGCCTCCAGCGTCTCACCAGAGCCGATGTATTGGTCGCTCTCGCAGCCCGGCCTCTGCTGCTCCCAATGCCGCCGTCCCGGCATGCACGAACTGACCGCCGATACCCTCGCCGCTGCTCGTCGCATGCTGTCCGCACCCCTCTACCAGCTCGCCTCGGATGCAAATTCGCCCCGCGTTTCTCCTGAATTCGAGGCATACTTTCTCGACATGATCGAACATCACATCGAGCGCCGCCTGGCTTCCCGCCGCCTCTACGAGGAATCCCGATGAAGTCCTCTCCTCCCACGCTTCAGGATCTTCTCTTCCGGCTCCAGCAGTTCTGGTCCGCCTGCGGCTGCGTGATCGGGCAGCCCTACGACGTCGAGGTCGGCGCCGGAACCATGCACCCCGAGACCTTTCTTCGCGTTCTCGGCCCCGAGCCCTATCGCGTGGCCTACATCCAACCGAGCCGCCGTCCCGCCGATGGACGCTACGGTGAGAATCCCAACCGCCTCTACAAGCATCTCCAACTTCAAGTGATTCTTAAACCTTCTCCGGCCGATGCCCAGGAACTCTACCTCGCCAGCCTCGCCATGATCGGTGTCCCTCTTCGCGACCACGACATCCGCTTCGAAGAAGACAATTGGGAGTCCCCCACGCTGGGCGCCTGGGGAATCGGCTGGCAAGTCCTGCTCGATGGACTAGAAATCACTCAGTTTACTTACTTCCAGCAATGCGGTGGCCTTGACCTCGATCCCGTTTCCGTTGAGCTCACCTACGGCCTCGAACGAATCGCCGCCTTCCTCCAGGGCGTGGACAACGTCTTCGACATCCGCTGGTCCGACGACGTCCTCTACCGCCGCGTCCGTTGGGCAGAAGAGCAACAGTTCTCCGCCTACAGTTTCGACCACGCCGATCCCCAGCGCACCCGCCAGATGTTCGACCTCGCCGAGCTCGAGGCCAAATCCCTCCTCGACGGCTACGATGAGACCTCCGAGGCTGACCGGCCGCGATATCCTGTCCTCGCCGCCTATGACCTTTGCTTGAACTGCTCGCACCTCTTCAATCTGCTTGACTCCCGCGGCGTCATTTCGGTTACCGAGCGCGCCACTCTGATAGCGCGCATCCGAGCGCTCGCCTGTCGCGTGGCCGCCGATCACGTCGAACAGAATCGTATCCGCTCGCAGGTCACCGCATGACCCCAAAGGGCCACCCGCGCCGTTCCGCCGCGCAGGCCGAACTCCTTGTGGAACTCGGCTGCGAGGAGATTCCCGCCTGGATGATTGAACGCGCGGCGGACGAATGGAAAGCTTCACTTCAGAAATACCTCTCCGAGGCTTCGCTTCTCCAAGGCTCCTCGGTCGAAACCTTCGGCGGGCCGCGCCGTCTCACCGCCATGATTCCCTCGCTCCGCCTCAAACAACCGGATGTCGCCCGCCAAGTCACTGGCCCGGCGAAGGCCGCCGCCTACGACGCCGCGGGCAATCCCACGCGTGCCGCCGAGGGCTTCGCCGCGAGCAAAGGCGTTGGCGTTAAGGATCTTTTTGTGGTCAAACTTCCCAAAGGAGAGTTCATCGCCGCCCGTCAAATCGTGCTCGGCCGGTCTGCTGCCTCCGTTCTTGCGGAGATTCTCCCCCGCGCATTCTCTGAGCTTGCCTGGCCAAAGACCATGCGCTGGCCCGCTCCGGGCAATCCACGCTTTATTCGCCCCGTTCGGTGGCTGCTCGCCATTCTTGGCGGACGCGTCGTTTCGTTCGAATTCGCCGGGCTCCGATCCGGCAACGTCACGCGGGGCCATCACACTCTCGGCAAGTCCGGCATCCCCGTCCATGACTCGAAGCAATACCGCACTGTCCTGAACCGGAATTTTGTTCTCGTTGATCCGGCCGGGCGCCGCCGCAAGATCGAACGCGAACTCTCCTCACTCGCGGCCCGGAAGGGCCTGCGCATCCACGCCGACCTGGATCTGCTCGGCCGTGTCGTCTACCTCAATGAATATCCCACGGCCATCCTTGGCGGTTTCGACCCGGCCTTCCTCGCTCTCCCGGAGGAAATCCTCATTACCGTCATGCGCGACCATCAAAAATATTTCGCCCTCGAGAAAAAAACGGGCGGCCTTGCTCCTCATTTCCTTGCCGTCATCAACTCGGACCGCGACAGGGCAGGGAAGATGCGCGCGGGCCACGAACGCGTCCTCCGCGCCCGTTTCGCCGATGCCCAGTTCTTTTGGAATTCCGATCAGAAATGTCGGCTCGCCGACAATTTGCCACGGCTCGACTCGGTCACCTATGAAGTTTCGCTCGGCTCGTACGGCCTCAAGGTCAAACGCCTGCGGAGGCTCTGTGAGGCTCTTCTTCCTCACCTCGCCGTCCCTGAATCGTCGTCCGTCTCAGTTGAACTAAAACTGGAACTTCTGGACCGTGCCGCTTCGCTCGCCAAGTGCGACCTCGTCACTGAAATGGTCCGCGAGTTTCCCGAGCTCCAGGGCATTGTCGGCGGCCTCTACGCGCGCGCCCAGGGCGAATCCAAACTCGTCGCCGACTCCGTTTACGACCACTATCGACCCACGAGTCTCGATGACGATCTCCCGCGCAATCTCGTCGGCTCAGTCGTCGCCATCGCCGACAAACTCGACACGCTCGTCGGCTGCTTCGCTGTCGGCAAGATTCCTTCCGGCTCCAGCGACCCCTTTGCCCTCCGCCGAGCTGCCGCTGGCATCGTTCGCATCATCGTCGAACGCCGGCTCACCATTTCCCTGAATGCCGCCATTCAGTCCGCCATCAGCTCTTTGGCTGCGGTCAACCCCAAGCTCCCCTTGCCAACTGGTCTCCGCGACCAGGTCCGTGATTTTCTGGAGGATCGCGCCCGCTTTTATTTCGAAGAGCGGCGCAACTTTGCCTTCGACGAAGTCAAGGCCGCCATGGCCGCCGGCTCTGACGACCTCGTGGACCTCGCTGACCGTCTCGCAGCGCTTCGCCATGTGCGTTCCACTGAGAATTTCCCGCCGCTCGCCGCCGCCTTCAAACGCATCCGCAACATCCTCGCTAAGTCCGCGGCCACGGAATTGATTCCCGACCACGTTGACCTGTCCAAGTTTGCGGCCGAAGAAGAGCGCGCCCTTCATCGGCACGCGGAAGATGCTGCTCGCGCTTCCGCACAGCTCAAAAAAGAACGGCAATACAACGAAGCCCTCGAACGCATTGCTCAGCTGCGTCCCGCCGTCGACCGGTTCTTCGACAAGGTCCTGGTCATGGCTGAGGACCTTGCAGTCCGCGCCAATCGCCTCGCACTCCTTCGGGGCCTGCTTCGCGAGTTTTCCACCATCGCGGATTTCTCTGAGATTGTGACGGACAGCACAGCGCCGCCAAAAACTTGAAGCTATGGTTGAGCACCCGTGAGAGAAACTCCAATCCTTTTCGCGCTCGTTCCCGGTCGCGCCCATGCCGGAAAATCATCCTCCTGCGCTACAATTCTGTCGGCGCGCCGACATTCGATTTTGATACTCTGGCCCGTGAGTGGTCGCCGCTCGTCATTCGTTCTCCCTGACGATACAAGGGTCACTCGCCACAGACACTGTGAGGCAAAATGAAATACGTCTATTTCTTCGGTGCTGGAAGAGCGGAAGGTCACGGCGACCAGAAGGATCTCCTCGGCGGCAAGGGTGCCGGCCTGCATGAAATGACCCGCATCGGCCTTCCCGTTCCCGCGGGCTTCACCATCTCCACTGAAGCCTGCGACCAGTACTTCAAACTCGGCAAGAAGTATCCGCGAGGGCTCGATCGCGAGGTTTCGCGCCATCTCGCCAGGCTCGAAAAAGTCACTCGTAAGAAGCTTGGGGACCCAAAGGATCCGCTGCTCGTTAGCGTCCGGTCCGGCTCCGCCCGCTCCATGCCCGGAATGATGGAGACCATCCTCAATCTCGGCCTCAACGACCGCTCTGTCGAGGCCCTCGCCCAACGCACGCGCAACGACCGTTTCGCCTGGGATGCGTATCGCCGCTTCGTACAGATGTATTCCTCCGTCGTCATCGGCCTCCCCAAGGAGGAGCTGGAGCAGCGCCTGCGCGATATGAAAAAGCGCCGGGGAACCGCCCTCGATACCGACGTGACCGCCGAAGGCTGGCGTGAACTGGTGGATGCTTATAAAAAATTCTTCCGCGAGCGCACCGCAAAGGATTTTCCCCAGGATCCCGTCCTGCAAATGTGGGGCGCCATCGGGGCCGTCTTCGGCTCCTGGATGGCGGAGAAGGCTGTTACCTACCGGCGCGTCGAAAAAATCACCGGCCTGCTCGGTACCGCCGTCAATGTGGTCCAGATGGTCTTCGGCAACAAGGGCGAGAGCTCCGGCACCGGCGTCTGCTTTACCCGCGATCCCTCTTCAGGTGAAAAAACCTTCTTCGGCGATTTTCTCCTTAATGCGCAGGGCGAAGACGTGGTCGCCGGCATTCGCACCCCCATGCACCTCTCCGACATGCGCAAGCGCATGCCCAAGCTGTACGCCCAGCTCGAACGCGTCCGGGGCATTCTGGAGAAGCACTATAGCGACATGCAGGACATTGAATTCACAGTCGAAGAAGGGAAGCTCTATATCCTCCAAACCCGCACGGGGAAGCGCACCCCTGCCGCCACGTTTCGCATTGCCGTCGACATGGTAAAGGAACACTTGATATCCAAAGAAGAGGCCATCGAACGCATCAAGGGCGAAGATATCGAGCGTCTCTTTTATCCGATCCTCGATCCCGACCTTCCGCGCGCCGAGATTTCCAAGCACCGCCTCGCCACCGGCGTCAATGCCGTTCCAGGCGCCGCCGTCGGCCAGGCAGTCTTCAGCGCGCACGAGGCCGAAAATCTTGCCGCTGCCGGTAACAAAGTCATTCTGGTTCGCCGCGAGACCAGCCCGGAGGACGTTGGCGGCATGGCCGTCGCGCAAGGAATCCTGACTGCCACCGGAGGCAAGACCTCTCATGCCGCCGTGGTCGCCCGCGGCTGGGGCAAGTGCTGCGTGGTCGGCTGCGAGGCTCTCGACGTGGACTACTCCCAGAAGCTCTTCCGCGCCAACGGCCGCGTCGTCCGTCAGGGCGAATGGATTACGCTCGACGGCAACGAAGGTGCCGTTTATGAGGGCCAATTGAAACTCACGTCTCCGCAGCTCCCCCCGGATTACGAAACTCTGCTCTCCTGGTGCGACAAAATCCGCAAAATTGGCGTCCGCGCCAATGCCGACAC
The DNA here is from genome assembly GCA_030038535.1 of Candidatus Acidiferrales bacterium. Classification (GTDB taxonomy): domain Bacteria; phylum Acidobacteriota; class Terriglobia; order Acidiferrales; family UBA7541; genus JOPF136. Next base: position 26,803 of record JASHSV010000110.1, read on the forward strand.
GCCTCACGATGCCCGCAAAGCCCGCGAAATGGGCGCCGAAGGCATTGGCCTGGTCCGCACCGAGCACATGTTCTTCAAGGATTTCGATCATCCGGAGAAGAGCATCGAGCGCCAGCGCGCCATTCAGGAAATGATCATCGCCGAGGATCCCCAGCGCCGCAAAAAGGCCCTCGACCGCCTGCTCCCCTTCCAGCGCCAGGATTTCATCGGCATTTTTCGCGCCATGGAAGGCCTGCCGGTCGTGATCCGGCTCATCGACCCGCCCCTCCACGAATTCGTCCCTCACGACCGCGTCAAGCAAGAGGAGCTCGCTCGCGATCTCGGTGTCAGCGCCGACTCCATTGCCCGCCGCGTCGCCCAGCTCCACGAAGCCAACCCCATGCTCGGCCATCGCGGATGCCGCCTCTGCATCACCTACCCGGAAATCCTCGAGATGCAGGTGCGCGCCATCATTGAAGCCGCCATCGCCTGCCAGCGCGAAGGCCTCCACGTTCATCCCGAAATCATGCATCCCCTCACTCTCGACAAAAAAGAAATGCGCATCCTCGAACAGGCCACTCGCCGCGTTGCCGACGAGATCATCCGCCAGCAAAAAGTGAAGATTCACTATCTCGTCGGGACCATGATCGAGCTCCCCCGCGCCGCGCTTCTCGCCGGAGAGATTGCCGAGGTCGCTGAATTCTTTTCCTTCGGCACCAACGATCTCACCCAGACCACCATGGGCCTCTCGCGTGACGATGCCGGCCGTTTCCTCCCCGACTACGTGGACGAAAAAAAGGCAGGGATCTTCAAACACGATCCCTTCCAGGTGCTCGATATCGAGGGGGTGGGGAAGTTGGTCGAATGGGGAATCCAGCAGGGGCGCAAGGTCCGGCCCAAACTCGAGGTCGGCATTTGCGGTGAGCACGGTGGCGAACCGGAGTCCGTCAAATTTTGCCACCGCGTCGGCATGAACTACGTCAGCGCCTCTCCTTTCATGGTTCCCATCGCGCGCCTCGCCGCCGCACAGGCCGTGATAGAAGAGGCCAAGAAGCCGCGCAAGTCCAAGCGCTGACGCGGTCTTCGTTGCTTCCGCTAAACCAGAGGAAGCTGCGCCGAGGTCCCTCGAAGGACTTCAACTGTTACGTGATATTCCTGTATCCCTCTGAAAACATGAGCGTTATGTTCTCATCCTGAGGAAGAAATACAACCCCGTGAACCCAAACACCACCGCCGCTCCCCATCCCGCCAACACGGGCGGCAACTGTCCCGCCGCTCCGATTGCCTCCGCCAGTGCCGACGCCGCCCAATACACGATCCCGATCGCCACTCCCAGCGCCAGCCCGCCTACCGCCCCTCTCGTCCCCACCAGGAACGCAAACGGTATCGCCAGCAACATGATGATCGGCGCCAGCATGGGGTACGCAAATTTCTTGTGCCATTGCACCGACAGCCGGGACACGTCGAACCCCGCCTGATGCAGGTCTCGGATGTAGGCGCCCAGCTCCGCCCAACTCATCTGCGTGTACGCCCGCACTTCGCGGTTAAAGTAGGCGGGCTGCTCCGTAAACTCCGGCAATTCCGTCACACGAAACTGCGCGTACGAGGCCACCCGCCCCTGCTCGAAGCTGCGCACCCACCCGTCCTCCAACACCCATCCGTGCAGGTTGTCCTCGTATTTGGCGCGGGAGAAAAAGGCCCGCTTCCGCAGTTGAAAGGTCGCCCCGTCCAGCTCAAATATGCTCAGCCCCGCGAACAGGTTATGCTGCGGGTCGAAGTAGTCGTAGTTGTACAGCCGGTCGCCCTCGCCGAAGATCCACTGCCGCCGCGGCTGGAAAAACGTCTGCGCCGGATGCCCCTTGATCTGGTTCCGCAGCGCGTCCTGCCTCTGGTTGCATTCGGGCAAAATCGTATCGTCCAGCGAGAACATTATTGCCGCCAGCGCCATCCCCGCCAACAGCAGCGGCAACGACAACCGGTAGAGGCTCACTCCGCACGTTTTGAACGCGGTCACCTCGTTGTTTTTCGAAAGCACCCCCAGCGTCACCAGTACGCCAATCAGGGCAGCCACAGGCGTCAACTGGTAAAACATGTAGGGCGTCAAAAACACGAAGTACTGGATCACCACCGACGCCGGGATGTGGTGCTTCCCGATATCCTCCAGAAGCTCGAAAAATGTGAAGGAGTGAAAAATAAAAATGAACGCCGCCAGAAACAGCAGCGTGTAGAAAAAAAACGCCCGCAAAAGATACAAATCCATCAGCAGAGGGAACGCATATCCCCGCGCCGCCCGCGGCCCGGGCAAATGTCCCGGACGCGCCGTCGCCAGCCGTCCCGACGCGCGTCTCCGCGGCCCCTTCTTCGGCCGCAGCCATTCCCGCATCCGGTCCAGCCATCCCTGCTCGCTCCGGATCTGGTCCATTCCCGGCACCAGTGCTAGCCCGCACAGCGCCGTCAGGATGTTTGCCGCCCACATCCCCAGCCCTGCCGACACCACCCCGCGCCGTGCCAGTCCCGCTCCGGTCACAAACAGCAGGTAGTAGCCGCTCACCATCAGCAGCGTCACCACAAACCCCGACGCCCGTCCTCCGCGCTGCGGCCGGATTCCCACGGGCACTCCCAGCAACGCAAACACCAGGCATGCCGCTGGGAACGCGATCCGCCGGTGGAACTCCACTCGCGCCTGCGCGTCGCCGTCCCGGTACATCTGCAACACGTCTGCAAACGGAAGTTCGGCGAGCGTTGGTACCGCCCGCGTCTGTTCGCCGCTCTCCGTTAAGGCCACCGGCAGGTCTTCCCGCCCAAACGTGGATACCGAATAATTTCGCGGATCGCTCCGCATATACTCATGCGTCGTCCCGTCGACCAAATGAAATTGCAGCCTCTCGTGTTCCGGGTCCGGCAGCACAATCCCGCTCGATGCCAGCGTAATCTGCGACGTCGCATCCTCTCCCGTCTGCGCCAGCAGGATTCCCCGCCATCGCGTTCCCCCCGCGGCCACGTCAGAGACGTACAGAACCATGTGCGGGAATTGTTCCACGAACACTCGCGGCTGCACCTCGAACGACGCCTGGCTCGTCGCCACGTCCTCTTCCGTTTGGTGCAGCTTTGCCAGTGCCGGCGCCCCCACCCAGATCGTGATCCACAGCGTCAGCGCTGCCGTTCCCACTGCCAGCAGCCCCACGGGATACAAAATTCCCCGCCGGTCGAATCCCAGCGACTGCAGCGCGATCAGTTCGCTGTCGGCCGAAAGCCGTCCCAGCCCGATCAGCACTCCCACCAGCACTCCCATCGGCAGCGTAAACGTGAAGATCCCCGGCAGCGTGCATCCCACCAGCACCGCAATCGTTCCCAGCCCCGCCGAATGGCTCACCACCAGGTCCATCAAGCGAACGAGTTGCGGTACGAAGAAGATGAAGGTAAAAACACAGAGGCCCAGCAGCGCATACGAGCCGATCTCGCGGAAGATATAGCGGTCAATCAGGCGCAATCGCATGTACCGAACCTGTCATTCTAACACGCCGCCGTCAGAGCACTTTTCCAGGTGCCCCGGCGTTCACGTGTCATCGTTTTTCTCCCGCCTGGCGTCGGCCCGGAGTCCTTGGGGGGCCGCATGAAGCCGATCCACCTCGTCATCCTCTGGCACATGCACCAGCCGGAATACCGCGACCCTGCCTCCGGCCGCTATCTGCTCCCCTGGACGCGCCTCCACGCCCTCAAGGACTACTTCGGGATGGTCAAACTCCTCGAGGAATTTCCCGGTGTCCACGCCACTTTCAACCTCGTCCCCGCGCTCGGCCAGCAGCTCGATGAGTACGCAACCGGCCAGTTCCACGAGGTTTGGCTCGACGCCGCCCTGGCCCCCGCCGACGCCCTCACCGACGAGGAAAAAAACGAAATCCTCGTCCGCGCCTTTCAGCTCAACCACGAACGCATGACCTCCCGCTGGCCGCGTTTCGTCGAGCTCCACCAGCACGTTGTCGCCGCCGGCCGCGAAGCCGCTCAGGGCATGAGCATCCGCGATTGGCGCGATCTCCAGCTCCTTTCCCAGCTCGCCTGGATGGACGAGGAATATCTCGCTCACGACCCCGTCGTGCACGAGCTCTCCCTGCAGGGCGCCAATTTCACCGAAGCCGACAAGGTGTCTCTCCGCGACAAGCAACTCGAGCTTCTCCGCCGCGTCCTTCCCGAATACGCCATCGCCGCACAGCGCGGCCAGATCGAAATCTCCACCACGCCCTTCTACCACCCTATTCTTCCCCTCCTGTGTGACACCCGTGCCGCCCAAGAATCCAATCCCCGCTCTCCGCAAATTTCGCCCCCCTTCGTCCATCCCGAGGACGCCCGCGAACAGCTCGTCCGCGCGCGCCGCTTCCATATCGCCCATTTCGGCAAGACCCCGGCAGGCCTCTGGCCCTCGGAAGGTTCCGTCTCCGATTCCGCTCTCGGCATCGCCGCCGAGCTCGGCTTCCGTTGGTTCGCCAGCGACGAAGGTGTCCTCGGCCGCACGCTCCAGATTGGTTTCGGCCGCGACGCCGCCGGAGTTCCCGATAATCCCGAGCGCCTCTACTCCCCCTGGCGCCTCCGCCTTCCCACCGGCGATATCGTCGGCCTCTTCCGCGACCACTATCTCTCCGACCTCGTCGGCTTCGTTTACAGCCGCATGTCCGCCGACTCTGCCGCAGAGGACCTTCATCGCCGCATCCGTTCCATCGGCGAAGGCGTTTCGTCCGCTCAGCCCCTCACCGTTCCTCTCATCCTCGATGGCGAAAACGCCTGGGAGTATTTCCCGGCCAACGGCCGCGAATTTCTCCGCCGTTTCTATTCCCGCATCCAGGCCGACCCCGATATCCGCCCGCTCACCGCCTCCGAAGCCATCGCGGCCGCAGGCCAGCTCCCCACCTTCGCCCACATCGCTCCCGGCTCTTGGATCAACGCCAACTTCGACATCTGGGCCGGCCATGCCGAGGACGTCCGCGCCTGGGATCTCCTCCGCGACACCCACGAGGTTTACGACCGCGCGCTGCGCATCAATCCCTCCCTCGGCGCCGCCGCCCTTTCGCCCGAGCGCATCGCCCACGCCTACGAATCCCTGCTCACCGCCGAGGGCAGTGACTGGTGCTGGTGGTATGGTCCCGAACACAGCTCCGCCAACGATGCCGAATTCGATTCCATGTACCGCAACCACCTCACGGAGGTTCATCTCGCCCTCGGCGCCGAGCCCCCCGAGGCGCTCGCCCAACCCATCAAACGCCCGCCCGAGCGCGCCCTCGTGCTTCCCCCCTCCGATTTCCTCCGCGTCACTGTGGATGGCCGCGAGACCAGCTATTTCGAATGGCTCGGCGCCGGAATTTACTCCGCCGACCTCCAGGAATCCGCGATGCACGGCCGCACGCATCACCTGCATGAGTTCCGCTACGGTTTTAGCCCCGACTCCCTCTTCCTCCGCGTCGACTGGGTCGCTGGCGCCCTCCAGGAACTGCGCGAGTGCGAATTTCATCTCCGCGTCAAATACTCCGACGCCGAACTCGTCGTCATCGTCCACGTGGAAGGCGGTCGCATCACCGAGCACTCCATCGAGCAGGCAGGCGTCTGTCTTCTAGTCGGAAAAGAAAAAGCCCAGGTCGCCCTGGGCAATCTCCTCGAGGTCTCCCTCGCCCGCGATTTAATCCCTCTGGCCGGAATCTCCTCGCTGGAGATGGGCGTGGCCCTCTGGCATGGCGGTCTTCCCGTCGACGTGCTTCCGGCTCAGGGCACTCTCACCGCCCCTCTCGGCCCCGACAACTTCTCCTGGTAGGGACCGCGTCCCGCCGCCGCCGCTTGGGCGAAGGTGGGCCACTCGCCGCTTGTTCAAAACATCTTCACCGCCACATCTCTCGGTCTCAGCCCCACAGGAACCAACGTCACCAGGCTCTTCGTCCTCGTCCTGATTACCGCCACATCGTTCGACCCTTCGTTCACCACCAGCAACAAATTCCCCTCCGGCGTTATTGCCGCCGCCAGCGGCCGCTGTCCCACCGAGATCGGACTCAGCACGTGCCTGTAGCCCACTTCCACCGGCGCCACTCTCCCCGACGCCGTATCCGTCACATAGAGCACTGCCCCGTCCCGCGACAGCACCCCCAGCGCTGGCGTACTTCCCACCGTTACATGGTCTCCCGTCTCGTTTCTCCACGTGTCGATCACGTCCAGCCCATGCGACTCCATCGACAGCACATACAACTCGCCACCGTCCGCCGAAAGCAACAGCGCTCCCGGCCGTCCCCCAACCGCGAGGTTCGCCAGCAGTTTCTTCCGCCTCAAATCCACCACCGACACCGTATTCCCGCTCCCCGACGCCACAAATGCCTTCGACGCATCGGGTAGCACCGCTATCTGTTCCGGCGCCGATGTCACCCTGATTTTGTCAACCGTCCCCAGCGTCTCCGCGTCCAATAGCGAAAGCGTGCTCTCCCCTCGGTTCCCCGCCAGCACATATCTCCCGTCCGGCGTAGCTCGCACCAGCCACGGACGGTCTCCCGCCCTCGCCCGCGCCACCACGCGCCGCGTCGCGCAATCGATCGCAACCACCTCGCCAGTATTCGCCGCCG
>JASHSV010000111.1 GCA_030038535.1 Candidatus Acidiferrales bacterium
CCAATCCCATCCATCTCTACGACGCGCAATCCTGCGAGGGGCTTGCGCGACACTGGGTGTGGGCTTTCCATGAGGACGAGGCGCCCAGCCTCTTGGGCGATGAAACCTGACCGGAGGCACTGCTCCGAGCCGTGCAGATGGTCCGACCGGTCAGAGAATAAACCGATTTATCCGGGATTTCCATTTTGATCTCCCGGATGGGCACGCGGCACGGTGCGGGACGCGCACGGGAGTTTGTCGAAAGGCAGATCCCTCGTCGCGGACTCCTCGGGATGACAGCGGGCTGCTAAAGCCGGTCGGCGACGTTGCCGGGGGCGACGTAAACGCAATTGCCCTGGCGGTCCCAAGCGGCGAGCACGACATGTCCAGTGGGGGAATGGTCCACGGTGCCCCAATCAATGGTCTTCAACTGCTTGACTCCGTCCTTGTTCTTGAGCAGAAACGAACGGTCGGCCAGGCGCAGCATGTAGCCGTTGCGGATGAAGACGAGCTGGATCGGGCCGGTGGTGCGGAGATACGTGGTGGCAGCCAGGTCGTTCTGGATGGGGCGGATGATGAGCAACCACTGAAATGCGCCGACTAAGAAGGCGAGGGCAAAACCCATTGCTCCAAAGACGTAGATCATCTTGTGCGCGTCCGGATCCCTGGGACCGGAATTGACGAAGAGGACGCCTAATCCGAAGAACAGAGCAAGCGCACCGCCTGCAATCCACCAAACCATCTTCTTCGCTTGCGCGCATTGGCGGGCGATGGCGTCGGAGGCCTGGGGTGACAAGGGGATTTCGACGGTGCCGACGGCAGGAGCATCTGCGGCGCCGGTCCCCTGAGCCCCGGGCGAGGACGAGGAGGGGGCGTCGCGGACGAGACCGCGACCCCAATTGCGGAACCGGAGACCCGTGCTGAGGAGCAGGAAGGGAAAAAGAAGCGCCAGGACGGGCATGTTGCTCGTGATGATCCAGTAGGGAAAAAGGACGAGACAAAGAACGGCGATGACGAGAAGCACGTTGCCGAGGATGCGCATTAGCGCGAAATGCTAACACAGTGGCGAACAGACAGTGGTTAGGGATTGGTGGTTAGGGGTTAGGGGGAAGAGAGGGAAAAAGCGATTGCGAAGCACGGAGATTTTGGTCGTGCAGCACGGAGCGATGACGCTCGGGCTAGCGGGGCGGGCGGAACATACGCGCGGCCATGGACGTGACCAGACGGCGCGGGGCAAGGCGCTGGGATTGCTGCATGAGGCGGTTGCGCGCTCCGGAGATGACCACAGGCTTGCCGTGAGCGAGGGCGGCGAGGCCGACGCGGGCGACGGCGTCCGGCGTTTCCGCGGAGCGAAACGCGTAATCGGGCTGCGCGGCGACCTGCTTGAATTCGGTGGAGGTGGCGCCGGGGCAAAGCGCGGTGACGAAAACGCCGCGGTGGCGCACTTCTTCGGCGAGCGCTTCGGCGAAGAGCAGGTCGAAGGCTTTGGTGGCGGCGTAGGTGGCGATATAGGGCACGGCCTGGAATCCCGCGGTGGAGGCGAGGATGAGGATGTAGCCGCGGCGGCGTTCGAGCATGGCGGGAAGATACAAATGAGTGAGCTCGACGACGGCGGAGATATTCACCTGGACCATTTCGAGGAGACGGCGGACGGGAACCTGCTCGAAGGGGCCGTAGGCGCCGAAGCCGGCGTTGTCGATGAGCACTTCGACAGCGATTCCCTTCCCCTGCGTGAAGGCGAAGATGGCCTGGGGCGCGCCGGGCTCGGCGAGGTCGGCAACGCAGACTTCCACGGAGACGCCGTGCTCGGCGTGAAGGCGAGCGGCGAACTCGTCGAGGCGGTCCTTGCGCCGCGCGGTGAGGATGAGGTGCGCGCCACCGGCGGCGAGCTCGCGAGCAAGCGCGACACCGATGCCGGCGCTCGCGCCGGTGACCAAAGCCCATTTGCCCTGCCAGGGATTCATGGAAGCCTCCCGTGTCTCGACTCAGAAAGAGAAAAGAGAGTGAACGAATATACCTCTGTTGGGCGGCGGATGGATGTCGAACTGAGCACAGACGGGCGTGGAGTTGCGGAGGCACCGGCGAGGGGCGTGCTAGCATCCGTCTTCTGCGGCTGGCCCAGCCCGGCCGGGCGATACTTTCCGAAGGAGCAAGAAAATGAACGCGCGCACAGGGCGATGGATCCTGGAGGGGATGATCCTGCTCGCGGCGCTGACGTGGCTGGCGGCGGTGGCGCTGGCGGAGCCACAGTCGCAGCAGGCGCAGAGCGGGCAGGGGCGCCAGAGCGTGGCGCAGGTGGCGGCGGAGCTCCAGGCGAAGCGCACGGCGGAGGCCAGTCCATTTGCGGGGGCCGAAGACCAGCGGCTGGCGATATGGACCGGAACGTGGGAAGAGACGGTGCGATTTGCGGGGGACCCGGAGGACAAACCGAGCGGAACGGGGAAGTGGAAGGCGACGCCGTTCTACGGGCTCTACGTGGTGATCAATTACGAGCTGAAGGGACCGGAAGGGCGCTACCATGCGCACGGCGTGATGGCATTCGACCACGAAGCGAAGGCGTATCACCTGTGGTGGTTCGATGACGGAGCCAACATCAGCGATTACACGGGAACGTGGAAGGACGATACGACGCTGGTGTTCGAGCTGAAGCGGACGAGCAGCGGGAAAATTTTCCGCGAGCGGATTACGTATACGAAGCCGTCGGACGACGAAGTCCAATCGAAGATCGAGCAGGCGTTTGGAACGGAACCCTTCAAATTGTACCTAGAGGCTTCGGCGCACCGCAGCGCGGTCCTGGAAGGCCAGGGCGGGAACCAGCAGCAGCAACAACAGCAGCAAAAGCGGCGTCCTCCGAGCCCGCAGAATCCGTAACAGACGCCGGTCGATCGAATCGCGTTCAAACAACTAAAACTAAGAGCAGATCCTCCGGTTTCGGTAGTCCGATGGACTCCACCGGAGTCCAAAAATCGGACCTCACACGCATCCACTTTTTTTGGAATTGCACGCGGCCCTCGCCGGGCCGACAAGGGCAGCCTGGCTGGGATCTCGCCAGAAGGCGGCGGGCAGGCGGGATGACAGCCCCGCGGAAGCGGCGGGCAGCCGGGAGCCAATCGCGGAAACGGGCCAGCTCAGGAAGGATTGCTGCCGGGACGAAGCGCTTCAGCCACGCGCCCGGCGCCGGTCTTGAGCCGGTCCAGCAGGCGGCGGGCCCAGAGAAATTCGGCGGCGAGAACAGCCAAGCCGGAAAGAATCACCAGCCAACCGGGGCCGGGAGTGACCAGCAAGACCACGCCGATGGCCAGGAGCGTGAATCCGAAGACGGCTTTAATCGCTCGTTTAATCTGTCGCACAGCGCCACACCCGAATCCGGCGGCTCGGGCTGGGCGTCCGTGGCCTCCCCGGAGTTCTGACAATCATGATGCTCGTACTGAGAAGATTAGATGGCGCAGATTTCGGAGTTGTTGCTCAAAAAAGAAAATCAGCTCAAGAATGCCGCGGCGAGGCTCACTCGGCGGGCGGATGGTCGGTGAGCTGGAAGGTGACTCCATTTCGCGAATTGGCCTGGACGGTCGAGTTCAAATCGAGCTGATCGAGCGGAACGTGATTGAGGCCTCCGGTGACAGGCCGATAGAAGAACTCGCCGTTGGACACCCAATAGGCGGTGACCAGATAGGCCATTCCGTTCTTCAGGATGATCTGAACGGGCCGAGCGGGAGCGGCCTGGGGCGCCTCTTCGGGAGGATTCTGCGCGGCGTTTTCGTTCAAATCTCCGAAGTAGGGAGCGTAAAGATCGGGATTGTCGGCGTTGTTTTGAGCATCCGCGGGAACGTCTGATGGGTAGCCGTTGACGTCGCCGCCGTAGCCGTAGCCATAACCAGGGCCGTAGCCGTAACCATCGTAATAACCGTATCCGGGCGCGTAGCCGTAACCGTACGGGCAGTTCCAGAAGCCAATGGGCGAGTAGCAGTAATTCGCGCCGAAGGCACCATAGAAGAAGGGATTCAGGCCGCAAATGCTGGTGAAACCGTTGAAGAAGCAGCCGCCGAACCAAGCGCTGCCGTACCGGATCGGAAGGCGGGGCCGGAGCGGAAGACCGCCAGGAATATTGGTGACGCGGGCGGGGAACGCGGGGACGGCGGACTGGCGAGCCGGGGACGAGACCGCAGAGATTCCCGCCGAAGGCAGAAACGTCCAACCCTCACCAGCCAAGCGACTCAGATTGGGATCCGCTGCAAAAGCGCGGCTGGAATCATCAGCGGCGACAAAATTCATGGGGGAACGGGAGCCGGACGCTTCGGGCCTGGAAGATGAATTTCCAAAGCCCAGGCGACCATAAGCTGCGCCAGTCGAGGAAGCACCTCTGCCCGCCGGAGCCGCGTGAGAGGAACCGCTCGAGTGCGCGGCGCCGGCGCTAGCGTGTGCCCCACCACCGCCGTGGCTGCCACCGCCGCCGCTACCGTGACCGCTGCCGGGACCTGCCGAGACATTCAGGGGAAGAAGAATCCAGGAGAGTGCGCCAACCAGGAGAATCGAGCGACGGAGAGAGAGGCGCGTAGTCATGGGCCTGCTCCTGCTTCCTAACGCCCTCAGTATAGACCTAAGCTTCTCCGGCGACAATCACCGGAGGCTGCGAAGTCGCGCCCAGTAGTGGAAGTCCTCTACCAGGCTCACTGGTGATTAGATGCGTCCCGGGCGTGGGAGGTGCGCCCGGCCTGGAGGCCGCGGTTGCGGGCGGGCTGACCCCGAGAAGGCCAGTGATGTACAGTAGGGAGCGGTGCGGGGCGCGCCCAGAGAATTTGAGGAAGAGTGGAGCCAATGGACTACGTAAAGCTGGGGAAGACGGGACTGGATGTATCGCGAATTTGCCTGGGGTGCATGAGCTACGGTGAGCCCGGGCGCGGAATGCATCCCTGGACATTGGACGAGGCAGCGAGCAAGCCGTTTATCAAGCGTGCGGTGGAGCAGGGAATCAATTTCTTCGACACGTCGAACAGCTATTCGGACGGGTCGAGCGAGGAAATCCTGGGCCGGGCACTGCGGGAATGCGCGCGGCGGGACGAGGTGGTGATCGCCACGAAGGTGTACTTTGCGGAGAGCACCAAGCCGAATGTGCGCGGGCTATCGCGGAAGGCGATTTTCACGAACATCGACGCGAGTTTGAGGCGGCTGGGAACGGACCACGTGGACCTGTACCAAATCCACCGGTGGGATTACAAGACGCCGATTGAGGAGACGCTGGAAGCGCTGCACGACGTGGTGAAAGCGGGGAAGGCGCGGTACCTGGGAGCGTCGTCGATGTTCGCCTGGCAATTCTCGAAGGCGCTCTACGTGGCGCGGGAGCATGGCTGGACGCATTTCGTATCCATGCAGAACCACTACAACCTGCTGAACCGGGAGGAAGAACGCGAAATGCTGCCGCTGTGCGCAGCAGAAGGAATCGGGGTGCTGCCGTGGAGCCCACTGGCCCGCGGACGGCTGGCGCGCGCATGGGGCGGGGAGCATACGAACCGGATGGACCGAGACGAGGTGAGCAGAAAACTGTACGAAGGAACAAACGAACAGGACAAAAAAGTGGTGGAGAGCGTGGGCGAGGTGGCCGCGAAGCGAGGCATTCCGCGCGCGCAGGTGGCTCTGGCGTGGCTCCTGGCAAAACCGGGCGTGACTGCACCGATCGTCGGGGCAACAAAGGCCCATCATCTGGAAGAAGCCATGGGCGCGCTGAATGTGAAGCTGACGGCTGAGGAAGTCGCGGCGCTGGAGGAACGGTATGTGCCGCACGCAGTCGCGGGGTTTTCGTGAGGGGGGTGTTTACAAGCTAGCGGAGCCACGCACTCCCGAAGCCTCGGGACGGTTCGTGGCGGAGAGGGTGGGATTCGAACCCACGGTTGAGTTTCCCCAACACACGCTTTCCAAGCGTGCTCCTTAAGCCACTCGGACACCTCTCCGCGGAAAGCGGGAAAGCCTCAGTCTAACCTATCGGTTGCGAACCATCCACCCAGCTGCCGCGTTGACTTGCCCAATAGCGACGCCTAACATCGCGAGCAAGCGGCAAAAAGGACGGAAGGCCCCTCTTGATGATCGGTCGGACGCTAGGCCATTTTCGCATCCTGGAAAAACTCGGCGCCGGGGGCATGGGCGAGGTATATCGGGCGCGCGACGAGCACCTGGAGCGCGACGTAGCGATCAAGGTGCTGCCCGCGGGAACTCTGGCGGACGACGAGGCCAGGAATCGCTTCCGCCAGGAAGCGCTGGCGCTCTCCAAGCTGAACCACCCCAATATCGCGACGGTTCACGATTTTGCTACTGAAGCACAATTGGATTTTCTGGTGATGGAGCACGTCCCGGGAACCACTCTGAACGAGAGGCTGGCGACCGGCCCCCTGACGGAAAAGGAAATCCTGTTGCTGGGCGCGGAGTTGGCCGAGGGCTTGGCAGCGGCCCACGAACAGGGGGTGATTCACTGCGATCTGAAACCAGGCAATCTGCGCGTGACGCCGGATGGCCGGCTGAAAATTCTGGATTTCGGCCTGGCCCGATTTCTGAGCCCCGCGGGCGAGTCCGCTCCGACCCAGTCCGTGGCAGAAATCCGCGATGCCGCGGGCACGCTGCCCTACATGTCCCCGGAACAAGTGAACGGGGCGCCGCCGGACCCGCGGAGGGACATCTATGCGACGGGCGCCGTGCTGTATGAGATGGCAACGGGGCAGAGGCTGTTTCCCAACGAACGCGAGCCACAAGGTCAACTGGCGGCCATCCTGCATCGAGCGCCGCGGCCGCCGCGTGCATTGAATCCGCACATTTCCGCGGGCCTCGAAAGCGTGATCCTGAAATGCCTAGAGAAAGATCCCGAGCATCGCTACCAGTCGGCGCGGGAAATCCTGGCCGACCTCCGGCGGATCGGCGCGAGTCCGTCATCGCTGGCCGGTGCTGCCCGCAGGGGGGCGTCGCACCCTCGGCGCGCGGCCATCATTGGACTTTCCATTCTGGGTGCAGTCGTCCTGGGAGGGGCGGTCCTGCTTCGCGGCACGAATTGGTGGGGGAAGATGCTGCGGCGGGGCGGCGCGACACCGCACGTTGATTCTCTGGCCGTCCTGCCGTTTACCAACCTCTCCGCTGACCCGGAGCAGGAATATTTCGGGGACGGAATTGCAGACGCGCTGATCACCGACCTGGGCCAGATCGGCGCACTGCGGGTGATCTCCCGCACGTCTGTGATGCAGTACAAGTCCAGCAAGAAGCTGCTAGGGGAAATCGCCCACGAACTGAATGTCGACGCCATCGTGGAAGGGTCGGTGTCGCGCCAGGGCGACAGGGCGCGGGTGATCGCCCGACTGGTGTACGCACCCACGGACGCGCAGCTCTGGTCAAAAACGTACGATTACGACGTGCGTGATCTGCTGGCTTTGCAAAATGAACTGGCCGGCGCGATTGTGAAGGAAATCAAAGTGGCGCTCACGGCGCAGGAGCAGGCGCGCCTCTCCAGCACGCACACGGTGGTTCCGGCGGCCCACGAAGCTTACTTGAAGGGGGACTTCCTGAACAAAGGGAGCTCCGCGCAGCAAAGGAAAGCCAAAGAATACTTCGAGCAGGCCGTCAGCCTGGACCCGAGCTATGCTCCCGCATACTCGGGCCTGGCGGAATACTACTGGTCCACTTCGGAAATCCCTTCAAGGGTGGCCCTGCCCAAAGCCGAACAATACGCGCTGAAGGCATTGGAGCTGGACCCGACTCTGGCTCGCGCCCACACGGCCCTGGGAGCGGTGCGCTTCTATGGAGAGTGGGACTGGGCGTCCGCGGAGAATGAGCTGAAGCGGGCGATCGAACTGAACCCGAACGACGCAGAGGCACGCCGCACTTATGCATTCTATTTGTCGGCGCTCGGCCGGGTGGAGGAGGCGCTCGCGGAAATCCGGCGGGCGCAGGAGGTAGACCCTTTATACATCAGGGCGCAGGTGACGGCGGGATGGGTGTTCTACTTTGCCCGCCGATTCGACGACGCGACCGAACAGTGCCGGAGGGCGCTCGAGTTAGATCCCAGCTCGGATCGAGCCTACGACTGCCTGGGATTGAGTTTGCTGGGAAAAGGCAGCTATGAGGGAGCGATCGCGGCGTGCCAGGAGTCCGTCCGGCTCTCGGGTAACGACCCGTTACTCGCCGCGGGGCTCGGGCGCGCCTACGCGCGAGCAGGCAGAAGAGCCGAGGCAACAAAAATACTCGGGGAGCTGCTTGCAACATCCAAACAGGCGTACCTTCCGCCCTATCTGCCAGCGATTCTCCATGCCGCGCTGGGCGAGCGCGAGCAGGCTTTTTCCTGGCTAGGCAAAGCGTTTGAGGAGCATCAGGCCTACCTGGTCTGGCTCAACGTTGACCCAGCAGTGGACCCGCTGCGAGACGACCCTCGCTTCGCGGTGCTCCTGCACCGGGTCGGCCTTTCTCATTAGATAACGGCTGTTCATGCCGCGCGGCGACCACGGAAATTACGTTGCATCGCGCGCGGAGCAACCGACGGCGATGCGCAGTTCAGTCGAGAATTGCGTCATCAGGGAATCGCGAATGCCGCAAATGGCAAAGGCGAGTTCCGTCCGCCTCTTCGGATCCTCACTGTGTTGCGGGCGAAGTGACGCAGGTAACGGTGCTCCCTACATCATGCACGCACCCCAGGCCCATATCGCCGGTTGATTTCGAGCCATCGGCGGGCGGCATGTGAAGGATGAACACCTGCTTGACTTTATGGGGAAAAAGGCCGAGGTCATTCACATAGTCCTTGGGATTCGCTTCGAATTTAGCAAACTCAGTCGTCGACACCACCACAGACCGGACTTCGGGATACGTATAACCTTTCGGCTGCGGGACCCGCAGCACCTGTACACCATTGGGGAGTGTAGTCCATGCGACCGGTGGTGCACTCTTTTTGGCCGGCTTCTGGGCCGTCTCCTGGGCGAAGCCCAAACCAGTGGCCAACGAGATCAGCAGGCATGAAACGAGTAATCCAAGGATCGTTTTACGATTCATAATTCTCCTCCTCCTAGGCGTGCGAAGACATGAAGCAGCCGTTGGGCCCGTTCTATACCTCCGGCGGCGGAAAAGTCAACGGAATGTTCTCGTACAGAGTAGTGCACTCAGAACTCCTCCTTGGCCCGTGCCATCGGCGCACCACTTCCAGAAGAGCGCCTAATCCCTGCGGCATTTGGCGGTATCCGGACGATTCGCGAGGCGGTCCATAGGGTGTAGCAGCCACTTCTCATGCAGCCTACAGAAGGCTGCCAGCAAAGAACCAAGCGGCTGCGCACAGAATTGGCGCAGTGGCGGACACCAAGGTTTCTTGTTAGATTCGAGTGAACGGCTCCGGGGTCGGCTAACTGGTAGGCCTCGGGACTTTGGATCCCGCTATCTTGGTTCGAGTCCAAGCCCCGGAGCCAAACCTTCCGCTTTCCCGCCTGGATCAAGTAAAGAGAGCGCGGTGCTTCCTGCGTGAGGACAAACGCGCGGCGCCGTCAGGAAGGAATTCGCGCTCGGCGGTTCTCGCGCGGATTCCGGAAACACCGGGCCAGCTAGTCCGCCCCTGAATTCGATTTGGGGCGCAGAGAATAGCGAATCTCATCGCGGCCAGCGTCGCAGGATGCGTGAATGACCAGGCAGGC
>JASHSV010000112.1 GCA_030038535.1 Candidatus Acidiferrales bacterium
GAAACCTGCATCGCCACCGTCTCGCCGATCGATACACTGGGCACAGCCCGTTCCGGCAGCGGGATCACCAGCCGCAGTTTGTTGTTCTGCGAAAGCCGGCAGAGCGCCAGGTCGCCCTTATTTGACGACGTGCCCGCGGGCAGCAGCGCCCCGGTGAACGCGTCCATTTCCGTCACCACGCCGTCGAAGGGCGCGGTGATCCGCGAGTACGCGAAATAGGCTTTGTCCATGTCCAGCGCCGCCTGTGCAACGGCCACAGCCTGCTCCGCCGCCGCGAGTCCCGCCTTGGCGCCCGATAATGCCGCGTCCGCTTCCTGGTCCTTCCCCTGCGCCACGTCGATATCCTGCTGCGCCACCAGCTCGGGCCGCGCCTTCTGTACCTCGGCCAGCCGCGTGTAGGTGATGTGCGCAACGGCGTAGGCAGACTGCGCGCGGTTCAAGTCGTCGTGCGCGCGCCGCAGGTCCTGCTGGCTCTTGCGCAGCGCCGCCGCATCCAACTGGAGCTTTTGCTCCAGCTCCGGAACTTCCAGGACGGCCATCAACTGGCCCTCGCGCACGTGTGTGCCCCAGTCGATGTTCAGCTTCTGCACGTAGCCCGACACTTTTGCGTACACGTTGATTTCCTGGAACGGCTGGAATTCCGACGCAATTTCCAGCCGATCCGTGACCTTCTGCCGCACCACCTTGGCCACCGTGGCCGAAGGCGCGTTTGCCGGGTCGTCCGCGCGCACTTCCTTCGCCCGCTCGCACGCCGCCAGCGACGCCGCCAGCGCCAGCGCAAGCACGGGAGCCGAGGCACGCCTGCCCGGCGAATTTTTCTTTCCGCCGCCCCGCGGCATCATGACGCGCCTCGCTTTGTGCCCGTCTTCTGCATATCCGACTCCTCATAACGGATGAATCCACAGGCTTCGCCGACCTGGCGAAGCCGTTCCATCGAAAAATTCTCGCTGCGGCAGAGACTCACCATTTCCCGGCGCACCTTTTGGATCCGCGCCGCGACTTCCGGCACCTCCGCTGCAATCTCCGCCGGGATGGAAATGACCCCGTGAAGATCGGCCATCAGCAGATCGCCGGGCTGGATTTTTAGTCCGCCAACCTCCACGGTTGTGCCGAAGCCCGAGATGTGCGCATACGCATGCGACAGGGCCACGTTGCCTGCGAACATGGGGAAGGGAATCGCGCGCACCTGAGGCAGATCGCGAACTCCGCCGTTGGTTACCAGCCCCGCGCACCGCAAGGCCGCCAGCGCGTTGGCGTGTACTTCTCCGACAAACCCGCCCAATCCCGGCGGTTCATCCTCGTCCTGTAACACCGCGATCCGCGGCGCGGGTATTTCCAGGATCGCCTTCCACCAATCCGGCCGCGCGTAATAGGTTGCTCCGGACATCGGCGGCGTCGCGCTGCGCACACGGGCCGTGGCCGCGAACCCGATGATGGCGGGCAATTCCGGAAAGATGCAGTGCACCCGCGAATCCGCGAACCCCACGTTGGGCAGCCGGATTTCAAACGTCTCGATGGCGCTGGCCACCACGCACGTGCTCAGGCGTCGCAGTTCCTCGAGCAGCGCTGGCAAAATCGAATTGTGGGCCATAAATCTCCCTCCGGGCCCCGAAGTTCGCGGTTCCCGATGGATCCGGCCGCAGCCATATTCTACGGCCACTCTTCCGATAGCGGAGTCCATACATTCCGGCCGGGCGCAGTGGAACCCAAAACCGAAAAAACGTACAGCCACGAGCCGCCTGCCTCCCTCATTGACTCGCCGGACAAAACGATCCACGTCGCGAATACTCCCGGAGCGGCTCGCGAGCCGGGTCCAGCCGCCACGCTCCATTTCGCATCGCGGCCGCTGGGCGCGAGGCTTGCCGCATCCGGCCAGGCACTATTGGCAGTTCGGTTCAAACGTCAGCGCGTCTTCCGACGTGCACAATGGCATGGGCCGCAATTGCCGGTGGCGCACGATCGTCAACTCATCTCCACTCACGATATAGATCAGCTTCCTGCTGTCGTCCGGCAAAAAGCTGGTGACCCCCGCAAACGTCTTCAACACGCGGGCGTGCTTTGGATCGGAAAGGTCCATGATCCGGAGCGTTTCTGTCGGCAACGCTACGGCCTGCGCAGGAGCGCCACCTGCTGTCGCCTTTGTGGGAACAACGCCCGCGCGGTCTTCCGGCGCCACGGCGATGGCCAGCGACGGATTCGCAGCATCCACGTTCACCTGGGCACGCGGCTCTTCCGCCAGGGTGGTTCGTTCGATGAGCACCGGCTTCCCGGGCTTGGTTACATCCACCAGCGCGAACGCCTGCCGCGTCGGACGGTGAAGATACAGATAATCCTTGTCGTTCCTGTGCTGCACGAACATTTCGTTTACGTGAATTCCCGTGAGTTTGAGGTGGCCAATCACCTTGACTTCCTCAATGGCTCCGGGGCTGGATTGCGCCGCCACGCTTGACGGCAGCGCCAGCATCATGGATAGAAGAGAAATCACGATTGCCAGACCGCCCCAATTCCTGCACGTCACGGTTCTCATGAGCATCTCCTTTCGAGGCTCCTCGCCTCTGATAGCGCGAAATGCAAATACGAAACTCCAGATTGTGCAGCCTCAGGGAAAAAGGGTGTAGAAATAGGGTTTGTGTCCGTGCGGCCCTGAAGCATCCCCGCTTCCGGGACTGCCTCCCCTGGCCACAGAGAATTCATGGCGAGGTAGCCAAGCGGACGGGTTAGAGCGGGAGAGGAGGGCCGCGCAGCGCCTGGAAAGGTAGCCGAGTTGCGCCCGCAATCTCGAACTGCTCGGGCGGTGGAGCATATCCGTCCCAATCCGGCTCCGGCAGCTTGGCGCCCGCATCGATTAGTGCCTGCGGTTCGTCACCCACCCCGCTATAAAAAAGTGCGCGCGCAATCTTTACCGAGGTCGAGAAGTGCGGAGACGGAAAGGCCTGCTCGTTATAGCCTGAAGCCTTCGCCCAACTGGCGCCGATGATTACCACCACAACCAAAGAGATGAATGCCACAGCCCGTTGCATCCGTACGGTCATCCACGGACTCTGCTGTTGTGGCGTTGGCGTGCGCATCGAGAGACTCAATTATGCTCCCCGGAGCCCCTAATCACTATGAGTTCCCAGGGACGCTTCAGGTTGCCATTATTTGTCCATCATACGCATCCGCCCGAGACCAAAGCAAACTTCGCTCCCGCCATCCGCATGCCCATCTGTCTCATTCACGCCAATTTCCCGGCGCTGTAACAGAGCCGTAACAATTCCCCGCCAATATCCCCGCCGGAGGAGGGTCGAGATCCCCATGAGGAGAATTATGCTGGTCGGAGCGCTCTGCCTGGCCGTGGCGCTGGCCGCAGCCGCGCAATCGGGAGCCATCCTGTTGAACGGCGCGGGCGCTACGTTCCCCAACCCCATCTATTCCAAGTGGTTCGACGTGTACAAACAGAAGCATCCCAACATTCAGATCAATTACCAGTCTCTCGGTTCCGGAGCCGGCATCCGTCAGGTCATTGCCGGCACGGTGGACTTCGGCGCCTCCGACGGGCCCATGAAGGACGAGCAAGTGTCGCAGGTCAAAGGGGGCGTGCTGCACTTTCCCACAGTTCTAGGCAGCGTGGTTCCCATCTACAACGTTCCCGGAGTGACCGGAGAGCTGAATTTTACACAGGCCGCGCTTGCCGGCATCTATCTCGGCAAGATCACAAAATGGAACGACTCTGAAATCGCCAAGCCCAACCCAGGGGTCAAGCTTCCTGCGGACGATATCATCGTGGTGCACCGTGCCGACGGCAGCGGCACCACCTATATCTTCGTGGACTTTCTCTGCAAGGCCAGCAAGGATTGGCAAACCCAGGTGGGCCGCGACGTGTCCGTCAAGTGGCCGGTGGGACTGGGCGGCAAGGGCAACGAGGGCGTTTCCGGTCTGGTTAAGCAAACTCCCGGTTCTATCGGCTACGTCGAGCTCATCTACGCGCTCCAGAACAATCTTTCTTATGGCAGAGTCCAGAATCACGACGGCCAGTTCGTCAAGGCGGACCTTAACACCACCACCGCCGCCGCCGCTGGCACTGCCAAGGGAATGCCTGAGGACTTCCGCGTTTCCATCACCGATGCGCCCGGCAAGTCCTCTTATCCCATATCGAGTTTTACCTGGCTCCTGATTCCGACTACAATCACCGACGCGGCAAAGCGCGATGCCATCAAGGACTTTCTCAAATGGATGCTCGTTGACGGCCAGAGCTTTACGAAGGATCTGGGCTATGCCCCCCTGCCCACGGAGGTCGTGAAGCAGGAGCAGAAAGCCATCGCCAAAATTCACTGAAGTCTCCCAATTGGCCACACTTTCCAGTACGGGAATGAGCGCGGGGCCGGTGCCGGCCTCGCGCTCGTTTTCTAAGCGCCTGCTGGAGGGCGACCAGGTGGCGCATGCCATCACTTTTGTCGCCGCCGCCAGCATCCTTCTGATTGCCACGCTGCTCGTCATCATTTTGTGGGACAACTCCGCGCTCCCGCGCGCCAAGTTTGGCTTGTCATTCTTTACCGGGCGGGACTGGGACCCCGTCAACGAAATTTTCGGCGCGGCTCCGTTCGTTTACGGCACTCTGGTCACCTCCGCGCTCTCTCTCGTGATTGGCGTTCCTCTTGGACTGGGCGCGGCTATCTTTTTGGCCGAACTGGCTCCTGCCAAAATTTCCGACGCGCTCACGTTCGTCATCGAGCTGCTCGCCGCGGTCCCCAGCGTCATTTACGGCCTGCTGGGCATTTTTGTGGTCGTTCCCTTTGTGCGCACCACGCTTGCTCCCCCCCTGATGCACTCGCTGGGCGCCGTTCCCAAGGTAGGATTTCTCTTCAAGGGGCCATGCTACGGGGTCAGCTTCCTGGCCGCCGGCCTCGTGCTGGCGATCATGATTGTGCCTTTCATCGTCAGCGTCTCGCGGGAGGTCCTGCTCGCCGTTCCCACCGACCAGCGCGAAGCCGCGCTCGCTTTGGGTTCCACCCGCTGGGAGTCCACCTGGAAAGTCGTGGTGCCCTTCGCACTTCCCGGCGTTCTCGGCTCGGTTTTCCTGGCCATGGCCCGCGCCCTCGGCGAAACCATGGCCGTCACCATGGTCGTCGGCAACGTTCCCGAGATTCGCACCTCGCTGCTGGCCCCCGGCTATTCGATTGCCGCGGTCATCGCCAACGAATTTACCGAGGCCACCGGCGATATGTACGTGCAGTCGCTCATCGAGCTCGGCCTTGTGCTCTTCCTGGTTACTTTTATCCTGAACGGCTTGGCCCGCCTGCTCATCCTGTTCACTTCGCGCCGCGGAGGTTCGGCATGAGCGGCTGGGCGGGCGCAGGACATCGCCGTTTCCGCAAGGTCATCAGCTACGTCTGGCTGGGGGCGACCGCGCTGTGCGCCATCTTTGTGGTGGGCGTTCTCTTTTTCATCCTCGGCTCCCTGGTTTGGAAGGGCGGTTCCGACATCGACCTGAACTTCTTCACTCAGCTCCCCAAGCCGGTGGGCGAAACCGGCGGCGGGATGGCCAACGCCATTGTGGGCAGTATCAAGCTGCTGTTCCTCGCTTCACTCGTGGGCATCCCCATCGGCGTTGTCGGCGGAATCTATATGGCCGAGTTCGGCGGCAGACTCAGCGCGTTTATCATCCAATACACCGCCGACCTGCTGAACGGTGTGCCCTCGATCGTTATCGGCCTGTTCACCTATAGTCTGATCGTCATCCGCATGAAGCATTTCTCGACCCTCGCCGGCGGCTTTGCCCTTGGCGTCATGATGATCCCCATCACGCTGCGAAGTACCGAGCAATTCCTCCGCAGCGTGCCCGTGGCGCTGCGCGAAGGCGCCATGGCTCTGGGCGCGAGCAAATGGCGGACCATCGTCAGCGTCGTGGTGCCGGCAGCCTACCGCGGAATCCTGACGGCCATTCTGCTGTCTCTTGCGCGCGTGGCCGGCGAGACGGCGCCGCTTCTCTTCACCGCTCTCAATAACCGGTACTGGAGCCCGGGATGGAACCAGCCCACGGCCTCGCTCCCGGTGATGGTCTTTACCTATGGGATTTCGCCGTATGATGATTGGCAGCGGCAGGCTTGGGCTGCCGGACTGGTGCTGCTCGGCATGGTGCTGCTCACAAATATCATCGCGCGTACGATCCTCTCGCGCGGAATATCGGCCCCGAGGTGATGCCGTGGAGGTGCCCATGAACGCAGCGCTGGGAGCCGCGCGAAAACCCGCGCCCGCCGCGGGCTCCGCCCCCAAATCCGATCCTCTCGCCGGCCTCAAACCGCGCCTCGAGGTCCGCAATCTCAATTTCTTCTACGGCGCCAAGCACGCGCTCCACGACATTTCCCTCACGGTTCCCATCAACCGGGTTACCGCGCTGATCGGCCCCTCCGGGTGCGGAAAATCCACGCTCCTGCGCACGCTCAATCGTATGCACGAAACCGTCAAGAGCTCGCGCCTGGAAGGCCAGATCCTTCTTGACGGCGAAAGCGTCCTCGACCAGGACGTCACCCGCCTCCGCCGGCGCGTGGGAATGGTCTTTCAGCGCCCCAATCCGTTCCCCAAATCCATCTTCGACAACATCGCCTATGGGTTGCGTGTGAACGGCTACAAAGGTTCGATTTCCGAAGCCGTCGAGAAAAGCCTTCGCCGCGCCGCTCTCTGGGACGAGGTAAAGGACGCGCTCCACAAATCCGCCTACGCCATTTCCGGCGGCCAGCAGCAGCGCCTGTGCATCGCCCGCGCCCTTGCCGTGGATCCGGAAGTGCTCCTCCTCGACGAACCCTGCTCCGCTCTCGATCCCATCTCCACCGCGAAGATCGAGGAGCTGCTCTTCGGCCTGAAAGAGATTTGCACCATGGTCATCGTCACGCACAATATGCAGCAG
>JASHSV010000113.1 GCA_030038535.1 Candidatus Acidiferrales bacterium
ACGCGCGCGTGGCGGAGTTCATCGGCCGGTTCCAGCCGGAACTGGTGAGCCGCGTGAAGCTCTACACCAAGGAAGCGCCGATTTTGGAGGAGTTCGGCATCCAGCAGGAAATCGACAAGGCGCTGCGGCCGAAAGTGTGGCTCAAGTCGGGCGGCTACATCGTGATCAACCATACGGAAGCGCTGGTGGCCATCGACGTGAACACCGGAAAATTCGTCGGCAAGGGTTCCACGCGGCTGGAAGACACGATCGTCAAAACCAACGTGGAAGCCTGCAAAGAAATCGTGCGGCAGATCCGGCTGCGCGACCTGGGCGGCATCATCGTGGTGGACTTTATCGATATGGAGGAGCGGCGCAACCGGGCCAAGGTGATGCAGGCGCTCGAGGAGGCGCTGCGCGAGGACCGCGCGCCTTCGAAAGTGCTGGGCTTCAACGAATTTGGCCTGGTGAACATCACGCGCAAGCGCACCAAGCAGGCGCTCGAGCGCGTGCTCTGCCAGCCGTGCATCTATTGCAGCGGCTCAGGGATGGTCAAGAGCATCCACACCATCTGCTACGAGGCCCAGGCCGAAGCGCGCAAGATGGCGCCCGAACTGGACGGCCAGAGCCTGACGCTGCGCGTGCATCCGGAAATCGCCAAGGCGCTCAAGACGCGCGAGTCCGCGCTCGTCGAGGAGCTGGAACGCTGGACGAAAAAGAGCGTCATCATCCACGGCGATCCCTCGCTCCATTGGGAGCAGTACGATATCTACTAGCTCGCCGGCCGCGCGCGGCTGCTACTTCCCGGGCTTCGATGCCTGCTTGGCGATCACCAGGTCCTTGATCTTGTCGTAGGTGGCCTGCGGGATGATCTTCTTCGATACGAGCTGCGACTTGTTGGCGTAAGGCCGGCCGTCGATGATTTTCTGCGAATAGACTTTGCCGATGCCCGGCAGCGCGTCGAGCTGCTCTTTGGTCGCCGAGTTCAAGTCCACGAGCTGCGTTTTGGCGGGCGGCGTCTGGCTCGTCGTGGCCGGCGCTTTCGCGGGCGCGCCGGATTGCGCCATTCCCGCGGGAAGCGAAAGCATCAGGGCAACCGCGACTGCCACCGAAAAGTAAGTCAGTTTTCTCCAGTTCATATTGATCTCCTGTTTGGGCGCCGAATCTGTGGAGTGGAGAGTACTTCAGTGAGAGCGCGGGCGGCAACCGGAATTGCTCTCGCGGAAGAATCAGCGTTCCGGACGCCGGTGTCAGTCTCCGGCGGTTCCTGCACTCGCTGGAGCAGGCAGGGCCGCGGGCCGCAGTTCTTCCAATGATTTGTGGTACTGCGCGGCGAAGAAGGTCACCAGCGCGATCTGGATCGCCAATCCTACAATCCAGGGGCCGGCGAAAAGCGACCACTGCCACCAGTAGTCGCGCTCCGGACCACCCGCCGCGGCGAGGGCCCACGGAGAAACGATGGCCGTGAACGCCGTGTGCACGGGTTTGCTGAAGCGCGCCATGGCCAGCAGAATCCCCCCGCAGAAGTAGAACACCCAGAGGAGGATGATCCCCGTCATCAGCGGACGTTTCGACCGGCGCAGGTTCATCCATTGCAGGAAGCAGAGGTCGCGCAGCAGGGTAGCCAGCAGCAAGACGGAGACGAACACTGCGAACCGCGGGTCCAAGTCGTTCGCTGCGCCGCTCGGCCGTCCGAACCGCGCCAGGAAAAGTACGGCAGCGCACGCCGCCCCTGCAAGGATGTATGCCGCGGGCCAGGCGGCTTCGCGCCAGTCGAGGCCGTTCGCGCCGCGCCGGTGCGCCAGCCGGCGGGACTGCTCGCGGTTGCGAAGCAGCGCCAGACCCAGGCAATAGAGCAGCGCCAGGTTCACCATGAGGAAAAAGCTGAACACGAATTGTTCGCCGTATGGGCGCCAACTGGGGATCGAGGGGCCGTTTGGAATGTAGAAACCCACGAGAATCAGATTGATGTAGGCCAGCAGGCCCACCGACTGCGCCGGTGAGAGTAATTCGAGCAGCGCCGGATCCCGCTTCAGATTACGCGCCAGCGGGAGGAGGCACCACGCCGCAAAGGTGAGGTAGAGCACCAGAAGCACGGGCATGTGATGCAGCGGAATGCCGAAGAATACGTCGGTCCATCCCGAACCCGGGTATGCGTGCCCCATGATGGGCGCGGTGGGCGCCTCTACATGCCAGCTGCCGTGGAGCGCAAATTCCACGGCAACGTTAGGCCCAAGCGACCCCAATTCGAGAAACATGCGCGAGGCTTGCGATACACTGGAAATCAGGAAGAACACGAAGATCAGGCCAACACCCCAAACCGCGCTAATTCCCCCGGCAGTCTTCGTTGTGCATAGCGAAACGAGCAGAGTGACACTGTGGATGGCGATAGCGCCTGCAAAAATCAACACATAGGCAATCAGCAGCCGCCCGATCGGAATCTCTGCCGCCACGTGGCCCACCACAGCGGCGGGGAACATGCAGAAAGTCGCGAAATACGAGATTGCCGGCGCGCCGAACAGCTTGCCGAACGCAATTTCGAGCGAGCTGAGCTGCGTGACGCGCTGATAATCGAAGGTATTCTGCTCGCGCTCCTGCGAAATGGCGCGGCTGCACGCAACGCCGCCGCCGATGTAGAGCGTTAAGATCTGTGCATAGAGCACGGCGACAAGATATGCGCTTCCCCAGCCCGTGCTGTTCGCCTGAGACAGCGCGTAGCCGACCACCAGAGACAGCGCCGCGACGATCGACCCCGCCAGCGCGAGCCGCCGCGGCCGCAGTTGCGCCCGGCAGTTGCGGATGAATTCCGGATTCTCCCAGAGCGGGATCACATCGTCTCCCCGCTCGAAAGCCGCGAGTAAAGCGCCTCGAGATTCTCCGACGCGTCCTCGACGCCGCAGACGGGCGCGCCGGCGGCGACGAGCCGGCTCACGAGCTCGACGGTGCGCGCATCATCGCCGGCCAGCAGGAATAGCGCGCTGGTCGCGTCCGCCTTCACCTCGCTCACGCCCGGCTGCGCGGCGAGCCATTCGGCCAGCGCAAATCCCGGCGCGGCCAGCCGCACGCGCAACCGGCGCCCGCCACGCGCTTCTTGCATCACCTCGGCCAGCGGCCCGCAACGCAGCAGCACGCCTTTTTCGAGAATCGCCACGGAGGTGCAGATCTCCTCCACGTCGGAGAGGATGTGCGTGGTGATAAACAGCGTGCCGCCGGCGCGGTTCAGCTCTACCAGTAGCTGCTTCAATTCGTGCCGTGCCTTGGGGTCGAGGCCCGAGGTCGGCTCGTCGAGCACCAGAACAGGCGGCGAGTGTAGGATGGCCCGCGCGATTCCCAGGCGCTGCTTCATCCCGCGCGATAGACCGGAGATAAACGAATCGCGCTTCGCTTCCAGGCCGACCTTGCGGATTACGTCGTCCACGCGCCCTGGAATCACCGCCTCGGCCATTTTGTAGGCATGCGCGAAGTAATCCACGTACTCCCACACCGTCAGGTCGTCGTAGACGGAGAAGAAATCGGCCAGGTAGCCCAGGTGGCGCTGCGCCTGTTCCGGATGGCG
>JASHSV010000114.1 GCA_030038535.1 Candidatus Acidiferrales bacterium
CAACGCCGGATCGGACGGCGTGGCGAGCGTCAGGCCGATCCGCAGCAGCAGCATCTTCCGCGCCATCTCGGGCGGCAACTTCACGCCGTTGAAGCGCGCCGCTTGTTTGGCGAGCCGAACCTGGCCGGCGATGGCGCGCTCGTCGCCTTCAGACGACAGGAGCTCGGTGTCGTGGGTGATGAAGTTCGAATAGACCCAGTCCGCGCGCGACTGCTCTACGTTGAGTTGCAGCAGTTGTTTTTCGGCATCCTCGAGGAATTTTCGCGCGTCGTCGACGGTGGGCGATGCGGCGAACGCGATCGGCGCGGCCAGCAGCACAAGCGTCTTCATACCGACAATCTTATGCGAAGGACGGCGCGAAAAGTGCCGCGCGGAATCGGGCGCGCGTCCGGATTTTGAACCGCACGCCGCCGAACCAGCGCAGACGCGCGCCCTAACGGGTCGCGCCTCAGAAGTGGGGCCGCTGTCGTGGTCGAGGCGCGACCGTGAGGTCGCGCGTACCCTGCGGCATCGTGGCGCACGCACTCGTGCGTGCCGTGTCGATACTCGTATCGACACTCGGGCTCTCGAAGGGGCAGGCGTCGACTTGAGAGTCGACGCGGCGCGCACGAGTGCGCGCGCCACAAGCATCCGGCGGCAGGCCGCTGGTGTCCTGGGTCAGAAGTTCGCACCATAATTCGAGCGCTGTGGGGCGGCCAATCCTGGCCGCGAGCCGGCCTTCCGGCCGGCTTGACCCGCCTCGAAAGGCAGGTCGCGGGCTGAAAGCCCGCCCCACGTCGCCCGGAGAATGATGCAACAAATCTCTAACTTGAGGACACGAGTGGACGCGAAGGAATCGTTAGTACGCGCGGCCCGTCAGGGCGCGCGTCTGCCCTGGTGACGTTTCCACCGCTCCAGAGCTAATGGGCCCTCCCGGTGATTCGTTTCGTCATTGAACCCGCTCCCTGTGGTCGCGGCTCGTTGTGAGTTATGAACCGCGACCGGAGGGAGGGTAGTGTCCTAAAACTGCGTTGGTGATCGCGTCTGGAACTGCTCTCGTGAAGAGGTGGGTGGTATCATACAAAGGCAATGATTTCAGTAAGGTACGGCCACCGCGTCAGGACTATTGACTTTAGCCGTGCATATCCGTCATAATTGGACCATTGAACCCCACTGGTGCATTAGTGCGCCCGTAGAGGCGTCAACTAACCAGTCTATTTAGCCCCCAGGGGGCGGTGTCATATTTGATACCGCCCCCTGCATTATTTTTAACCCGAAGGAACACAGAAAGGACCGTTCACTGTATGAGCACTATTCCGGTCGCGCCAAGGGCGGTAGCGCCAAGGATTCGGGTATTTATCGATTACTGGAATCTCCAACTGAGAATCAACGCAAGAGAGGAAGAGGCTACGGGCCAGAGTCATGTACGTTTCAAGGTGGACTGGCGCGGCTTGCCCGCATGGTTAGCCGGCAAAGCGGCTAACGTTACGAAGATAGGCGCGTACAGCTTCGAGGGGGCGATCATTTATGCTTCTTACAACCCAAATACGGCAGAGGGGCGCGGATTCAACAATTGGGCATCGAATTGGCTTAATCGTCAACCCGGCATTCAAGTCAAATCACACGCGCGTGAGCGCAGGAATCCACCCTCATGCCCTACATGTCACAGGGTGATTGGGAACTGTCCACACAGCGGTTGTGGAGCGGAGCTGTCGGGAACGATAGAAAAAGGTGTTGATACAGCCATCGCCACCGATATGATTCGGCTTGCCTGGGAGGGTGCGTATGAAATTGGAGTTTTGGCGTCCTCTGATGCTGATCTGGTGCCTGCCGTGAAATTCTTAGATCAGAAAGGGCTGAAGATCATACAGGCCGGGTTCCCGCCCAGCGGTGTTCAATTGGCAACCTCATGCTGGGCGTCTTTTGACGTCTTTAGGGACAAGGAAGAAATCCGTCGTCCCGAATCGTCGGCATGAAGATGATCGAAGGGGATCAACGCAGTTTTAGGACACTGCCGGAGGGAGCGGGTAAATGCCGCTGTTGTACTCGTGTCCCGGTTCGTTCATTCGTCCGGCGCGGCTGCGTGTTCCAATCGAGTTGGAGGCAGCCGGTAAGACCGGCTGCCCCACGGAATCACTGCGCTAATTCTCGGTCGGGGTCTTTTCGATGTGGTCGACCACGATGGTTTCCACCGGGTCCTTGCGCGGGTCGAGCTTTAAGCCCATCTTCTGGAGCGAGCCGATGAGCGTGCTTCCGCCCGGGTCCGACGCTTCGCCGGCCTTGGCCTCGGGAGCCTGCGGCATGGGCATATTGACGCCGGCCGAGCGCGCCGCGTTCATGATCTCCGCCATGGTCACGTCGATCGCCACCTGGTAATTTCCCTTGAGGCCGGTCTGGTCGACCACCGGCCTGTCCACGAATCGCGTGATCGCTTCCACGAATTGATCCATGGTGATCTTGTTCAACTCGACGTGCATCACGCCGTTTTGCATGGTCATTTTCTGCTGGAGCCCGTTGGGACCTTTCATGCTGGCGCTGACCCCGCCTTCGCCGTCCGACTGCGTCTTCACGCTCACCTTTCCCTGCCCGGTGTCGAGCGTGGTCACGCCTTTTTCTTCCTTGGGCGGAGGCGCATCGGCGGGCTCGGGCTGGTCGGGCGGCGATTCCTTCATCTTCGGTCCGTCCTTCGCGACCACCAGCGCGTACATCGCGTGCTCCTTGGTTTCGCGATGGAAGGTGAGCTTGAAGCGGTCCGCCAGCAGCGTCTGCAGCATCTCCGGAACCTTGTCCTTCGACACGCCGTCGGGAATTTTGGCGAGAATATCGAAGCGCTCACTCTTGAGCCAATCCGGCCCGGCGATCTGAAACCCCTTGACGTTGTAAGCCTTGGCGATCAGATCGGCGAGCGACATCGAGCCCCAGTCGACGCGCGCGTCGTCGATTTTCTCACCGACATGCATCTTGCCCGAAAGAGCCTGCTCCTGGAGCGGACGCGCGGGCTTGATGGTGGCCACCTCGAACGAGAGCGGCGGCTGACCGGCGGGCGTCTGCGAATACGCCAGTCCCGCGGCCAGCAGAAGGAACCATGATTTTTTCACGATG
>JASHSV010000115.1 GCA_030038535.1 Candidatus Acidiferrales bacterium
GAACGGCCCCCGTTCCAATCGACCGGAAGCGGAGTATAGCGCGGGGATGGGAGAGGAGGGTATGAATGGGAGGGGGAGAGGAGCAAGGACTACGGTCGGAAATCCCGAGGCTTCGGAACTTACCGTGACTACCCAGACTAAAGAGAGCCGGCGCGGGACCCCGAAGGGTCGGGGCAGGCGCCGGCGCTACGGAAGAGGCAGCGGCTTCAAGCCAGATTTCTCCAGGCTCGGATTGATGCGAGAGCGAACGTCATCGAGCACTTTGTTCCACTGAGCAAGCGAGTCGGCGCGGGCAGCGTCCCAACGGCTTGCGGCGGTCGTGACGTCGGGCGTGGGAGCGACATCGGCGCTCTGCTCAACGGCCAAGATGCCGGAAAGCGCGGTGGATACGCGGCGCAGGGATTCATGCTCGCGGTCGGGAAGCGTGGGGCCGATGCCGCCGAAATCCGCTTCGGGTACGGCGCCGGAGGCCTGTGTGATCTTCGCAGTGAGCTCGTCGAGCGCGGAGAGGATTGCGGCGTTGCCGGCGGCATCTTTCTTGCGCTCTTCGGCCTGCCGGCGCAAGTCTTCAGCCTGCCGCAGCGCGGCAGAGACTTCTCCCGCTTGCTTGCCGAGTTGAGAAGCAAGGGCAAACTGGCGCTGGAGCGCTTCGACGGTGGCATGGGAGCGGGGATTCATCTTTACCGTAAGCGGCTGAGTAATGGTTTTTCCAGCCGCGGTAAGTTTTACGGTGTAGTCGCCGGGAACGATCCAGGGGCCACCCGAAAGGCGGAAGGTACGGCGCATGCCTCCGGGCATAGCCGCGCGCAAATCCCAAACGAAGCGATGCATGCCCGCATCGGCGGAAAGTGGCTGGGGGACTGGCACCCAATTCATGGTGAAGGGAACGGAGTTGGGCTCGGTGCGCTCGAGCCGGTCGTCGCTCGAATATCGGCGGACTAATGTTCCCGAGGAATCGCTGATTTCGAGCTGGATGGGCGAAGAGGATTTTTCTTTCAAGTAGTAATCGAGCAAAGCGCCGCCGGGCGGATTGGCGAATTTGGGTTCGTCAACGGGCACAGGAGTGCCTTGGTCGGAGCCGGGGCGAACGCGCGAGGCGGTTTGCGGAGGGAAAAGCCAGACATCGCTGCCGGCCATTTCGGAATCCATGTGCCGCAGCGGGGCTGCGTCGTCCAAAATCCAAAAGGCGCGGCCGAACGTGGCGATGACGAGATCGTCGCCGTGGACGACGAGGTCGCGGATCGAAACAGTAGGCATGTTCAGTTGGAGCGTTTGCCAGTCGTCGCCGTCATCGAAGGAGACGTACACGCCGGTCTCGGTGCAGGCGTAGAGGAGGCCCTTGCGCAGGGGATCTTCGCGGATGCAGTTGAGGAAACTGCCTTCGGGGATGCCGCGGACGACACGCTGCCAGGTGCGGCCAGAATCGCGAGTGCGGTAGAGATAGGGGCTGATGTCTTCCAGGCGGTGGCGGTCCACGGCAGCGTACGCGGTGGCTGCATCGGAGTGCGAGGCTTCGATGTGGGTGACTTTGCTCCACGGAGTAATCTCAGGCGGCGTGACGTTTTTCCAGGTCTTGCCTTCGTCGAGAGTGAACTCGATCAGGCCGTCATCGGTTCCGATCCAGATTTCTCCGGCGCGAATGTAGGAAGGCGAGATGGTGTAAACGACGCCGCGCCGCTTAGAGGCCGGAGCATCGGCGGCGGTCGCGGGATCGAGATTCGAGGGAACGCCGGGATCCTCGCGGGTGAGGTCGGGGCTGATCATTTGCCAGGAAGCGCCGCCGTCGGCAGTGCGAAACAGGTTTTGGGCGCTGAAATAAAGGACGTGGGGATCGAGAGGCGAAAAGACGAGCGGAAGTGTCCAGGTGTGGCGGAAATTTCCGGGAAAAGCGAGACCGGGAGGAGTGGACCGGATATCTTCGTTTTCGAAATCCTGACGAGCTACGGTGCCGCCGAAAATCACGCCGGGGTGGAGCGGATCGGGCGCGATATAACCGTTTTCGCCGCCTGCCTCCATGGGACGCCAATCGTGAGAATTGAGAGTTTGGTAGAAGCTGCGGCTGGGGGTGGCAGCGGCGCCGCTATCCTGCTCGGCGCCATAGACCCAGTAGGGGAAGCGATCGTCGGTGATGACGTGGTAGAACTGGCCGATGGGCTGGTTGTACCAGGAACTCCAGGTCTGGCCGCCGTTACGCGTGACGAGGGCGCCCTGATCGCAACTCAGGATCATGCGCAGAGGCTGGTCGGGGTCAATCCATAATTCGTGGTAATCGTCGCCGCCGGGAGCGCCCTTCCAGGCGTTGAAAGTGGCGCCGCCGTCAGTGGATTTGTAAGCGGCGGTGTCCATGACGTACACGACATCGGGATTTTTCGGATCGACGCTCAACTCGCCGAAATACCAGCCGCGTTCCCAGATGCGGTGGTCGGTGGAACCGCGCTGCCAGGTACGGCCGGCGTCGTCCGAGCGGAAAAGGCCGCCCTGCTTGGCGTCCACGATGAGGTACATACGCTGAGGATTGCTGGGCGCGATCGCGATTCCGACGCGGCCGAGACCTTCAGAGGGAAGACCGCGGCCGGTGATTTGTTCCCAGTGGTCGCCGCCATCCGTGGAACGGTAGAGACCGCTTCCCGGTCCGTAAGAGGGAGGGTAAATGCTCCAAGGGGGCCGGCGCGTTTGCCACAGGGCGGCCCAGATGGTTTGCGGATTGCCGGGCTCAACGGCGAGGTCGATGGCGCCGGTGTTTTCGTCTTTGAAGAGAATGCGCTGCCAATTCCGGCCGCCGTCGGTGGAACGGAAGACGCCACGTTGCGGGTTCGGGCCGTAGGGATGGCCGAGCGCGGCGACGAAGACGCGGTTGGGGTCGTGCGGATCGACGAGAATGCGTCCGATGGCGCGCGAATCGTCGAGACCGATACGAGACCACGTGGCGCCGGCGTCGGTGGATTTGTACATCCCGTTGCCCGCGGAGATGGACGAACGCATGTCGGCTTCGCCGGAGCCGACATAGATGATGGCAGGATTCG
>JASHSV010000116.1 GCA_030038535.1 Candidatus Acidiferrales bacterium
GCCGAGCTCGTCCCCGATGGCTCCCAGGCGATCCCACCGGAAACCGACGTTCACGGTAAGCCTGGAGGTTACGTGAATGTCGTCCTGTATATAGAGGTTGCCGTCCCATGTTCTCCAAGCGCGGTCGAAGAGGCCGGGAACATCAACGGATTCATAAACATTGCCGAGGAGGAAATCGGCGTAATTGACGAAAGCAAGGCCACCCAGAAAGTGAAAACCCTCCTCATTCAACTGGGTGCGCGTGACGCCGCCGCCGATGCGAATCGAGTGACGCCCGCGGATCCAGGTGACGTCGTCGCGGAAATCGAACAGGTTCTGAAAGAGGTTGACGCCCTGGCCGTTGCCGCCGATCGAGCCGGCCCCCACGATGGCGATGGCGGGAAAGGGATTGTCGAATGCGGGCGCGGTAACGCCCAGGTTCGAGAAATTGAATGTGACCGGAGCGGTTTCGCCCGGCAGGGTGACTTGGGGATAGCTCTGGCTCAAAACGCTAACGGTGCGGCTGTATCCAAGCTCGGCCTGGTTCAAAAGAGTGGAGCTGAAGGTATAGGTATGGATCAAGGAAGCGTCCCGATAGTCGGCATCGAGGTCGCGTGGAAACCCCGGAAATGTGGGTACGGCGAGCAACTGGCTGGGAGGGAAGGTATTGGTCTGCGCGCCATTGGAGAAAAAGAAGCGGCCGGTGAAGCGGCTGCGCGAATTCTGCAAATAATCCCCGTTGGTTATGAATTGATTCTCGTTGTAGGCGCAGCTCTGGACCAAGGAGGTGATGCCCTCGGCGCCGAAAGCTGCGGAGGGGTTGATGCGCTGCGGAGTGGGAATGAGGTAGCTGCCGTTGGGAAGCGTAGCCCCGAGAATTTCCAAGGCCACAGGGCTGATGTTCGACCCATCGGCCGCGACAGTGCCGCCGAGCGCGCCTGGCTGGCCACCGAAAACCGCGCCCAACCCGGCGGCCGTCCGGTTGTTGGTAAGGGGAGGAGACAGGATCGTCTGCAAGCAGGCGGCGCTGGCGTCGTAGCCATCGCGCTGGCGCGTGCCCTGATACGAGGTGAAGAAAAGAAGCTTGTCGCGCTTGATGGGGCCTCCGAGAACAAAACCGAATTGGTTTTGCTTGAGGGGAGGCCGGGCATGTCCGTCCGCGTTCAGAAAGAAGTCGTTGGCGTTGAGGACGTCGTTGCGGAAGAACTCAAAAACGGTGCCGTGAAAGTCGTTTGAGCCGGCCTTGGTAAGCACGTCCACATTCGCGCCGGAGTTACGGCCGTAGGAGGCATCGTACTGGCTGGTTTGGACCTTGAACTCCTGGATTGCGTCGGGATTGGGAATGGGAGCGCCGCTGCTGAGGTTGCCGGCAGACATCAAGTCATTTACCTGCACGCCATTCATTTGATAGTTGTTGTCGTTCGTTGCGGAGCCGTGAGCCGAGAAGCCGGTGACACCTGCGCTGTACCCTCCGCCACCCGGGCCCACGGTGGTTGCATCCTCGACGCTATTGGCAACGCCGGCAGAGAGACCAATGATCTGAGTAAAGTTGCGCGTGACGAGGGGAAGTTCGCCTACGGTGTCGCCGGTGGTGACATGGCCGAGGGTGGGGTTCTCCGTGTCGAGGAGGGCGGCTTCGGCGTTGACGACGACCTGCTCCGAGAGGGCTCCGACCTGAAGATGCACGTTGACGGTCTGCGTCTCCGTGACAAAAACATGAATGCCGGTCTGCACGAAGGTCTTGAACCCCGCTTTGGAAGCCTCCAGGCGATAGTCGCCGGGCAGGAGCAATGGGGCGATGTAGGAGCCGTTGGCCTGAGAACTGACCGAGCGAATATCGCCCGTCGTCTCGTTGCGAAGCTTGAGAGCGACACCGGGCAGGGCGGCCCCGTTCTGGTCGGAGACCGTGCCGGCAACGGCACCCGTCTCGGATGTTTGACCGGCGCAGGCGGAAAGGACGGGCTGTGCCGCGCAGAAGCAAAGAAAAACGCGCATGCAGAGGGACGCCAGTCCCGAGAGACGATTATCGAGGTGAAGCGGCGACACAGCTTTCATGAGAGTCCTCCTGGGGCAGTCACGCAACATTTGTTGCATTCCTCGAAGGCATTCTGCGGCACAATCTATTGAAAGCCGGGCAGCGGTGTCAAGCACGATCGGCGGACGGCGCGTGGGCGGGGATTGGAACAGGTAGGCGCGGCCCGACCGGAAAACGGCAGGGAGCAACATTCGTTGCA
The DNA here is from genome assembly GCA_030038535.1 of Candidatus Acidiferrales bacterium. Lineage (GTDB taxonomy): Bacteria > Acidobacteriota > Terriglobia > Acidiferrales > UBA7541 > JOPF136. The sequence continues at coordinate 2,214 of JASHSV010000116.1, forward strand.
CTCTATTGACTTTGCAAGGGGGCTCCGTTATCTCCTAGACCCATGAAGTCTCCCGTGGTTGCGCGCCGCCTGCGAATTCCGCTATCGCCGGAGAAATATCTCGAGCGGCTGGGGCACAAGCGGCGGGAGCTGATCCAGCCTGTACTGGAAAACCCTCGGGAATTCGTCCTGCTGAGCGTCCGCAGCCTGGCGCGGGAACTCGGCGTGGACCCGGCGACTGCGGTGCGAGTCGTGCACGGGATGGGGTTCTCGCGCTACCGCGATTTCCAGCGCTACCTGCACGAACTGTCGATTTCCCACGCCACTTCGCTCGACACCATGAGGAGCAGCAAGGCCACCGGAAGAGGACTGCCGGCGCATGTACGGGAAACCGTGGAGCACAACCTGCAAAATCTTCATCGGCTTCGAGAGACGTTTGACTCCGAACGCATCGCTGCCCTCGCGAACCGGATTGTGGGCGCGCGGCAAATCGTGATTTTCGGGGGCGACCTAGCCGCCGTTCTGGTGGACTATCTGCAATACCATCTCCACTTCCTCGGGTTTCCGGTGATCGGAGCGAGTTCGCCAGGGGAGACGATCCATCTGGCACAGGCATGCCAAAAGAGGGACCTAGTGATCGCGCTCAGTTTCCGCCGGGGACTGCGGCAGACGGTGGAGGGACTGAAACTGGCCCGGAGCAATGGAGCGTACTGCGTGGGAATCACAGACTCGCTGATCTCGCCGATCGCGCGGTTTGCCGACGAGACGTTTCTGGCTCCGGTCGAGTCGCCCTCGTTCGGCGCCTCCTACGTGGCGCCCATCTGCCTGCTGGAAAGCATTGTGGCAGCATGCGGGTATTATCCAAGCCCAGCCGTGCGCGAGCTGCTCCGAAAAAACGCGGCGGAACAACGCAAAGGATTCCGCTGGTACAGCGAATAGAGTGGACCTGCCGAACGAGTATGCCGCAATCACATCTGCCCGGCAGCGGGTCTGATTCAATCCGCGCGCTGTAAAAAGAAGAAGGGCCGCGACGCTCGTGCGCCGCGGCCCTGACTGACGGAACGGTAAAGCGGGCGGCTAGAACGGGCCTGGCCCGAAGTCGAAGAAGTCAAACAGGTCGCCGATGGCCGGGGAGTTAACGGGAACGTAAGGATTGCCCGGGCCCGCGATGGGATTGGGGAAGTTGTCGCGGCTGCGATGGCTGACCGGCGGCAGATTCCAGTTGCGCTCGATGAACTTCAAGATGGAGACGTGATCCGCATAGATATGTGAGATCTCGCCCTGAGTCTTGAGGTACGGAGCCACGACCAAGAAGATAATCCGGGTGCCGTCGCCGAAGAAGTCGAGCGGCTGCACGTAGCCGGAGTCGTAGTAGCCCCCGCCTTCGTCCTCGGTGATGAAGATCGCGGTGTCTTTGGCGTATGGGGACGCAAGGACCATGTCGACGATCTTCTTCGTGAATCCTTCAAAGGCGTCGAGCTTGGAGGATGCGGGATGTCCGTCCACGTATCCGCTGGGCTTGACGACGGAAACGGCGGGCAAGGTGCCGTTGGTAATGTCTGCGTACAGGTTGAGTGTGTCCTGGACGTGCGCGTTGCGGACGGCCGGGTCCTGCATTGTGGACGTGTCGTACTGGAAGGGGTTGCAGATGTTGCAGTACTCGTCGGCGTTGGGCCCATTGGTTCCGTAGTTGATCTGGTAGGGGTCGGGAACATAGTTGTTCCACTGGTCGCCGTAGTATTTCCACGAAACGCCGTGGGCGGTCAAATCGTCGCCGATGCTGGGGACGGAGGAAGGCGGAATGGTGAACGGGGTGTTGGCCGGATTCGTGTCGATATAGGCGTTCTTGCCGTTGCCGAACCAGCCCGGATTGTAATTGTTGAGAAGGTAGTAGCGGCCTTTTTCGCAGCGCGGATCGATGCCGATGGAGTTGAGGTAGGCAACGATTTCGGCGACACCGGGCTGCGAAGGATCGGAGCAGTTGCTGTACGAGCCGCCGCCGGAAACGGGAGAGGTGTAATACGGAGGCGGATAGCCGGCGTTGTAGCTGACGCCGTAGCCGTCGTTGCTATACCAGTTGTTGGTGCCGGGGGCCGGGTTGGGATTCTCGACTTCATTGACGACGCCCGCGTCGGGATTGCCGGCCGGCGTGGTGAACACGGCCACGTTTTCGGGGGGCAGATAGGGATTCGCCTGCGAGGGATCGTAGAAATAGATGGCATCGCCGTGGCCGAACATGATGTGGTTGGCGCCGGTGCCGCCATCCACAGACTGGTGGAAGTTATCGCTCATGGCGAAGCTGTCGGCGAGGCTCTTGAAATACGGTGCGTCGCCCTGCTGGACGTTGTAGAAGCCGAGGGCCGTGGAGCCTTCTCCTGTCGTGGTTGCGGTGGGCGTGCCGGTCAGAAAGTTGTAAGTGAAGCAGGGGAGCGTGTCCGGAGGCGTGGTGCTGGAGCAGAGGGGGGGCTGGGGCGCGTCGCTGGTGATGCTGTCGGCTCCGGCGCCAATGGTCACTTCAACATAGGCGAACAGCCCGTGGTTGCATCCCGAGGGGTTTTCGAAGGTGGCGTTCCACACGCTGCAATCCTCTTGCTGCCACATCTGGTAGAAGCGGTGGACCGGACTGGCAGAGTAAGTGTTTGAGGGAGCCCCGGGGCTCAACTGAAAGGGCCCTGCGGCCAGATTAAAGACATTTCCGCCGTTGATGCGCGTGTCGGGGGTGTATTTATGGATGCCCGTACCGCCGTCGGCGAGATGGAAATAGTAGTTGTAGGCGGCGCTGCCAGGAGGAGGAGGCGCCGGCAGACCGTTCTCCGTCACCAGGGCGCACTCGTACGGCGTTAGCGGCGGAGTCGTGCCGCAGGGATTTGCGCCGGAGAAATAGCCGTTCGCGCCGCTGGGACCGCCAGCCAACGGGGCGGGCAGAAGATCGCCCGGGAATTCCTGCTTCGGGGGACTCAGCAGGAAGCTATCTGTGTCCGAGGCGAAAAGCTGGTGCGCTTTGTCGAAATTGGGACCCGGGGTCCCATTGGCGTTGATGATCCCTTCCGAGAGGAGGTTGTTGACGGTCTGTCCTTTCGCCGGAACGTAGGTGGCGAAGACGTGGTCGAAGCTGCGGTTCTCACCGATGATCACGACGAGGTGCTTGATAGGACTGGTGGTTGCCGCATCGGGCGAAGCGCCTCCGGGCGGTCCGGGCGGAGGCGCGGCACTGGCCAGCGGAGCTCCGAGTCCGAGATTGAACTGGAACGCCGCCAGAAGCGCCAGAAGCACACGAAGATAATGCGCCGGCTTTGTAACGCCAAATTGAAATTCCATTCATCCTCCTTGATGGAAGTGAGTTCGGCCGAGCGCGCGAGAAATACGCGGGCACTGTTGCAACGAAATTTGGGCGAAATAAACTCTGGGACAATTGACAGTGAACGGAGAGTCGCAGACGTGTGACCCCGCGATGAGCCGCACGCGAAAAAAAGAGGGAATGCTTCGGCGGGTTTTCAGATTGAAGAACGAATCGTGAAAGAAAGCAGCGGGGCGCATCCAGCGCGGCGCGGGGAGAGCGAGCCCGGGTCAGCGTGCCGGATTCGAGGCCCGGAGCCTGGGGAGGACGCGAATCATTCCCATCATGCCGCCGTCTTCGTGTTCGAGGAGATGGCAATGGTAAATGAAGTCGCCGACGATGGCGGGGTCGCGGAAATCCATGCGCAGTCTGACGCTGGGATACTCGAGGGCGCGGCCGTTGTAATAGGGCACGTTGATCGTGTCGCGGAGATAGGGCTCGCTGACGGGCCTGCGCATCCAGTCGAGCAGAAGAAAATGCAACTGGTGAATGTGAAAGGCGTGGAGCTCGGAGGAACGATTCTCGATGATCCAATCTTCGACGTCGCCCTGGCGGACTTCGATGTTGGGAACGTCTGAGTTCATGTCGAAAACGGCGGGCGCTTGTCCCTCAGCGGTGAGATAGAACTCGGTGGGGCTGGCGGGATCGTTTGGATCGAGGGATTTTTCGGAGAAGTAGAGCTTGCGGGTTCGGACGGGAGCAACGTCGCCGAGCCAGGGCAGGTTCGAGGCAGGCAACGGGACAGGCGAAGAGGCGAGAACCGAGCGGGGCTCAGGAGCGCCGGCCGAGGCGGTGATGGTGACGATGGCGCGGTTCGGATCGTTTTCGCCGCCGACTCCGGTGTCCACGGTCCGGGTGACGAGCAGGGCCGGAACACCCGCGGGAGGGCCGGTGACGATGAATTCGGCGCGCGCGCCGGGGGGCAGACCGATGTGGTTCTCCCACAAAACGAAGTCGGAGTGCGCGCCATTCTGGTTTACGGGCACGCCATCGAGCGCGACGATGCCCAGAGGCTGGGGTTTGCGCTGATAGAGAACCTCCAGATCGAGATAGGTGATCGCGCAGGCGTTGAGGACACGCCAGAACTGGCGCTCCTGGGGCTTCATTTTTATTGCCGCCGGAGGATAGTCGGGGTACGGAACGGGAACGAAGTTGATGGAGAGGTCCTTGGCGGGGCGGCCGAAGCCGGTGCCGGTGTTGGCAGCGTCGCCATCGCGGTCGAGCATCATTTTGGGCAGGACGGGCTCCCACTTGGAAGGCGGAGAATTGGGGTTCAGCAAATCCTGATCGCGAATCACCAGAACACGCTCCGGCAGACCGGCGACGGCCGAATCGGCGCGCTCGATTCCCTCAACGATGATTGCGCCGGAAGCCCCGCCGAGCACTTCCGGCTTGGTGAAGCCGTGGATGTGCGGGTGATACCAGTAGAGGCCGGGCGGCTGGTCTTCCGGGATGCGGAACCGGTACTCGAACGGCGGGGCGCCGGAAGCGATGGAAGTTTTTAGTACGTCGTCTTGATGGCAGACGGGGGGAATCGCAATTCCGTGGAAATGCAGGTTGGTGGAGAGGCCGGTCATGGCGCCGCTGAGGCAGGGATCGGAATTCTTGCCGGCGCTATGGGCGGAGTGAGGGGAGACCGTGCCGATTGCGGAGGGCGCAGGAACCGTCAGCTCGTTTTTCAAGCGCAGGACCAACAGATCGCCGGGACTGAGACGGAGGGTGGGCGACTGGCCTCCGGTGGGTGAAACATAGCAATATCGGATGGATCCGGAAGGAAGCTTTTCGCTGCGAATTGCCAAGTCAACATCGAGCACGCCATTCTCGCTGCGGAGTTCGTTGGGCTCGGGAACGGCGTCGCCGACCGAAGGGCGCGGGCAGAGATCCGGACTCGCCGGCTCGGGGCGCAGCGCGGGCGGGCAGAGAACGAAGCAGGACGCGAAACAGACCGCGAGAAGCAGCCGAGTTTTTGCCGGAGCCATTCGCGAAACCCGCCAGGACGAGAGAGCGAGCCACATAGAACTCGAATCGTCGGCGCGCAAGGCGACAAGGGGATGAATGGGAGATGAACGGTGCGTCAGCGGCGAGTGAGCGTATAGGACGGCTCAGAGGCGATAGAACGAAGAAGGGCCGCGGCGCTCGCGCGCCGCGGCCCAGAGCTATGCGGTCCTACCCGGGTCAGGTGCCCATGTACTGGCAGTGAACATAAACGCCGGTGTGGACGTTGTAGAGCAGATACCAGCCGACGTGGTCCGAGTCTTCATAGACCACGAAGTCGTTGCCGCAGTTCCAGCACCAATCGGCGCATTGGGCCCAGTCGAACGCGGCGATATCAAAGTAGAAGCCGCCGGGGAACCAGAAGCGGTGCGCGTTCACGTCGATGCGCGTGATCGAGTAACGGTAGGAAGGGCCGAACTTGGCGAAATGGCCGTGAGGGAAGGGATGGTCGAGATGGAAGCGCGGGTCATTGGGGGCCTCGTGGCCGTAAAAGTGGTTGTTGGCCACGTGGGGACGATCGCTCGTGCGGCCATCGTCAAATTTGTGGACCTCGCGCGCCGCGTTGGCGTCGCGCTTTTCGGGCGCGGGCGGAATCTTTCCGCCATTGGCGCGGGGCGGGTTGCGATCCACCGCGTGCGCGGCGGGCGCTGCCTTGGCTTCCTCGTGACGCTCCTGCCCGCGAGCAATGGCAGGAGCGGACGCGATGAGAGCGAATGCGAGAGTGACACCGAGCGGAATTCTCATCAGAGCTGCCTCCGAATTTTCTCTGCGCGCCATCACAAGTGTGGTTCATGACGCGCCCTTGCGTGAAACCTGCTGGGCTGAGAGAGCAACCGGCGTTCCAAGTGTACGCTTCTATGTGATTGAATTCCCGTGTTTTGAAAAGGTGGTGGATTTCAGCCAGGAAGGAATTACAGTCTTCGAAGAATTTTCGCCACTGCCGGCTTTGGCGGAGGGGAAAGATTGCGGCGAGGCCCACGGGGCAGCCGTCGTGTACACTTTCGCGGGGGAATATGCTGATTGCGATTACAAGAGCGGTAAGCCCGGCGATGGCGAACTGCGAGCTGAGCTTCATCGCGCGGGAGCCGATCGATCTGGAGCGGGCTCGGCAGCAGCACCGGGCCTACGAGCGGATGCTGGAGAGCGTGGGGGCGCGAGTGGTGTCGCTCGCGGCGGAGCCGGAGCTGCCGGATTCGATGTTTGTGGAGGACCCGGCGATTGTGCTGGATGAGCTGGCCGTGATTTTTCCGCTAGGCACGGCATCGCGGCGGGCGGAGGCGGAATCGATTGCGCGGGCGCTGGAGCCCTACCGGAAACTGGAACGAGTGGAACTGCCCGGGACGGTGGAGGGCGGAGACATCGTGCGGATCGTGCGGAAATTGTACGTGGGGCTCTCGCGGCGGACGAATGCGGAGGGGATCCGGCAGCTCAGGGCTATCCTGGCGCCGCACGGATACGAGGTGATTGCGGTGCCCGTCGACGGATGCCTGCACCTGAAATCGGCGGTGACGTACCTGGGACGCAATATTGTGGTGGGAAACCGGACGCGGATCGATACGGCGCCCTTTGCGGGATACGAGTGGATCGACGTGGCCCCGGAAGAACCGCGGGCGACGAATGCCCTGGTGATGGGCGAGACGGTGATTTTTCCCGCCGCGTTTCCGCGCACGAGGGAACGAATCGAGAAGCGAGGATTTCGCGTGATGCCGCTGGATATTTCGGAACTGCAGAAGGCGGAGTCGGGATTGACGTGCTCCTCGCTGATATTCGAGGGTTAGAGAGAAGAAGGAGAGAAAACGAAGAGAAGAAATAGGAGAAAGGCCCACGGTTAGAAAACCGCTGACCGCGGCTACCCGGACGTTTGCAAAACCCGCCGGCATGAAGTAGAAGTGAGCGCCCTTCAGTTTGGAAAATCCAGGAGGAGAGAATATGCGACACCGCTATTTTGCCTTTTTGGTCTGCCTCTTGCTGGGATGCGCCATCGCCGTCGGAGCACAGTCAGCGCCGAGCCCGCTTGTGGTGATACGCGCAGGGACGTTGATTGACGGGACGAGCGACGCGGCGGCGGGTCCAAGACTGATTTTTGTGCGCGGGGAGCGCATCGAGAAAGTGACGGACGCGGGAGCGGCAATTCCCGCGGGCGCGAAGGTGATCGATCTATCGAACGCCACGGTGTTGCCCGGGCTGATTGACTCGCATACGCACATTTTCCTATGGGGGGAGGACCCGGCGAAGGGCGGATACGACGCGAACATTCTGTACGCAGGGCTGGCACAGCGCGCGGCACGAGCGACGGCGGCGGCGCGTCGGGCGCTGGAACAGGGATTTACGACGCTGCGGGATCTGGAGACGGAGGGAGCAGGCTACGGCGACGTGGGAATCAAAGCGGCGATCGCGGAGGGGACGATTCCCGGGCCGCGGCTGTTCGTGGTGACGCGGGCGATTTCGACCACCGGCGGTTACAACCTGGAAGGCTATGCCCCGGAATTGGACATGCCGAAGGGCGCGCAGCTCATTGACGGGCCTGTGGAGGCGCGGAAAGCGGCGCGGGAACAGCTCGACCACGGCGCAGACTGGATCAAGGTGTACATGACACACCGCTCGTGGGTGGACCGGGCGGGAAACTTGGTGTCGCAACCGACGCTGACGGTGGAAGAGCTGCGGGCGATTGTGGACGAGGCGCACGGATGGAAAAAGAAAGTGGCCTGCCACGCTTACAACGGGATCGGCATGCAGCGGGCGCTCGACGGGGGATGCGATTCCATTGAGCACGGACTGGAGCTGACGGACGCGAACATCGCGCAGATGCTGCGGCAGGGCACCTGGCTTTGCCCGACGATTGCGGCGTATTACGAGAATCCGGCGCCGGCGGATACTCCGGCGGGCAAACGGGACCGAAAGCGCGTGGAGGTGCACGAGCCGAGCTTCAAAAAGGCGCTGGCGGCAGGCGTGAAGATCGTCTATGGGACCGATATGGGAGGAATCGACTGGAGCAAGCCGGAATCGATTGATTTCGAGTACATGGTGCGATTTGGGATGGCGCCGATGGCGGCAATCCAATCCGCTACGTCGCGGGCCGCGGAGATGCTGGAGATGCAGGGTGAAATCGGAGTCGTAGCGCCGGGGGCGTATGCGGACATCATTGCGGTGCCGGGGGATCCGCTGAAGAACATCGAGGAATTGAAGAACGTGAAGTTTGTGATGCACAACGGCGTAGTGTTTAGGAACGAGGCCGCGCGATAGCCGCACCGCGCCGGCTGGGTTTTTGCAACACCTTCCGCACAGTCTTCCGTTCAAAAGCTGAGAGAAACTGTTGCCATGAATCAGCAGAGACGATTGGTCTATCCAGTCGGCGTATTGGTGCTGGCTGCCGCTGCATTCACGGCGGGAGCCGGAGGGCAGCAGCAAAATCAGGCCGCGAGCGCACCGCAGATCGCGATACCTGCGACGCCAGCCGGAAAACGGCTGGCCGGGCGGCTCGAAGCGTTCAACAGCGGCGAAGTAGGGGCCAGGACAGCTGAATCTACTCGTAGCGAAGGGCGATCATAGGATCGACCTGGGAGGCGCGGCGGGCCGGAAGAAATCCGGCGAAAACGGCGATGGCAGCGAGCACGAGCGTTGCGCCGCCCATCGCCGTCGGATCTCCAGCGCCCACTCCGAAGAGCAAACTGCGAATGAGCCGGGCGAGTCCGAAGGCGGAAGGGACGCCGACGGCAACGCCGAACAGTACGAGCAGCAAGGTCTCTCTCAGAACCTGCCACAGGACCGAGATCGGCCGAGCACCAAGGGCCATGCGAATTCCAATTTCACGCGTGCGGCGCGAAACGGTGTAGGCCATCAAACCGTAGAGGCCGATACCGGCCAGGACGAGGGCGAGCAGACCGAGCACGCTCGCAAGCTTGGCCACAAATACGTCGGTATTGATGGACCCATCGATCAGCGACGTAAGGGTGGTGATGCGGACGGCGGGAAGCGCGGGATTGGTTTCCGCGACGGCGCCGCGAATCTCGCGGCTGACGATGGCGGGATCGGCTAGGGTACGAACCTCGTAGCTCGCTCTGGAGTGCTCCCACACTTCGTTGAAAAACGGGAAATAGATGCGCGGGCGCGGCGGCTGGCGGAGGCTGTTGCCTTTCGAGTCCGCAACCACGCCAACAATCACCGCGTCGCCGGGATTGCCGGGAAATGTGTCGGCGACGATTTTGCCGAGGGGATTGGAGTTGGCGAAGTAGGTCTCGGCAAAGGTGCGATTGATGACCGCGACGCGGCGGGAGGGAGCTGCATCCTGCTCCTGGAGTTCGCGGCCGGAGAGAACCGGGATTCCGAGCGCGGAGAAGTACCCCGGGCCGATGTGGTCCATGCGGGAGTGCATGTGCTCGCCGGATTTCGGGGTGTAACCTTCGACGGAAATTGGATCGGCAGACTCGGAGCCCTGAAACAGGCCGTTCGAGGAGAGCGCGGCGGACTGGACGCCGGGAAGGGCGCGGATTTTCTCGAGCAGATTGCGATGGAAGGCAACGCGCGCGTCACCCTTATAGCCGCCGGGCGCCGCGTCCACATAAAACATGAGGAGGTGTTCGCGGTTGTATCCGAGGTCCACCTGACGGAGCTGCTGGAGGCTGCGAAGGAAGAGACCAGCGGCAGAAAGCATGACCACGGAGATGGCCACCTGAGTGATCACCAGCAGACGGCTCGCCGGCAGCCGGCGGGCGCTATCGATCCTGCCCACCACAGAGGCAGCGCGAAGCACGAGCAACGAATCGACGCGCGCGGATCGGACGGCAGGCAACAGGCCGAAGAGGAGCACAGTGAGAGCGGTGACCGCGAGAGTGAAGCCGAGAACGCGAAGATCGGGATGCAAATCGAGAGAAATGGCGCTGAATCCGGGGTCGTTGGAGGAGGCCATCCCGACGAGAAAATCCGCGACCCAGCGCGAGAGCAGGAAACCCGCTACGGCGCCGAGCGCGGCGAGAAGGCAGCTCTCCGTGATGAGTTGGCGAACGAGGCGCGCTCGGCCGGAACCGATGGCGACGCGCACCGCGAATTCCTTTTGCCGGGCCGAGGCGCGGGCCAGGAGGAGATTGGCGAGATTGGCGCAGGCGATGAGCAGGACAAATCCGACCAGGGCCATCAGGAGTTTGAGTGGATTGCCGTAGTCGCCGTGAAGAGTGGAGGCTCCGCGTTCGCCCGGCTTGAGTTTGATGCGCTGATCGAGGGCATCGCGCCGGAAATCGGAAGGCACCTGTGTGCCCATGGCCTCTTCGATCTGATGCTGGAAGGTGACGTTGACGCCGGCGTTGGCCTGTTCCAGAGTGACGCCGGGCTCGAGGCGGCCGATGACCTGCAACCACGTGTACACGTTGTCGACGCCGGTCGCGGGAGTGATCAGGTCCGTGCCGGAGTAAATGGCGTCCTGCATCATGATGGGCAGCCATACATCGGGCGCGTCGCCCACCGTCTCTCCGTAAAACCCTGGCGGGGCGACGCCGATGATCTCGAAAGTTGTGTCGCGGATGCGGATGGTCTTGCCGAGAATGGCGGGGTCGAGCCCGAAGCGCTGCTTCCAATACGCGAAACTGATGATCGCGAAGGGCGCAGCGCCACGCGCGCGGTCAATTTCGCCGGTAAACGCGCGGCCCAGGACGGGCTGGACTCCAAGAGTTGAAAAATAGCCGCCGCTGACGAGGCGGACGCGCGCGGTTTCGATTTGCTGGTCGGAGGAAGCGGACGAGCCGCCAATCACGACGCTGGGGTTGGGGAGTTGGCTGTCTGCGGCAAAGATGCCGGAAAAAACTTCGTTGTGATCGCGGAGGAATTCAAACTCGGCGTAGGAGAGCTGTTCGCGTTCGCCCCCTTCCCTGCCATAGCTGCGGCCGTGGGAGTCCGGGTCGGTGAGCACAACGAGGCGGGCGGGATCGGATACGGGAAGGGAACGAAGCAACACCGCGTCGAGAACGCTGAAGACGGCCGTATTGGCGCCGACGGCCAGGGCAATCGTGAGCACTGCGACAGAAGCGAAGCCTGGGTTTTTCGCCAGGACGCGCGCGGCATAACGGAGATCCTGCCAGAGAGTTTCCATGGAGTCTCCTCGTCAGACGCGCCAGTGCTTGCGGATGTGAGCACGAAGGTCTCCGCCACATTTGGCCCGTAACACACGCATGGTGAACAGGTTAGGAGATGAGCGGCGGGAGATCGCGCGCCATGCTGCCCGTTTGTGGGATTCGTGATTCCCTGCCCCGGACACTCACTGGCAGAGTTGCCGCACATCGAAACAGGAGGAACAGAAGCCACGCGAAGCTCTCCATTCTGCCACGCGCAGGGGATAATCGCGGCCGGGACGGAACTCGCTCGATGGACAGGACCAAATCCAGTGGACAGGACGCGCGGAAGATTGCGCTGCGGTTCGTGTTGCTGGTGGGCGCGATGAGTTTTTTTGCGGACTTCGCATACGAAGGGGCGCGCGGAATTCTGGGGCCGTATCTGGCGCTGCTGGGAGCGAGCGGGGCGGCGGTGGGCATGGTAGCCGGGCTCGGGGAACTGGCGGGGTATGGATTGCGGATTGTTTCCGGCCGGCTCGCAGACCGCACGCGGCTCTATTGGCCGATTACGATTCTGGGATACGTGGTGCAGATGACCGCGGTGTCGGCGCTGGCGCTGGCGGGAAGCTGGCCGGCAGCAGCAACACTGCTGGTGCTGGAACGAGCGGGAAAAGCGATTCGGAATCCGCCGCGGGATGTGATGCTCTCGCACGCCGGACAACAGATGGGCGGCTACGGCTGGGCGTTTGGGCTGCACGAAGCGCTGGACCAGTTGGGGGCGCTGTGCGGACCGCTGCTGATGGCGCTGGTGCTGCTGCGGCGCGGCGCGGAAGCGGGTGCGAGCAGCTACCGGCCGGCGTTCGGAGTGCTGCTCGTACCGGCGCTGGCGACGCTGGCGCTGCTGGCGGTGGCGCGCGTGTTGTATCCGCGGCCGGAAGAGATGGAGAAGCGCTCGCCGGAGGCGCTGCCGGCCGCTGGGGCAGCAGGATTGCCGCGAGTGTTCTGGATTTATCTGGCGGGTGCCGCACTGGTGGGCGCGGGATTCGCGGATTTCGCGCTGGTGGCGTATCACTTCCAGAAAGCAGCGAGCGTGCCGGCGGCGTGGGTCCCGATTCTGTACGCAGTGGCGATGGGGGTGGGCGGAGCGGGCTCGCTGTTGTTCGGAAGATTGTTCGACCGGCATGGGCTGAAAGTGCTTGTTCCGCTGACGATCTTTTCGGCGGCGTTTGCTCCGCTGGTTTTTTTCGGAGGATTCTGGACGGCGCTGGCGGGCGCGGCGGTGTGGGGCGCAGGAATGGGCGCACACGAATCGACTGTGCCGGCAGCGGTGGCGCCGATGGTGGCCGCGGATCGGCGCGCCTCGGCGTACGGATTGTTCACGGCGGGATACGGCGCGGCGTGGTTTGCGGGGAGCGCGCTCGTTGGATTTCTCTACGATCACTCGCTGGCGCTGACGGTGTGCGTCTGCGTGGCGCTGGAGCTGGCGGCGATTCCGTTTTTCTTGGTGGCGGCGCGGCGAATTTCTGCCGGCTCGAAAATACCGGAAAAAACCGCGTAGATTGGGCTTGACACGATTCGGGGCGTTTGCTACATATGGAGTCGCCGCTCTCGCAGCGGCATTTATCCAGAGTGGCTGAGGGAACAGGCCCGACGAAGCCACAGCAACCTGGCCCGTGAGCCAAGGTGCTACTTCCTGCCCAGTACGGGAGAGATAAAGTCTAAAGCTGATCCAGCATCCGCGGGACCAGCGTAAGAATCTCGCTCCCAAACTGAAGAAACGGATGGGCGCCAAGCGCGCTTGTGCCACGGTTCTTTTTTCCGTGGCAACGGACGCTCGCCTATCCGAAGGCGGTGGTGTCTCGACCGCGGAGCCGCGGCCGGGGCGCAGGTCTATCGAGGGAGGATCAGGATGTCGAAGAGCGAGGGGTGCTTCACGCGGCCCATTGTGGTGGTGAAACTGGGCGGA
>JASHSV010000117.1 GCA_030038535.1 Candidatus Acidiferrales bacterium
TCGTCGAAGGATTTTTCGGCGTCGTCGGGATGGTCCAAATCCTCCTGCTGGATCTGGGCGATGGTGAACATGGCGTCGGAGCGGTAGCGCGTCGCAGGATATTCCTTAAGAAGCGCCTGGTAAGTGTCGATGGCTTTCTGGAAGTAGGAATCGTCAAAGGCGCGGCCCATCTCGTGATAGAGATCGGCGACGGCCACCAGCGCGGTCTGCGCTTCGGAAGAGGCGGGCGCGGCGTGAATCACGCGGCGATAGGCGGTGATGGCGTTGGCGTATTCCTGCTTGGTGCGGTCTTTCTGGGCACGGCCTTCGAGATCGGCGCGAAGCTTATCGGCGCGGGCGAGACCGGCCTTGGCTTCGGCTTTTTTCGACGCGGCGGGAGACTGCGCCGCAACCGGCACGGAGGCGGCGGTCGTGGCCGCCAGCAGTCCCGCGAGAATCGTTGCTCCGAAGTTCAGGCGCCCCCTCATTCGTTCGTAAAAACCACTTTGCCGTCTGCGTCCACTTCGCGGCGGATGGTGCGCGGCGCGGGAATCCAGGACTGCCGGCCGCTGGAATCGGAGTGGTAATAGCGGTCGGTGATGCGCCGCACGTAATTCTGGGTCTCGCGAATATTGGGTACGCCGCCGGCGCGCTCCACGGCGCCTTCGCCGGCGTTATAGGCGGCCAGAGCTTTGTCGAGATCGCCGTTGTATTTATCGAGGAGCGCGCGCAGATAACGCACGCCGGCCTCGAGATTTTGCTTGGCGTTGTAGGCGTCGCGAACGCCGAGCTGCTGCGCGGTGCCGGGCATGAGCTGCATCAGTCCCTGGGCGCCCTTTCGCGAAGTTGCCGAGGGGTCGTAGCCGGACTCGGCGGCGATGACAGCGCGGATCAGTTCGGGATCCACGTTGTGCTTCCTGGCCAGCTCTTCGACGTACTTGTCGATTTCGGCGCGGGAGAGCGGACGGTAGCGCACGTCGCTATCGCCGCCCGTATCAGCGCGGTCGGCGCGGGCAGCGGCGGAGAGAGCGGAATTGGAATTCGCGGTGCTGCCTTTGCGGGCGGGGTTGTTGTCGTCGGCGTTGACGAAGACGATGCGGCCGTTTTCCTCTACGAGCTTGCGGATCTGGGCGTGGGCGGGAGCGGGTGCAAGCAGCAGGAACGCACCCAGCGCCACGAGAGCGGCGCGAAATCCGGTCTGTGGTTGCGCTTGCATGGGTCTCGCCAGGATGCCGTGAGAGCCGTTGGAGGAAAATAGTCCTTTCGTAGGGGCGAGACACGTACGCGGCGTGTCAGGAGAATGCATCTCCCGTCAAAAACCTTCCAGCGCTCTCCAAATCATAGCATTTGTTCGACGATCTCGTACACCCCACGGATGGCCTGGTCGAGGCTGTTTGTGTCTTTTCCGCCAGCTTCGGCCAGATCGGGCCTCCCACCACCGGTTCCACCCACCTGTTTGGCCACGGCCTGGACGATTTTTCCGGCGTGCAGGCGGGAAGTGAGGTCTTTGGTGACGCCGGAGATGAGCGAAACTTTGCCGTCGTCGGCGGCGCCGAGCACAACCACGGCGGAGCCTAGCTTCTGGCGAAGGGCGTCCACGAGTTGACGGAGGGATTCGCGGTCGGCACTCGCCACGCGCGCGGATAGGACGCACACGTTCTTGATGCTGCGCGCACGGGCGGCGAGTTCGTCCACCTGCGAGAGGGCGGCGCGGCTTTGTTCCTGCTTGAGCTTCTTTTCGAGAGTGGCGACGTGTTCGGAAAGCTCGGCGAGGCGCGCGGGAACTTGTTCTTCAGCCACGTTGAGCATTTCCGCGAGTCCGCGCAACGCGGTGGTCGCGGCCTGGAAGCGCTCGAGCGCGGGAGCGCCGGTGATGGCCTGCACCCGGCGCACGCCCGAGGCCACGGATTGCTCGCTGACCAGCTTGAAAACGCCGATATCTCCCGTGCGATGCACGTGAGTGCCGCCGCAGAGTTCTTTCGAATAGAAGCCGCGGGGTGCGTGCGGGTCGGCGATGGTCACGACACGGACGTTTTGCTCCGGATAGCGGTCGCCGAAGAAGGCGAGGGCACCAGAAGCCAGCGCTTCGTCGAGCGGCAGAATGTCGGTCGAGATTTCCTGATTCTGCAGGATCTGGTCGTTCACCTGCTGCTCGATCTCACGCAGCTCGGCTGGGTCCACGTTGCGGAAGTGGGAGAAGTCGAAGCGCAGATGGTCCGGAGCAACGAGCGAGCCGGCCTGCTTCACGTGCGTGCCGAGCACGTTGCGCAGAGCGGCATGCATCAAGTGCGTGGCCGTGTGATTGCGCTTGATGTGAGCGCGGCGCCCGGCGTCGGCCACGGTGGCGATGCGGTCGCCAACGGCGAGCGCTTCTTTGGCCACGATCTTGTGGGCGATGAGGCCCGCGACGGGATAATAGGCGCCGCGCACTTCGGCCAGTTCGAGCGATTCGCCGTTGTCGTAGAAGCGGCCGACGTCGGCCACCTGTCCGCCGGATTCGGCGTAAATGGCGGTGCGGTCGAGAACGACTTCGGCTTCTTCGCCGGCTTTCAGCTGGTCGGCCGAAATAGTCTTGGAGATGATGGCTTCGATCTTGCAGTCGCGTGCGGCGGATTCGAAATAGAAATCGGGCTCGGTGCGGAATGCGGCAGCGAGCTTGGTGAACACGGGGCTGGCGACCTCTTTGTGCGCCCCTTTCCAGGAGGCTTTGGCGCGCGTGCGTTGCTCCTCCATGGCGCGCTCGAAACCTTCGGTATCGAAGCGCACACGCAGATCGCGGCAGGAGTCTTCGATGAAGTCGCGGGGCAGGCCGTAGGTGTCGTAGAGCCTAAACGCCTTTTCGCCTGGATAGACGGCGTCTTTTTCGCGCGTGGTGCCGACGAGCGCGGCGAGCGGGCGAAGATCGTCTTCGAGCTTTTCGAGCGAGGATTCGAGCACGCGACGGAAGCGGTCCTGTTCTTCGGCGACGATGCGGAGAATTTGGTTGTTCTCCACCAGTTCCGGATAGGCAGCGCCCATCAATCGCTGTACCTGCGGGATCATTTCCGTGAGCACCGGCACGCCGGGCTTCAAGAGATGTGCGTGCCGCAGCGCGCGCCGCATGATTTTGCGCAGCACGTAGCCGCGGCCTTCGTTCGAGGGCAGCACGCCATCGGCAATGAGAAATGCCGTGGCGCGGGAGTGGTCGGCGATGATGCGGAGAGAGGGGTCGGCGCGCGTGCCGGAGCCATATTTCGCGCCGGTCAGTTCCTCAGCGCGGTGAATCAACGGCTGGAACAGGTCGGTATCGTAATTCGAGAACTTTGTGGGGTCGCTCAGGTTCAGAATCGTTGCGGCCATGCGCTCGAGGCCCATGCCGGTGTCCACGCAGGGCTTGGGCAGCGGATTGAGCGCGCCCTTGGCGTCGCGATTGAACTGCATGAACACGAGATTCCAGATTTCGATGTAGCGGCCACAATCGCAGGGGAATCGGCAATCCGAATGGCCCAGCTCGGAGGCGGCCGGGCCCAGGTCGCAGTGGAGTTCGCTGCAGGGGCCGCAAGGGCCCGTATCGCCCATGGCCCAGAAATTCTCTTTGATGCCCAGCTCGAATATGC
>JASHSV010000118.1 GCA_030038535.1 Candidatus Acidiferrales bacterium
ATATGCCGCGGCAGTACGACGACTCGCTCAATCTCGACCGCGTGAGCCAGGTAGGTCCTGGCGAGCCGCCCACGGCCGCCGACGAAATCACATCGCCTATCGGCATCGCCGCGAGCCCCAACGGCGCGTATCAGGGCCTGACGGTCACGATTGCCGCATCGCCCACGGGCGCCACGCAGTCCGGCTACACCTGCACCATCACGACCACCACGGCGCATGGATGCACCGTAGGCGAGAGCGTAGTGATCGCCGGCGTCGGCGTCTCCGGTTACAACGGCACGTGGGTCGTCTCCACGGTTCCGAGTGCGACGGAATTCACTTTCGCCAACACGGTCACAGGCCTCGCGGCGAGCGGCGGCGGCACAGCCACTCCGCAGACCGAGACGGTGACCATCGTCACCACGAGCGCGCACGGATTTTCCGTGGGCCAGACCGTGGCCATCGCCAACGTTGCCGCGACGGCCTACAACGGCTCGTGGGCCGTCACGGCCGTGCCCAGTTCGACCGAATTCCAGTACTTGCTGGAGGGCCAGACCGGCCTCGCGCCCAGCGGCGGCGGCACCGTGCAGACCGCGGGCAATATTTCGCCCGGAGTGCACCAGATCACCGTGCTTTTTCAGACGCGCCAGGGCTACATCACCGCGCCCGCGCCTCCCGGCCAATGGACGGCTGTGGGCGGCCGCCGCGTGGTGGTCAGCAAAATCCCCACGGGCCCGTCGAACATCGTCGCGCGCATCGTGGCGTTTACCGGGGCGGGCGGCGCGAATTTCTATTTCGTTCCTTCGACGATGACCATCTGGGACAACGCGACCACCACGCTGACCGTTGATTTTTCCGATGCCATTCTGCTCGCCGCGCAGAACGTGGACGAAAATTACAATTTCCTCGAGCTGGGCGAATGCGCAGGCGTGACCGGCTACTCCTCGCGCCTCTTCTGGTGGGGGGAACGCAACAAGCAAACCAACTGGGTGAATCTGACCTTCGACGGCGGGTTCGACCCGAGCGGCAATGGCCGCCCGCTGGGCTGGCAGCTGGATCCGACGTACGGAGCCGGCGCGCAGGAAGAGACGGTGGATGTGGCCTGGGGCGACTCCTACCGCATCGTTGCCGACGGCATGACCGCCACGCGCGGCCTGATCACGCAGACCGCCGTGCAGGACTATCTCGGAGTCGCGCGAATCTCCGCGAACAACGATTATTCCGTGCGCGCGCGCGTGCAGCGCAGCCCCAACCTGACGCAAGGCACGCTGAGTATCCAGCTCTACAGCGTTTCGGCGGGAATTTCGACTGCGGGCCTTTCCGTGAGCGCGTCCACGGCCACCACCAACTGGGTCGAATACACCGCGGAGCTCACTCCGCCGCTGGCCTCGATTCCTTCCGACCTGGTGCTGCGCGTATTTGCCAGCGGCACGCCCGGCCCCAGCGGCGAATCGTTTATCGTGGACAATATCGAGATCTTCGAGACGAACGATCCGGTGAACGGCTCGGTGGTGCGGGGGAGCCGCGTGGAATCGCCGGAGAGCTACGACGGGGTCACCGGTTTTCTGAGCATCGAAGAGGAAGACGGACAATACGTCCGGAGCGCGTTCGTTCTGCGCGGCAATCTCTATTTCGTCAAAGACCGCAGCCTGCATGCCACCGCCGACGACGGCGTCAACGAGCCTTCCGGCTGGACGATCACGAAAATCTCCGACCGCATCGGCACGCCCAGCATCCAGGGCGCCGACGTGGGCGACGATTTTGCCGTCATCGCCGGACGCGACGGGCTCTACATGTTCAACGGCGGTGAACCCGAAAAGCTCTCCACGGAAATCCAGCCCACCTGGGACACCATCAACTGGGCCGCGGGCGATACGCTGTGGGTGCGCGTGGACCAGCAGGCCAAACGCGTGCTGGCCGGCGTGCCGCTGAACACGGCCACGCAACCCAACGCCGTTCTCGTGCTCGACTACCGCGACGGATTCAAGCCGCCGCTGGGCACTTCGCTCACCGGCCGCGTGATCGCCGTCCCGCAGGCCCGCCGCTGGACGCTCTGGAACATATCCGCCAACTCCTGCGGCCTGATCGAACGCGCTGACGGCACCGCAAAGATTTTTTTCGGCAATAACGTGGGCAACGGAAAAATCTATCAGCTCACGCCCGGCGCCTATTCCGACGACGGTGCGGCCATCCCGAGCGCGTATTCCACCGCGTTCCTCACCGGCACCGAGCTGGCCAACGTGCCTCCTGTGGGGCGCCAGCTTTTCGGATATCTCCAATTGAACGTGAGCGGGGCAGGAAATTTGAATATCACGGCGCAGCCCGTGGCCGCGGGCAGCGCCAATCCGGTGGTGCTCCGTTCGCTGGCGCTCGCCAGTCCCCCGCCGCACGATACGGAACTCACCACGCGCATATATAGCGAGCGTGTGAGCTACGAATTCTCGACCGGCGCACCGAACCAGTGGTTTTCGCTGTGCAAGTTGGTGGCCTGGCTGCGGCCTGCGCCGTACAGCTTTGTCCGAGGCGGCGTGTAGTCTTCGGTAGCGCCGGTCCCCACGCCTCGGGACGCCGGCCATTTTTCGCCTTGTCGATTGCGATGCTGAGCATTCCCCAAATCGCGCAGACGTGGCAAATCAGCCCGTACCTCTACGAATCGCTCAACCAGATCGTCAGCGCCATCAACACGCTCTCTTCGCAGTCCGGCGTGGACGCGGCTCCCGCCGCACAATCCTCTGCCGGCCAGAGCCTGCCCGCGCCTTCTGCGCCCGCGTCGCTCGACGTCAGCGCGTCAGCGGGAACGTTTCGCGTGACCCTGGGCGCGAGCCCCGGCGCCACCAGCGCTGCGCTCTATTTTCTCGAGGCCGCTGCCGATTCCGGATTCGCCGCCACGGACACGACCGTCTATCCGCTGGGCGGCACGCTGGCTGTGAATCTTTCACTCGGCAATGTGACGCTCTATTTCCGCGCGCGCGCCAAATATCCCAGCTCAGGATACGGCTCGTACGTGATTTTCGGCGGCTCGACTCCTACGGCCGTTACCGGCGGTCTGGTCGGCTCCGTGAATCTGCCTACAAACGTCCCGCTCAACTCCACGAACAACGCCACCGTCGATTCAGTGGACGCGGGCTCGAGCGCCACGATCCGTATCTACGGTCCCGGCGGCGTTGGTTCGTCGTGGACGCGGTATTCAGGGCAGGGAACTGAGACGTATCCTGCGGGCACGATCACCGGCCTCGCCTATAGCACGGTGTATTACGTGGTCTGGAGCGGCTCCGCCTATCTCGCCTTCACCGAGCAGTCGCAGGCTGTCAACGACAATTACGTATTCGTCGGACGGCCCACCACGGTGGCGCCGGGAGGCAGCGGGGGTAGCTCGGGCGGCGGCGGCTCGGGCAGCGGCAACGGCGGCCGCTTTCTGGATTAGGCGTTTTCTCTATAGGGGCATCCGCTCCCGAAACTTCGGGAGGCGGATCGTGCCCTGCCACCACAACCCCATCTGTTGCTGAAGACTGTGCACGCATGTCCGCGCGCATCACCGACAAATCATTTGATCCGCACGCCGGCGCGATCGTCGTCTCGATCGAAGACGATCTCGGCGCGCGCAGCGTGCACACGATTCACGTGCTGGGGCCCGACGGCAGCGAAATTGACGTCGCATCCGCGATCGCCGCGCTCGTCGACCAGGCCGACCATCGCGCCACGCGCATCCGCGCGGCCTTCGAGAAACACGGCTGGACGCCCAGGTAGCCAGGGTCAGCGATTTTCTGACCGTGAATTTTCGTCATTCGTCCCGCATGCGCATCCGCGACTACACGCCGGCAGACGAATCCGCTCTGCGCAAAATTCATGCCGCCCAGGGCTTCGACTACCCGTTCCCGGATCTCTCGAACCAGCTCTTCCTTACTCGCCTGGTGCTGGAAGACGATGCGGGCCGCCCGCTGATGGCCGCGCTCGGCCGTGTGACCTGCGAAGTGTATTTGCTGGCGCAGCCGAGCGCCGGCACGCCGCAGGAACGCTGGCAACGGCTGCTCGCGCTCCACGAAGCCATGCGGCAGACGCTCCGCGCGCAGGGATTCGAGGACGCGACCTGCTGGATTCCGCCGCGCATCGAACGCGCCTTCGGGCGCCGCCTGCGCCGTCTCGGCTGGGTGCGCGACGCCTGGGCCGCCTTCACGCGCCGCGTCTGACCGCCGGTATCCGCTTTTCACCGATCACAACACGAAAGGGAACTCACATGGGCCGCTCCGCCTCCACCACCCGTTCCGATATCGACCAGGAAACCGCGCTGCAGGACCAGATCAACCAGCAGCTCCTGAGCGAGACGCAAAACCTGAGCAGCACGCTCCTGCCGAAATACGAGCAACTGCTTACGCAGGGCTACACGCCGCAGCAGGAGGCCGCCATCACCGGCCAGAGCCAGGGCGCCATCAACTCCGCCTTCGATGCCCTGCGCCAAAGCGCCGCGAATCAGGTGGCGCAAACCAACAACTCCGCAGGCTACGGCGCGTTGCTCGACGATCTGGGCCGCGCGCAGGCGCAGCAGTCCGCCTCCACCGCGCAGCAGAACCAGATTCAGTTCGCCCAGCAACAGCAGCAGAACATGCTGCAAGGGCTGCAGGGCATCGCTTCGCTCTACGGAGTGGACACCGGCCTGCTCGCCTCGGGTCTCGGCGACGTGGGCCAGTTGCTCTCCACGCGCGCCGGAATTTCCAACAACGGCATGAACCTGGTCGGCCCCATCAGCGGCCTCGGACTCGCCGCCATGGGACTTTTCTGAGGCGCGGCGATGCCACTCTTCGGCCCCATCGGCGTCGGACTGGCCAACGCGCTTTTCGGCGTGAATACAGGGACGAGCGGATTCGAGCTGCAATCCGGAATGCAGGCGCCGGATTTGCCCGGCGGCGTGCCGTACCAGCCCGCCTCGCCCGCGAGCGCGACGCCCACGGCAACTCCGGCGCCGGCTTCGTCCACTTCCGGTGGCCCCGCGCCGCCCCCCGTGCCGGGCATGCAATCGATCGACACGGTCACCACGATGCGCGCGCAAATGTTCGGCCCGCTCGGGGCCGTCTCTGTCTGACCCTGGGGGCCTACCGTGATGCAGGACTCGTTCTTCGAGGAAAAATTCGACGACTTTCGCGTCGAGGTGATTGACCGTCTTGCGCGAATCGAAACGCAGCACGAACGCATGCTCGAGCGGCTGGAGCGCATCAACGGCACGCTCCACGAACACGAAAGGGCATTGCACGACCACGAAAAGAAGCTCGCGCGCATCCGAGGCGCGGCCGGGATATTCGCCGCGCTCGTGGCCGCCGCAGTGAGCGTGGTTTTCAGCCGCATCCGGATGTGGCTCGCGCCATGACCGCCAATCCCATCACGCAGCCGGCAGAGTCGCTGCTTGGCACCGCCGAACGCCGAGTCGCGGCCATCGCTCTGCTCATCGCGCTCGGCGCAGGCGGCGTGGGCTTCCGCTCCTGGCTCCAAGAGCGCGATGACCGCGCGCAGATGTCCGCCACCATCGCCTCGCAGAACTCCATCATCTCCGCGGCAGAAAAGCGCGAGCAGGACAGGGCGCAGCAGCTCGCCGACACGCT
>JASHSV010000119.1 GCA_030038535.1 Candidatus Acidiferrales bacterium
CTGCTGGTGATGACGTGGGCGGCGTGCGTGAACAATCCGGCGCCGGCGATCCCGGGGGCGCCGACGACGCCGGCTGGTGTGTATCAGATCCAACTGGTGGGGACCGCGCTGGGGGGTGTGAAGACGACGCTGACGCTTACCGTGCACGTGATCTAAGCGAGCCGGCGGGCGGGGGGGCTGGTTGGAAGAGTCCGTCGAGCGAAAACGTGCGGGCGACACGTGCCTGATCAGCAGGAATGTGGTGCCGCGGACGCAGTACACGCGAGAAAGACAATTGACATGAGGCTGCGATTGAAGTAACAGAGTTAAAGGAGCCGGGGAGTTGCTCAACTTCCGAGCGAGGGTGGCCCAATGAAGAAAGCGTCCCATGTGAGGTGGTTCCTGGCTGTGCTTACGTCGGCGGCATTGGTGCTGCCGGCGCCGCTCTGGGCGCAGCAGGGGCAGAGCGCAGGAACAATCTCGCGTTTGATCCCGAACGTGAACCTGCAACACGGGCTGCGGGTGCAACTGGCGAATCCCGGGGCAAAAGTGGTGTGGGGCGACACAATCCAGACGGACACGAACGGGCGGGCGCGCATATCGCTGGACGACGGCTCGATATTGAACGTGGGATCGAATTCGAATTTGCGCGTCGTGCAACATGACGCGGCGAACCAGCGTACGCAGGTGCAATTGGCGTACGGGCGGCTGCGGGCGAGCGCAATACGGCTGGCCAGGCCCGGAGCGTCGTTCGAGGTGCGTACGCCGACCGCGGTAGCCGGCGTGGTGGGAACGGAGTTTGACCTGACGTTCAGCAACGACATCACGACGCTGAGCGTGACGGAAGGGTCGGTGAACTTCTGCAACCGGACGGGAACGTGCGTGGTTGTGGCCGCCGGCTTCACGTCTGCGATTCGCGACGGCGACCCACCCTCGCAGCCCGTGCCGACGCCGCCCTCGACGGCCACGGAAAACGTGAACAGCACCTCGCTGCAAGGGGGAGCCGGAGGCGGCGCGGCAGTAGGGACCGCAGCGGGCGTCTCGCACAGCTTCTTGATTCTTGCGACGGTGATCGGCGCGGTGATCGTGCCGGCCATCGTGGTACCGGTGGAGAGCAGCGGAACGAAGTGCGGTTGCAGCACGGTGCTGAGCGGCAAGGGCGGTCCCGTCGCCCATCCGTAGCGCGGAAACTCCGAGCAGCCAAGACAAGAATCAGAATGCGCGGCGATGCGCGAAGGGGAGGCGCGTGCGCGAGCGCCAGGTCTGGCTCATGGGGATACGCGGGCTCTTCCCAGGATTTCCATAGCGGCAACAATCGTATTGACATGAATGCGCACGGTGTCATCTGTACGGCGGGCGTAGCCGCCTGCGGGAGCGGTGACCACGGGAATGCTCAGGCGGCGAGCGTGCTCGAAGACGAGGCGGTCGCGGCGCTTGAGACCCTCAATAGTGAGAGACAAACCCCCGAGTTGATCTTCGCGATACGGGTCCGCGCCGGCGAGATAGTAGAGGATGTCGGGGTGGAACTCGTCGAAGGCTTCCATGAGCTTTTTTTCGAGGATGGCGAGGTAGTCGTCGTCACTTGTGCCGTCGGCCAGATCGATATCGATGCACGAAGGCGGCTTGGGGAACGGATAATTGTTCTCCTGATGGATGGAAAATGTGAAGACCGAGTGGTCGCCGCGGAAGATTGCTGCGGTGCCATTGCCCTGATGGACGTCGGTATCGACGACCATGACCTTGCGCACGGCCCCGTCAGCCTGGAGACGGCGGATGGCTACGGCGACGTCGTGGATGGCGCAGAAGCCCTCGCCGTGATCGGGGAAAGCATGGTGAAGGCCGCCGGCGAGATTGGCGGAGAAGCCCTCGGCGAGGGCGCGCACGCCGGCGAGGATAGCGCCTCCCGTGGCCAGCCACACGGCATCCACCATCTCGCGCGACCAGGGAATTTCGAGGTGCATCAACTCCTGGAGGCTGAGGTGGCCGGTCTTCAATTTGTGCACCCAATCGGAAGTGTGGACGCGGAGCATGTCGGAGTCGGAGGCGGGTTCCGGAGAGAGAAAGTCGGCGGGGTGGGCGATGGAATCGCGGAGAAGGGCCTCGTGGATGAGGTGGTATTTCTGTGAGGGAAATACGTGCTCACCGAGATGGAGATCGTAGCCCGGGTGATAGATGAATTTGAAAGGCGCCATCAGCAGGCCCGGAAGCGCGGGAGCCGGCGAACCGGCTGCGCGGAGAAAGAGTAGCCGCAAGGCAGGCGCGAATCAATCACGCAGGTTTCGGGACTTCGGGCGGGTGTGGTAGAGTGAGGCCCGTGCGGAGAGCGATCGCCATTCTCGCATTAGTTTGCCTGGTGACTGGACCAATCTCCGGCTGGTCCGCAGGGAATTGCTGCTGCGAGCCGGACTGCTGCAAATCCGGGATTTGCCCAATGCACGCGAAACACGCGAAAGCGACGGAATCGGACGAGCCGATGCATTGCCACCACGCCGATGCCGCACCCGAGCGCGAGTCGAAATGCAACGCGAGCGCGCAGTGCAATGGTCAGGCCAGCCAGTGGCATCCGGCGCCGCTGCCACGAGGCGTGCTGAGCGCGGGTGCGGCGATCCCGATGCCAGCGGCAGTGCGCGACCCCCTAAAGACAGTTTCCCCAGCGTTTTCGCATGGATTCTTGCCGACCCCTTTTGAACCTCCGCGTCTCGCGGCCTAATCCACTCCCCAGGGAAGGAAATTTGGAACTGCGATTCCTGCGTCCCCAAGCGGGGCGCGGGGAATCTGCGCATCCGCGCGGAACTTCGCGCGCACCGCATAAATGCCGTAAGGCGGCCACGCGGAAAGGAAAGGGCACATGGAGCCGAGAAGAAGAGTGTGGGCGATTGTGATGTGTCTCGCGATGATGGCGCTGATAGAACCGGGTGCGATCCGTGCAACGGTGTTCGGGACGGTGAGAGGAGTTGCGCACGACGCGCAGCACCGGCCAATTGCCGGAGCGTCGGTGAAACTGAAATCGGCGACTTCTGAGTGGACGGAGGCGGGGGAGACGGACTCGGAGGGCGCGTTCTTGTTCACGGCGGTGCCGCTGGGCGATTACGTGGTGACGGTGGCGCAAAAGGGATTTGCCACACAGCAGCAGGCGGTAACAGTGGTCTCGGGCACGTCGCCCGTCTTGCACGTGCAGTTAAAGGTTGCACCGCTGAGCGAAACGGTGACCGTGACTTCCGCGGCGCAGGAGGACGTGGCGACGACCGATACAGTGACGCCGACGACGCTGGTTGCGCGCGCGGACATCACGGAGACGCCCGGGGCCGACCGTTCGAATGGATTGCAGATGATCACTGATTTCGTACCAGCGGCATACGTGACGCATGACATGCTGCACATGCGCGGCGGACACCAGGTAGAGTGGCTGATCGACGGAGTGCCGATCCCGAACACGAATATCGCCAGCAATCTGGGGCCGCAGATTGATCCGAAAGACATCGATTATCTCGAGGTGCAGCGGGGCAGTTACGGGGCGGGATACGGAGACCGGACGTACGGAATCTTCGACGTGGTGCCGCGAACGGGATTTGAACGCGACCGGGAATGCGACCTGGTGACCAGCCTGGGGAACTTTTATCAGACAAACGATCAAATCAGTTGCGGGGGACACACGCAGCGGTTTGCCTATTACGCGAGCCTGAACGGCAACCGGAGCAATTACGGGCTGCAGACGCCGATCGCGCAGGTGTTTCACGATGCGGAGAACGGCTACGGGGGATTCGGATCGTTCATTTACAACGTTGACTCGCAGAACCAACTGCGGGTGGTGACCTCACTACGCGCGGATTATTACCAGATTCCGTATGACCCGAACCCGGACTCGACGGGAAACTTGATCCTCGAAGCTTCAGGGGAGTCGCCAAGCTACGGGCTGAGGGACGGCGAGCACGAGTACGACGGCTATGTGGCCCTTTCGTGGGTACACACGTTCAATCCCAACCTGCTGCTGACGGTTTCGCCTTTCTATCATTACAACAAGGCGGAGTATGAAGGCGGGGCGAACGACTTTCCGGTGATCTCCACGGCGGATCAGGCGGCGAATTACGGGGGCGTGCAGGCAGCGATCGACTGGAACGTGCGTCAGA
The DNA here is from genome assembly GCA_030038535.1 of Candidatus Acidiferrales bacterium. Classification (GTDB taxonomy): domain Bacteria; phylum Acidobacteriota; class Terriglobia; order Acidiferrales; family UBA7541; genus JOPF136. The sequence continues at coordinate 4,107 of JASHSV010000119.1, forward strand.
ACGATTTTCAAGGCGGAGTGTACGGATTCGGGCAGCACCAGTACAACTACTTCAACAACACGTTCACGGATGGAAGTCCGAACTTTCCGGCCTCTTCGATAGGCGTGAACGGGGGCCTGGCGAGCGTGTTCGTGACCGACACGTTCAAGGCGACCTCGTGGCTGACGATCATCGCCGGGCTGCGAGAGTCGCATTTCACAGCGGACATCGTGGAAAACGCGACGGACCCGCGCGTGGGACTCGCGGTGAGAGTGCCGAAGCTCGGTTGGGTGTTCCGCGCATTCTATGGGCACTATTACCAGGCGCCACCGCTGGTGACGGCAACTGGAGCGCTCGAGGGGCTGGCGACGAGCCAGAATTTTACGTTTGCTCCGCTGCACGGGGAACGAGATGAAGAGCACCAATTTGGCGTGACGATCCCGTATCGCGGGTGGGTGTTGGACGCGGACACGTATCAAACATTCGCGAGAAACTGGCTGGACCACAATAACATCGGGGAATCGAACCTATTCTGGCCGATCACATGGGACGCGGCGCTGATTCAGGGGTGGGAGCTGACACTGCGGTCGCCGCGCGTATGGCACCGCGGGCAATTTCACCTGGCGTACGCGAACCAAATCGCGCAGGCGACGGCGCCGATTACGGGAGGACTGATCTGCCCGGCGCCCGTGATGCCCTCGTGCGGGCTGGATATACTGCCGGGATACGCGCCGGTTGACCACGATCAGAGGAACACGCTGAATTTCGGGTTTACGGCGAATCTGCCGTGGCAGGCGTACGCGGCGACGAATGTGTATTACGGGTCCGGATTCACGAACGGGCTTTTTGGAATGCCGGACGCGCAATATCCGGGGCCGTACCTGCCGGCGCACACGACGTTCGATCTTTCAGCGGGCAAAGAGTTCGCGGAGAAGTACACGATTTCGGTGACGGGGCTGAATGTGGCAAACCGGCGCGTGCAACTGGACAACAGCCTGACGTTCGGTGGATTTCACTGGAACGATCCGCGGCAGATTTATGCGGAGTTCCGGTACCGGTTCCATTATTGACGACGGGGTACGGCCTAGTTTTCGCGGTCGAGGAGGAAATCGGGGACGGCGAACAGGGCGCGGCGGTATTCATTGTCGGGTGAACCGGGAAGGCTGGCTTTGGCTTGCGCGGCGTAGTCGTGAGCGAGGGCACGGGCGCGTTCGATGGCGCCGCCGCGGCGGACGAATTCCAGAATCTTTTCGGGCTGGCCGGGAGCAAAGGCGCGCTCGGCGAGAACGGCGGCGACGAGATCGCGTTCCTCCGGGCCGGCGTCGGCGAGGGCGTAGATGAGCGGCAGAGTGACTTTCCCATCGCGCAGATCGTTGAGGACGGGCTTGCCGATTTTCGAAGGGTCGGACGTGAAATCGAGCAAATCGTCCACGAGCTGGAAGGCGAGACCGGCAAAGCGACCGTAGTCGGCCATGGCCTGCTCGGTTTCCGGGTCCTGAGCGGCGAGGACGGCGCCCAACTGGGCGCAGCCGCTGAAGAGGCAGGCGGTTTTGCGGTAGGAGAGCTCCATGGCCTGGCGGTCAGTGACGTCGATGCGGCCAATGAGATCGAGCTGGAGGAGTTCGCCCTCGACCATGTTCTGGGTAAGCTCGATGAGAACATCGAGGATACGGAAATTGCGCTCGCGCATGGCGAGCTGGAAGGATTGCATGTAGAGCCAATCGCCGGCGAGGACGCTGCGGTGATTTCCCCAGCGCGAGTTGGCTGATGGGCGGCCACGGCGGAGGCCGGCTTCGTCGATCACGTCGTCGTGAATCAACGTGGCGGTGTGAATCATCTCCATGACGGCGCCGAGGCGGATGGCGCTCTTGCCGCGGAAGCCGCAGAGGCCGGCAGAGAGAAGCAGGAGGGCAGGGCGCAGGCGCTTGCCGCCGCCCTGGATGACGTAGGAGCCGACCTCGGCGACGGCGGGGATCGCTTCCGAGTTCTGGGTGGCGATTTCCTGCTCGACGAGAGCGAGGTCGTCGCGCACTAGATCGAAAATCTCGCGAGTGGTCTGAAGCGGAATGTCACCCTCCCACGCCGGAGGCCCCCGACCCTGCTTCTTCCCCTGCCGGCCCCCGCAGCCGGAACAGTGCGCGGAAGTTTGCAGAAGTCAGGGCGCCAATTTCGTCTTCGGATAAGTGTCTCACAGCAGCCAGCGTCCGTGCCACAGCCAGGACGTGGGCGGGCTCGTTGCGCTTTCCGCGGAGGCCCTGAGGAGCGAGAAAGGGAGAATCGGTTTCGATGAGAAGGGAATCGAGGGGCAGGGCGGCCGCGACGTCGCGCAGCGGCTGCGATTTGGGATAAGTGAGATTGCCGGCGAAGGAGATGCGAAAACCCAAATCGAGGCCGCGGCGGGCGTCATCGAGCGTGCCGCTGAAACAGTGGAAGATGCCGCCAAAGCCGGAGCCGGCCTGCTCCTCTTCGAGAATGGCGAGACAGTCGGGCCAAGCCTCGCGGCAATGGATGATTACGGGCAGGCGAACGCGATGGGCGATGGCGAGCTGTTCGCGAAAGATGCGGTGCTGGACGTCGCGCGGGGAGTGGTCGTAGTGATAGTCGAGGCCGATTTCGCCCCAGGCGATGACGCGGAGATGGCCGGCATAGGCTTCGGCTTCCTGGAGGTGGCGCTGGGTGGCGAGCCTGGCCTCGTGGGGATGGATGCCGACCGTGGCGTAAATCCACGAGTGTTTTTCGGCGAATGGCAGGGCGGCATCGAGTTTTTCGGGGCCGGCGGCACTGCCGATGGCGAGGATGGTGGAGACGCCGGCCTCGCGGGCGCGGGAGAGGACGGCGTCGCGGTCCGGGTCGAAGTCCGGGAAGTCGAGGTGGGCGTGGGAGTCGATGAGTTCCATGACGGGGCTGGCGCGGGACCCCAACGCTACTTTAGGCGCGAGCCGACGGGGGCATCTTCGTGGAAGCCGGCGAGAACCGGGCGTCCTTCGGGGCCGACGGTGGCGGCGACGACCATGCCATTGGATTCGACGCCGCGGAGCTTTCGGGGCGCGAGATTGACGACGACGATGACACGGCGGCCGACGAGCTTCTCGGGCTCGTAGAACTGGGCGATGCCGGCGACGATTTGGCGAACTTCGGTGCCGATGTCGACCATGAGCCTGAGGATCTTGTCGGCGCCGGCGATGCGTTCGGCGGATTTGATCTCGCCGACGCGGAGCTCGACTTTCATGAAATCATCGATGGAGATTTTGCCATCGCCGGCGGCGGCAGGCAGGCCCGCGGCAGGCGCGGGAGTGGCGGCCGGGCCGGGCTTTGCAGGTTCAGCGGGCTTGGGAGCGCCTTCGGCGCGAATCTGTTCTTCCATTTGCTCCATCCTTTCGATTGCTTCTTCCTTCTGAACACGAGGAAAAACCGCGTCGCCCTTCTGGATGGGATCGCTGGGGCGGAGACCGCCCCAGGAAAGGTTTTCGAGGCGGTGAGAAGAGATTGAGCCGCGCAGACCGAGCTGCGCCCAGATCTTGTCGGCGGAATGGGGTAGCACGGGATAGGCGAGCACAGCGACGATACGGAGCAGTTCAGCAGAGTTGTAGAGCACGGAGGCGAGCTCGTCGCGGCGGGCGGGATCGGCGGCGAGCGACCACGGTTTTGTGTCTGCCAGGTATTTATCCGCAGAGGCGACGAGCTTCCAAATCTCCTGGAGGCCCTGTGAGAAGGCGAAAGCGTCGAACGATTGCTGGTAGGCGCGCGCAGCCTCGCGCCACTCGTCGGCGAACGGATTTGGCGCCGCCGCGGGAGGTTCGGGAATCAGGCCGCCGAAATTCTGCTCGAGCATGGTGAGAACGCGACTCGCGAGGTTGCCGAGGCCGTTTGCGAGGTCGGAATTGTAGCGCCCGACGAGAGAATCGAGCGAGAAACTGCCGTCCTGGCCAAAGACCATCTCGCGCAGCAAAAAGTAGCGAAGCGCATCCACGCCGAGAACAGAGGCGGCGGGCTGGGCGAGACGGATATTGCCGCGCGATTTGGACATTTTCTCGCCTTCGAAGGTCCACCATCCGTGGGCGACGACCTGTCGTGGGAGGGGCTCGTCGGCGGCCATGAGGAACGCGGGCCAATAGACGGCGTGGAAGCGGATGATTTCTTTGCCGATGAGGTGCAGATCGGCGGGCCAGACTTTTTCGTACTGGATTTCGTCGTCGCCGTAGCCGACACCGCTCATGTAGCTGGTAAGGGCGTCGTACCAGACGTAAATCACGTGTTTTTCGTCGTCGGGCCAGGGGATGCCCCATTTGATGGAGGTGCGGCTGACGGAGAGGTCGCGCAGGCCGCTGCGGACGAAACTGAGGACTTCGTTGCGGCGGGCTTCGGGCTGGATGAATTCGGGATGATCTTCGTAGTGCTTCAGAAGGCGGTCGGTGAAAGCGGAGAGCTTGAAGTAGTAGTTTTCCTCGCGGATTTTTTCGAGGGCGCGGCCGCAGATCGGACAGTTGCCTTCCGGCGTGGGCTCGTCGACGTAGAATTCGTCGGAGACGCAATAGAGGCCTTCGTAGAAGCCTTTGTAGATATGGCCGGCGTCGCGGGCTTTAAGGAGCAGATTGTGGACGGCGCGCTCGTGCCGCCACTCGGTGGTGCGGATAAAACGGTCGTAGCGCAGATCGAGCTGATCCCAGAGGCGGCGATATTCGGCAGAGATGCGGTCGGCGTACTGGAGGGGAGTGACGCCGGCGGATTTGGCGGCGCGTTCGACCTTCTGGCCGTGCTCGTCAGTGCCGGTGAGAAACACCACGTCGTCGCCGCGCATACGGCGGTAGCGCGCGATGGTATCGGCCACGATGGTGGTGTAGGTGTGGCCGATGTGGGGCCGCGCGTTGACGTAATAAATCGGCGTGGTGAGGTAATACTTCGGCAAAACGAATTTTCCCCCTGTAAAACTTTCGACCGACCTTAAGAGCGGCGGCGCGGAGCGAAGACTGCAACAGCAGATTCCTCACCCGAGGCGAATCGCCGGGGTCCGGAATGACAAATTCTCCCCGCTGTTGCGAACCCCAGCGATTACAGGCGCGCCAAATCCCCCCCGCAAATTACAGTGTATCGTCCCCGGCGCGTTTTTGGAAAGCGGCGGCGGCCGCGGCCAAAACCTGTTTGAGAGGGGCGCCGCGATCGAGGGCGATGCGGCGGCACTCTTCAAACTCGGGCGCGGCGTTCAGAACGCGGCCGTTCAGGCGGGAGACTTTGACGGGGATGGCGCCGTAGGGGGTTTCGACCGGCACGATCTCGCGAGCGAGAACGCGGCGGCGGGCCTCCCAGGTGCGGACGCCGATGGTGGTGGTTT
>JASHSV010000120.1 GCA_030038535.1 Candidatus Acidiferrales bacterium
ATTTCGCTCATGGGCGCGTTCAGCGATTTTGCCGACCACATGAAAGGGCCGGACGCGCAGTGGGGCCAGTTGAATTGCGGCTGCCATCCGAATTGCGGCGTGGGCACCGCAGTGATGATCAACAAGGAAACCAAGGACTGGGCGCCCGTGCCCGCGTTCCTGGACATCCCGCAGTTGACCAAGGACGTGCAATCGATTACCGACGCGGGCCAGGGGCGGAAGGCGAGCGGCATCATGATGGCGCTGGCGCTCTTGAAGAATTACAAGCCCTTTGGCGCGCCCAGGAGCTTCGCCCTCATCGATCTGTTCAAGAAATTCGACAAGTCGTTTGCGCTTTCCAAGAACGCCGACGCCAAGTATGGCGCTTCGAACCCCAACCGCACCTACGAAGACGCCATCAAGCGCCGCAAGGACCCCTGGAACTTCCTGTTCATCGCCGGAATGTGGTTCCAGGACCTGTTCAACTACGACTTCCGGCGCACGGAGATGTGCATCATTCCGTACGCCACGCAACAGGGCGAGATCTCCTTCTGCGCCTACAACACCGGCATCGGCTGGCGCAAGATCATCGAGAACATGCACAAGAACGCGACCGTGGCCCAGTGGTACAAGGAGCACGGCAAGCACGAAATCTTCGCCAAGGGCCGCAGCGTAGGCTTGGAAGCTTACGAGCACTCGCTCAAGATCGACGCGGAAGATGCCGCGCGTGTCCGCGTGCACCACGATGACGATGGGCCTACCTTCGCCGCTGAGGAAGACCGCATCCGGCGCAAAAAAGCCTGGGAAGAGGCGCAGAAGGTGCGCGCGATTTACGAGGAAATGGTGCTGAAAAAGACGCCGGAGTCGCTCGTGCAGATCGGCGGACCGACGCACGGCATCGCCCCGGCTCCGGCAGCCACGGCGCCGAAGGCCCAGCCGGCTCAGCAGGAACTCGTCGCGGGAGATTAAGTCCAGCCAGGCAAGTCCCCTTTAGCCCCGGGCGGCAGCCGCCGCCCGGGGCTTTTGCTTTCCAAACGATGGCAACCGTTCGCAGCGCGGGGCCTATCTAGGTAACAGGGCTCGTGGCCTTCTTCCGCAGGATTGCGGCGGAAATCAGCGTCACCACCAGCTCCACCGGAAACACTTCGGCAAACGTCATCGGCAATCTCCACGCCGGGTTGTCATACATCTGCCTGAAGTCTTTCGCCTCCTTTGTTTTCTTGTCGATCTCCGCCTGGCTTGCCCCAGCGGCTTTGGCCTTCTCAATCATGTAGGCCGCGTACTTGTCGGGAAAGTCCGGCATGAACTTGGAATAAATCACCTCCCCGGCGGCCGTGTAGCACGCGCTCGAAACCAGCGAGATCAGGATCCCCACGGCGAATCCCCGGCCGAACGTCAGCCGCCCGCCCGAAACGTTTTGTCGGTACGACCGGATGCCGAAAAATATCATCAGCGCTCCAGCCACAATCGTCGTGTAGCCGAGGATGTAGCCCTTGTCGAACCCAATCCGGTCGACAAACGGCACGGTCGCCACCATCATCACGGCGAAGATTCCCCCGGAGATCAGCCCAAAGATCCACACCGTCTTTTTCATGGAAGTCGAGTCTCCTTGTTCCGATTTGACTGCCCTGCCGCGCGAATCTGCCGCAATCCCCCCGGCGTTGTCGTCACCCGTTCGTATGATTTTGCGGCCGAGGACTCAAAATCATGCCTTCGGGCGAGGCTTCACGGGATCAGCCGGGCTTCCTTGCCCAGCTGCACCGCCTGGGTTCGCCGCCGGGCGCCCAGCTTGTCGAACAGCCGGCTGGAGTGCGTTTTCACCGTATTTTCGCTCACAAACAGCTTGTCGGCGATTTCGCGGTTGCTCAGTCCTGCGGCGATCAGCCCCAGAATTTCGAGTTCGCGCGGCGTGATGCCCAGTTCGTCCATGCGCCTTGCATCGGCGGTAAACGGTCCGGCGGCTGGCGCGCCCGCCGCGAGGGGCTGGACGATGACCTGCGTTTTCTTGCGGGTCAGAGTCAATCCCAGCCAGATTCCCAGCGCGGAAAACACCGCGGCCACCAGACCGCCGTAGATTTCCAGTGAATGCTCCACCACCAGAAAGCGGTACTCGGTGAGCTTCAGAAGCGTGATCAGCGCTCCCCCGCACAGGCCGTAGAGCAGGATGTCGCGCACTGCGCGGCGAGAACCGCGGGAAGACTTGGCGGCACCACTCATCGCTGGCTCATGATACCCGAAGACCCCAGCGGGTAGGAGCCGCCCGCCGCGGTGGGCTTCCGCGCTTTCATCCCGAACGTCGCGAACTTTGCGGCGGAGGGATCTGCTTTTTCTCCGGCCTTGACAGGCCACTCGCCACTGCTTTTTCCACGTTATGTTAACTCGCTTTACCCCTTCACAACCTGCTCCAAATGCCCCTTTTTGCCCCATCCATAGGGCACTTTCGCGGCTCTGCGCCCAAATTTCCGCGCGTGAGGACAAAAGCACCGCCAGGACGAAGAAATTGACTGCCGCGCCCGTCCTCGCGCGATTGACCCGCGGCGGCGCGGAACCTAAGATGTACGCGCGATGGCGGACGCGCGCTCCCTCACCGGCCAGACGGTCTCGCATTACCACATCTTCGAAAAACTTGGCGCCGGCGGAATGGGCGAGGTCTATCGCGCCACCGATTCGCGCCTGGGGCGCGACGTCGCCATCAAAATCCTTCCGGAAGCCTTCGGCAGCGACCCGCAGCGCATGAGCCGCTTCGAGCGCGAGGCGCAACTGCTCGCCGCGCTCAACCACCCCAACATCGCCACGATCTATGGCCTGGAGCTGGCCGGCGCTTCGCGCGCGCTGGCCATGGAGCTGGTTCCCGGGCCCACTCTCGCGGACCGCATCGCGCAGGGCGCCATGCCGCTCGAAGAAGCCCTGCCCATCGCCCGGCAGATTGCCGAGGCGCTCGAATATGCGCACGAGCGCGGCATCATCCATCGCGACCTGAAGCCGGCCAATGTGAAGGTGACGCCGGAAGGGAAGGTGAAGCTGCTGGATTTCGGCCTGGCCAAAGCGCTGGCGGACGATCCCGCCGCGGCCGATCTTTCCAGCTCTCCCACGCTGACC